>NZ_JBFUJK010000019.1:0-105147 GCF_056401395.1 Arthrobacter sp. P4_F11
CCGTTGCTTGAGGAACAAAACCACAACAAAATAACAACACCACAGATGTTGTAACCACAGATTTCCCCACCCCCGCCCCGCGGGTGCGTGGCGGAGCAAGGGTTACGGCGGTCATAGCGTGGGGGAAACGCCCGGTCCCATCCCGAACCCGGAAGCTAAGACCCACAGCGCCGATGGTACTGCACCCGGGAGGGTGTGGGAGAGTAGGTCACCGCCGGAACACCATTAACGGTCGAGGACCCCCACCACACGGTGGGGGTCCTCCCGCATTTAACCGGCCTCTCCGAACCGAGCCGGGCCGGGGTCCCCGACCCGGAGCGGAACCCGGACCGGACAAGACCAGGGCCAGCGTGCCCAGCCGAACCCGGGTCACGGCCTGCCAGAACACAGGTCCCAGGGCCCGCCACGAGCGCCCCACGTCCCCCGGGCAGCCGGCAGGGCATCCAAGACGGGTGCCGGCGTCGCCCCCGCTAAGGCCCCCCTCACGGCCCGCCAGGACCATGGGACCGGTGCCCAGCGGGCAGCGCCCGGGCTGGCTTCCTGGCGGCGGAAAGTCCGCCGGCGGGGACGGCGGCGGATCTGGGTGAAACGGCGCCGACGAGGGGGCTTCCGCTCTCGGCGCAATTTGACGGCGATCGGCGCCCGATTCCAGTGATTTTCCCCAAAAAAGGCCGAAAACACGCGGAATTTGCCACCTCTGAGGCGCCAAGCTGGTAAGTTTTCGAACAGTGGTTTGTACGCATGCCGTGTGCAGGCTCCAAAAATCGTGACCGTCCAGGAGGACATAAATGGCTAAGAACCGTAGTGAACTTGTTGCAGAGGTAGCAGGCAAGGCCGGCACCAGCCAGGCAGCAGTCAACTCCGTGCTCGACGCACTGTTCGAGGTCTTCGAGACCTCTGTCGCCGCGGGCGAGAAGATCACCATCCCGGGCTGGCTCGCCGTAGAGCGCACCGACCGTGCAGCTCGCACCGGCCGCAACCCGCAGACCGGCGAGACCATCCAGATTGCCGCTGGCCACAGCGTCAAGCTGACCGCCGGCTCCAAGCTGAAGGCTGCAGTCGCCAAGAAGAAGTAGTCTTCTTCGCAGGCTTGAAAGGAGCGGCAACCCTCGGGTTGCCGCTCCTTTTGCGTCATCGGCCAGTCCCCGGCCAGCCGCCGGCCGGTCCCTAACCGGTCCCTGACCGGTCTTAGGCCGGCCGGGCTGCCTTCCCGACCAATCCGCAGCCCTTTGAAGGCCGCGCCGGCTGGACGGATCCCCGGAGGCCCAGCCGCCGGGGCCGATTCGCTGAGCAAGGCGGCGTAGCGGACAATGGAGGTGTGCCTTCCGCAGTAAATCCCACGCCCACAACCGCAGCGCCCGTTCCCCCCGGGGACGCACGCGGCCCTGGCTCCGGTCCCCCCGGGATTGCCCGGCCTTGGCTGATCGCAGGCCTTGGCGCGTTGTTTCTTGGCCTGGTAGCGGCACTGATCTTCTCCGGCGCAGCAGCCGCCCGCGAGGTCTCAGATCCAGGTGCGCTGGTGCGCTGGGGGCTTCCGGTGAGCAAAGCGATCCACAACGTCGCTGTCGCCACCGTGATCGGCGGCCTTATCTTCGCCGTCGGCATCCTGCCGCGAAACAGGAACAGCTCCCGGTCCAAGGAGCAGGACGCCCCGGAACATCCGGCCTTCACCCGGGCGCTGGCCGTGGCAGCGGCCGCCGGCGCCGTCTGGACGCTGTCCGCGATCACCGTACTGGTCCTGGGCTACGCGGACATCGCGGGGCAGGGCATCTCCGGGGACCCGGAATTCACCCGCTCCCTCGTGTACTTCATGACGGACATCGAAACCGGACGCGCGTGGCTGGCTGTCGTCATCATCGCCGCCGTCGTTACCACCGCCCTGTTCGGAGTGCGCTCCCGCGGCGGCCTGGCACTGACGCTGGTCCTTTCGCTGATCGGGCTGGTTCCCGCTGCCCTGATCGGACACTCCTCCAGCTCCAGCGACCACGAGGGCGCCATCAACTCGCTCGGCCTGCACCTGGTCGGCGTATCGGCCTGGGTAGGCGGCATCATCATGCTCGCAGTCCTCTCCGGCGTCCTGGAAGGCACAGGCGCCGGCGGCCGCACCTCCGGGGCAGCCTCGGGGACAGCAGACATCACCGAGCCGACCCTGCGCCGGTTCTCATCCCTGGCCGGCTTTGCCTTCGCCCTGGTCTTCGCCTCCGGCGTGATCAACGCCAGCATCCGCCTCACCACTTGGGCAGACCTCTTCGGCTCGGCCTACGGGCAACTGATCCTGGCCAAGACGGCAGCGGTCCTGGTGCTGGGCGGCATCGGGCTCATGCACCGCCGCTGGGTCATCCCGCAGCTCGGCAACCGCGCCATGGGCAGGTCCGCGCGCCGGGTGTTGTGGCAGTTGGTGATTGTGGAGTTGATCATCATGGGGGCGACGTCCGGGATCGCCGTCGCGCTGGGGCGTTCCGCCCCGCCGCAGCCCACCACTTTCGCACCCGACGCTTCGCCGGCCTTCATCCTCTCGGGCTACGAGCTGCCGCCGGAACTGACCCCGGAAAGATGGCTCACGGAGTGGCGGCTCGACTGGCTCTGGATCGCCGTCGCCGTGTTTGGCCTGGTGTCCTACCTCCTCGGCGTGCGAAAAGTGATGAAGCGGGGCGACTCGTGGCCCTGGTTCCGGGCGGTCAACTGGGTGCTCGGACTCGTGGTCCTCACCTACGTGACCTCGGGGCCGCCGTCGGTCTATGGCAGGGTACTGTTTTCGGCGCACATGGTGGACCACATGGCCCTGACCATGGTGGCCCCGATCTTCCTGGTCCTGGGCGCCCCCGTGACGCTGGCACTGCGGGCGCTCACCCCCCGGCGCGACAGCTCCCGCGGCCCGCGCGAGTGGCTGATGATCTTCATCCACTCCAAGTTCTCGCAACTGGTGACCCACCCGCTGTTCGCGGCCGCCAACTTCGCCGGCTCGATCGTGCTTTTCTACTACTCGGACGCGTTCGGCTACGCGATGCGGGACCACGTGGGCCACGAACTCATGAACCTGCACTTCGCCCTCACCGGCTACATCTTCGTGCTCACCATGATCGGCACCGATCCGTTGCCGCGCCGCGCACCGTACCCCATGCGGCTGCTGCTCCTGTTGGCCACTATGGGCTTCCACGCGTTCTTCGGCGTCGCCATCATGGGCGGCACCGGGCTGCTGGCCGCCGACTACTTCGGCAACCTCGGGCGGACCTGGGGCCCCCCGGCCCTGCTGGACCAACAGATGGGCGGTGCCGTGGCGTGGGGGATCGGCGAAGTGCCGACCCTGCTGGTAGCGATCGGTGTCGCCGTGATGTGGTCCCGCTCCGACGCGCGCGAGTCCAAACGCACCGACCGGGCGGCGGACAGGAATAACGACGCCGATCTCACCGCTTACAACGATATGTTTGCCAAGCTGGCCGAGCGCGACGCCAGGCTTGCCGAACGCAATTCAAAGCTGGAAGGACGCTCATGACCGAAACCGTACGCACCCACCTCCGGGTCCGGGCCTCCGAACTGGTGGGCCGCAACTGGCTGAACACCGGTGGCAAGTCCCTGGACCTTGAATCCCTGCGCGGCAAGATCGTGCTGCTGGACTTCTGGACGTTCTGCTGCATCAACTGCCTGCACGTCCTGGACGAACTCCGCTCGCTCGAGCAGCAGTACTCGGATGTCCTCGTGACGGTTGGCGTGCATTCGCCCAAGTTCGAGCACGAGGCCGATCCCGTGGCGCTGGCGGCCGCCGTCGAACGCTACGAGATCCGCCACCCTGTCCTCGACGACCCCGAGCTGGACACCTGGAAGGCCTATACGGCCCGGGCCTGGCCGACCCTGGTGGTCATCGATCCCGAGGGCTACATCGTCGCGCACCTCTCCGGCGAGGGCCACGCGGACGGCCTCGCCGTCCTGATCCCCGAGCTGATCGCCGAACACGAGGCCCGGGGCACCCTGCACCGGGGCGACGGCCCCTACGTGGCGCCGGAACCGACGTCGGGAACGCTGCGCTTCCCGGGCAAGGCCCTGTTCCTGCCCGCCGGCCGCGGGGTCGGAGGCGCCGGCGACGGCTCGTGGCTGGTGACCGACACCGGCCATCACCGGCTCGTGGAACTCTCTACCGACTTTCAGACCGTGCTGGCCACTTACGGCTCGGGCGAAAAGGGCCACGCCGACGGCAACGCCGCCACCGCCCGGTTCAACGAACCGCAGGGCCTGGTGCTGCTGCCCGAGGATGTCGCCGCGGCCGCCGGTTACGACGTCGTCATTGCCGACTCCGTGAATCACCGGCTCCGCGGGCTGTCCCTCGCGGACGGCACCGTCCGGACGCTGGCCGGCAACGGCGTACAGCGGCTGCTGGAAACCGGCCCGGCCCGCGTGGACGAGGAAGGCGCCGCCTACGGAACCCGGCTCGAGGCGGACCCGCTCGCGGTGTCCCTGAGCTCGCCGTGGGACGTCGTCTGGTCCGCCAAGCTCAACGCCGTGGTGGTCGCGATGGCGGGAGTGCACCAGATCTTCAGCTTCGACCCGACTTCCGGCGCCGTAAAGATCATCGCCGGCAACGGCCTCGAAGGGCTCCTGGACGGCCCGGCCGCTGAAGCCTGGTTCGCCCAGTCCTCCGGCCTTGCCGAAGACGCGGACGGCAACATCTGGGTGGCTGACTCCGAGACCTCCGCCCTGCGCAAACTCGTGATTGATGACGCGGGCACCACCACCGTCGAATCGGCGGTGGGCAAGGGCCTGTTCGACTTCGGCTTCCGCGATGGACCCGCCGCGGAGGCGCGGCTGCAGCACCCGCTCGGCGTCACGGTGCTCCCTGACGGTTCGGTGGCCATCGCGGACACGTACAACGGCGCAGTCCGCCGCTACGACCCCGCAACGGGCACGGTCTCCACACTGGCCCGCGGACTGTCCGAGCCCTCGGACGTGATTGTGGACCACACCCAGGTCGCCGGATCCGAGCCGTTGCTGGTGGTGGTCGAGGCCAACAAGCACCAGCTCGTGTACGTGCCCATCCCGAAGGAAGCCCAGCAGGTGGACGAGGGTGCGGCGCAGACCCACCGTCCCAAGAGCCCTGTGGCGCCTGGGCCGCTCGAACTGGCGGTCCGCTTCACGGCGCCCACCGGTCAGAAGCTGGACGACCGCTGGGGCGATCCCACCCAGTTGAAGATCTCGTCCACACCCCCCGAACTGCTGGTCTCCGGCGGGGGGACGTCCGTGGGGCTCCTGCGCACCCTGGAGCTTTCCTCCGACGTCCCCGAGGGCGTCCTGCACATCACCGCCCGCGCGGCGGCCTGTGACGGGTCCGAAGACGCCGACGGCGAGATCCCGGACCATGCGGCCTGCCACCTCTACCAGCAGGACTGGGGAATCCCCGTGCTCCTGCAGGCCGACGGAGACACCGAGCTGGTCCTGGACCTGCGCGGAATGGACTGAGCCGCTGCGCCAAGGCTGACCTAAGGCTGCTGTCCGTGACCCTGAATCACGGACAGCAGCCTTTTGGCTTTCTTCGGGCCCGCCGCCGCGGAGTCCCGGAGGGTACTAGTAGTCCAGCTGCGGCGTGAGTTTGACGGTGTCGCCGTCGATGTCCAGACGGGTCGTGAAGCTGAAATCGTGGACGGAGTCGATGTCGGACACGGCGCCCGAGAACAGATCCTGTTGGCGGGCCTTGATCCGGGCCTTGCCGTCGAGGGGAGCCACCACCCAGCGGCCGCCGAACGGCTCGATGCTGACGCTCGGGTAGTCCGTGATGCTCCAGTCGATGGTTCCGTCCATCACGCGGTTGTTGGTGGCGTGGTAGAACGGGCAGTTGGGCTGCAGCTTCTGCTGCTTGTCGGCCTCGTCCGCGCAGGAGTCCAGGAACTCCTTGACCTTGCCGCTCACGGCCTCCTTCAGGGCGCCCGTGGCCTCGGTCAGCAGGTTCAGCGATGCCGGAGGCGCGTCCGCGGCCGACACGGTGGCGCGGGTGGCCGGGGCGGAGAAGTACTGGCCGTTCAGGGTCGCCTCATACTCGCCCGGGTAGAAGACAGCGAAGGAGTTGCGGCCGTTGGGCATGTTCACCGGCACCCCGTTGAGGGTGGCCTCGCTGGAGTTGACCACGGTGACGTCCAGGACGGGCAGCTCAGAGGGAACGAAAGACCATTTGTGGAAGAACAGCCACTCGGTGCCGGAGCGCTCCAACAGGAACTCGGTCCGCAGTTTGTTGCCGTCAACGGTGTACTCCATGGGCACCATGACCTGATTGGCACCGCGCTCTTCCGCGGCGCCAAGCTTGACGTCGGAGATGCGTGCCGCCGCGGTTTGCAGGGCCGTGCCGTCGAGCATCGCCGGGTTGCTTTGTGGCACGGAGGCGCGCAACAGGCCCAGCGCCTTTTCGCCATCGCCCTTTTGCAGGGCACTCAAATATTCACGGACTGGCTGCTGGGGCCCGGCAATGGAGTCGTTCACCAGATTGATCGACACGATGGCGCCGGCGACGGCAAGCATCAGTCCCAGCAGCCACACTGCTGCGATTTTGACCAACGCCTGACTCATCTGCACCATTCTTACGTTACCTGTACCCCACAGGAATCCCGGTGTCACAGTCCGCACCTGTGACGCGGAGCATGGCTGAAGGCCGCCCGACCCGCGGGCCGGGAACGTTCGGTTGGGTGTCGCCGCGGTGATCCCTAGCGGCGGCGGCGTTTGGAGGAAGTGCCGAAGACGCCGCGGAGCAGTTCCCTGCCAAGCTGGGTCCCCAGCGAGCGGGCCATGCTCTGGAGGCCACCGCCCAGGGCCCCGGCGAGTTCGCCGCCGCCGCCGGCCGGCGGCTGCGCCGGCCGGGGGGCACGCCGCTCGGCCACGTTGTCATCGTCGGGCATCCGGGGCGCCGGCGCGGGGCGGCTGCTGGGGCGGCCAAGGATTTCCTCCTCGATCCGCCGGGCTTCGGCGTCGATGGCGCGGGGGTCCAAACCGCCGCCCTGGGCGGATTCCTGGCTGCCGCCGTCCCGGGCGCCGCCGTGGTGCGCGGTCCCGGCCGCCGGCCCGGTGGGGGCAGCGCCCGTGCGGTCACCGCCTTCGGCGGCGATCTTCTCGTACGCCGAGATGTTGTCGACGGCGGTGCCGTACTTGGGCAGCAGGGCGGAGGCGGCGACGGTGCTGGAGATCAGCTCGTCTGTGCTGGGACCCATCACGGACTCCGGGGCACGGAGCCGGGTCAGCGCCACCGGGGTCGGCGCGCCCTTCTCATTCAGGACTGTGATGACGGCCTCGCCGATGCCGGCGGTAGTGAGGGTCTCCTCGAGGTCATAGTCGCTGGTCGGGAAGGTGGAGACGGTGGCCCTGAGGGCCTTGGCGTCCTCCGGGGTATAGGCGCGGAGGGCGTGCTGCACGCGGTTTGCCAGTTGGCCGAGGACGTCGGCGGGGACGTCCTTGGGGGTCTGCGTCACGAAGAAGATTCCGACACCTTTGGACCTGATGAGCCGGACGGTGGTGGTGATCGCGTCAAGGAAGGCTTTCGAGGCGCCGTTGAACAGCAAGTGGGCCTCGTCGAGGAAGAACACGAGCTTGGGCTTGTCGAGGTCCCCGGACTCGGGCAGGTCCTCGAAGAGGTCGGCCAACAGCCACATGAGGAACGTCGAGAAGAGCATGGGCTTGGTCTGCAGCGTCGGAAGCTCCAGGCAGCTCACCACACCGCGGCCGTCCGGCGCGGTACGCAGCAGTTCGGCGGTGTCGAACTCGGGTTCGCCGAAGAACTTCTCCATACCCTGCGCCTCGAGCGTGATCAGTTCGCGCAGGATCACGCCGGCGGTTGCCTTGGAGAGCCCGCCGAGTTCCTCAAGTTCGTCCTTGCCCTCGGCCGAGGTCAGGAATTGGATCACGGCCCGGAGGTCCTTGAGGTCGATCAGCTCCAGGTCTTTCTTGTCCGCGAAATGGAAGACCAGCTGCAGGCTGGATTCCTGGGTTTCGTTCAGGTCCATGATGCGGGAGAGCAGGATGGGGCCGAAGGAGGTGATGGTGGCGCGGACCGGTATGCCCTTGCCGTCACCGCCTAGGGCCAGGAACTCCACCGGAAAAGTCTTGCCGGACCAGGCCTGGCCGATGCTCTCCGTGCGGGCCAGGAGTTTTTCGGTGCCCGTGCCGGCGGTGGCCAGGCCCGAGAGGTCGCCCTTGATGTCGGCCAGGAACACGGGCACACCGGCGGTGGAAAGCTGTTCGGCCATCATGTGCAGCGTGACGGTCTTGCCCGTGCCTGTCGCCCCGGCCACGAGGCCGTGCCGGTTCATCATCGCGAGCGGCAGCCGGACGGAGGCTTCCTTGTGGAGTTCGCCGTCGACGATCGCCGCGCCGAGCTCGATCGTCGGGCCGTCCAGGGTGTAGCCCTGGACGATCGTGGCGACTTTGTCTGCAGTGGATTTGATGGCCATGCGGTTAGCTTAGCCGGGTCCGGGGTTCCCGGACCCGGCTAAGGGTGGCTTATTCGGCGAGGGCCTTGAGGACCTCCTTGGCCACGTCCTCGCTGGACTGCGGGTTCTGCCCGGTGATGAGGTTTCCGTCCCGCACAACATGAGACGTCCAAGCCGCGCCGTTCTCCACTACCGCGCCCTTCTCCTTCAGGACGTCCTCCACGAACCACGGTGTATTGGGTCCCGTGCCGCCACCCAGCTCCTCCTCATTGGTGAAGACGGTGAGGCGGCGTCCGGCGAAGCTGAACGCGCCGTCGTCGTCCGTGGCGCTCAACAGTCCGGCCGGGCCGTGGCAGAAGGGGGCAATGATCTTGCCGGCCGTGTTGACGGCCGTCAGCAGACGGCCAAGATCGGCGTCCTGGTACAGGTCGGCCATCGGCCCGTGGCCGCCCGGCATCACGACGGCGTCGTAGGCGGAGGCGTCGACGTCGGCCAGCACCAGCGGGTTGGACAGTTCGGTGTCGAGGGAATCGATGTAGCGGCGGAAGCTATCCGCATGGTCCTGCCCACCGGCGGACTCGGCCGCGAGGCTCACCTCATCCACCGTCGGCTTCTTGCCGCCCGGAGTGGCGATGTGCACGGTGTGGCCCGCGTCGAGAAGGGTCCGGTGGGAGACAACGAGCTCCTCGGCCCAGTAGCCGGTGGGGTGGTCGCTGCCGTCGCGCATTGTCAGGGAATCTGCTGCCGAGACAACCATCAGAATACTTTTAGCCATGGTGTTGCTCCTGTTCTGCCGGCAAGGGCCGGCGGACGGTGGATAAGGTGAAATATGGTAGGCGGCGCGGTTCAGCGGGTCGCTTCGAGTTCCGCATAGGTGGCGTCGTCGAGGACGACGGCGGCGGCGGCCAGGTTCTCTTCAAGGTGCTTGACGGAGCCGGTGCCGGGGATCGGCATCATGACGGGGGACCGGCGCAGAAGCCAGGCCAGCGCCACCTGGGAAGTCGTGGCGCCCAGCCGCTTCGCCGCCTCGTCGAGCGGTCCGCCCGGCCGGGCCAGCTCGCCAGCGGACATCGGCGCCCACGGAATGAAGCCGATGCCGTTCTCCTCGGCGTACTCGAGGACGTCCTCGGAGCTGCGGTCGGTGAGGTTGTAGCGGTTCTGCACCGTAGAGACCGTGAAGTACCTCCCGGCTTCCTCCAGTTCCTCCACGCTGACCTGGGAGAGGCCGAGGGCCTTGACCTTGCCTTCCTTTTGCAGATCGCGCAGCACGGCGAACTGCTCCTCGCGGTCCACCTTGGGGTCGATCCGGTGCAGCTGCAGGAGGTCGAGGGAGTCGACCTTGAGCTTGCGCAGGCTCAGTTCCGTCTGCTGGCGCAGGTATTCGGGCCGGCCGACCGGAACCCAGGCGTTGGGTCCGGTGCGGGTGAACCCCACCTTCGTGGCGATCCTGACGCCGTCCCGGTAGGGGTGCAAGGCCTCGGCAATGATTTCCTCGCTGATGTTGGGGCCGTACGAGTCGGCAGTGTCAATGAAGTCGACGCCAAGCTCCACGGCGCGGCGTACCACGGCGACCGCGGCGGCGCGGTCTGCCGGCTCGCCCCAGACGCCGTCGCCGACGATCCGCATGGCGCCAAAGCCCAGCCGGCGGACGGTTGCCAGGTCCTTCAGGGCGATCGTGGCGGATGTTTCCGGGTGCTGTGCTTTGTCATGGCTCATAGGGAAGAGAACATCCTCAGCCTGCTGACTATTCCAAGGTTTCCTAACGGGGCGTCCCCGCCCGGCGATGCGGGGGCGTCTGCAGGGGTGCGTTCCGGGCAGTCCGGCGGCAAAGCCTGCGCCGTGACGGAATTACGCCACCGATTAGCGTTTCTGCGATTTTGCCTTAGACTGTGGCATGCCCAACTCGCTCCCGCGCATCGTGCTGGCCTTTGTCGTGACCCTCGGCCTTGTCCTGCTGGGCGGAAGCCCCGCTTCGGCTGCTACGGCCAGTACCTCGGGACCCGGAATCGATGTTTCCTGGCCGCAATGCGGGAAGGCCCTCCCAAAGCAGCCGGCCTTCGCGATCGTCGGCGTCAACCATGGCCTGGCCAACAACACGAACCCGTGCCTGGCAAGCCAGCTGGCCTGGGCCAAGACCGCAAAGTCCCCGGCAGCGACGGCGCAGCCGGGGGTGGCGCTGTACGTCAACACGGCCAACCCCGCCCGGCAGGGGTCCTGGTGGCCCACGTTGAACACCTACAACGGGGTGAAGGTCACAAACCCCTACGGCAACTGCGCCTTGGGGTCGCTCAAAGCCTGCTCCTATATGTATGGGTGGGCCAAGGCGTCCGACGACGCCAAGCGCCGCGGGGTCAGCAACCCGCAGTCCTACCTCTGGTGGCTGGATGTGGAAACGGAAAACACCTGGCAGGAAGACAAAGCCGCCAACGTCGCCGTCCTGGAAGGCATGGCCGCCTACTTCAAGAAGATCGGCGCCCGCGTGGGCCTCTACTCCACCCCCTACCAGTGGGGGGAGATCGCCGGCAGCGTGAAGTTCACCAGCCCGCTGGCAGGACTGCCGAGCTGGCTCGCCGGAGCGGGATCGGCGGCCGGGGCCAAGGCGAACTGCGCCCGCCCCGGACTCACCCCGAACAGCCGCGTCTCGATGACGCAGTACATCTCCGGGGGCCTTGACTACAACTACTCGTGCCCCTGAGCCGCCTGCAGAAATATCCCGGGGGCCGCCGTCGTTGACCCCAGTGTGCCCGCGCCGGAAACCCGGTGCCACCCAGGACCGCAGTCCAAACTCCGGCCCGCACACTGCTCCGCTACGAAAGGCCGGCTTTTCCGTGACTGTTCCGCTTTCCATTCTTGATCTCGCTACCATCGGCCCGGGCCAGACGGCGGCGGAAAGCTTCGCCGGCAGCGTGGCCATGGCGCAGCTCGCCGAGGACCGGGGTTACCGGCGGATCTGGTACGCCGAGCACCACAACATGTCCGCGATCGCCTCGTCCGCCACGAGTGTGTTGATCGCCCACGTCGCGGCCCACACCTCCAGCATCCGGCTCGGCGCCGGCGGCGTGATGCTGCCCAACCACTCGCCGTTGACCATCGCGGAACAGTTCGGCACGCTTGAGACCCTGCACCCGGGCCGGATCGACCTCGGCCTGGGCCGGGCGCCGGGCAGCGACCAGAACACCATGCGCGCCCTGCGCCGCGATCCGATGTCGGCAGACAGCTTCCCGCAAGACGTCCTGGAGCTCCAAGGCTACCTGAGCGGCCCCACCCGCATCCAGGGCGTCGAGGCCACCCCGGGCAAGGGCACCAACGTGCCGCTGTACATCCTGGGTTCCTCCCTGTTCGGCGCCAGGCTGGCCGCCCAGCTGGGCCTGCCCTATGCGTTCGCCTCGCACTTCGCGCCCAACGCACTGCAGGATGCGGTGGCGGTCTACCGCCGCGAATTCCGGCCCTCCGCGCAGCTCGAAGCGCCGCACGTGATCGCCGGAATCAATGTCATTGCCGCCGATTCCGCCGCTGAGGCGCAGGCGATGTTCCAGGCCACCAAGCGGGCCAGGGTCTCCTTGTTCTTCGGCAATGGCCGTGTGTTCAGCGACGACGAGGCGGACATGATCCTGGACTCGCCCCAGGGCCAGCAGATGGCGCAGATGATGAAGTACTCCGCGGTGGGCACCCCCGAGGCCGTCCTTGCGTACCTCGAGGAGTTCACGGCGCACGCCGACGCCGACGAACTGATCGTGGCGCACCAGAGCACCGGGACCGAACCCCGGCTCCGTTCCGTGGAACTTCTGGCCGACGCCGCCCGCCTCGTGCGGGCATAACGACCTGGGGGCCTTCCGGGCTAGAGTTCCCGGCGGGCGCCCTCGGACGCGGTGACGGTGAAGATGTGCGGGGCGGCGTGTCCGGCCCGGGCGAAGTCGCGGGTAACTCCCGCGGCCACCGTAGCGGCGCCGTCGTTGCGGACCAGAGCAATGGCTGCGCCACCGAAACCGCCGCCGGTCATGCGCGCGCCGATGGCGCCCAATCCCTGCGCGCTGGCCACGGCGAGGTCGAGCTCAGGGGTGGAAATCTCGAAGTCGTCGCGCATGGACTCGTGCGATTCGTTGAGGAACGGCCCGATCGCGGCGGGGCCGGAGGTCCGCAGTGCCGTCACGGTGTCGAGCACCCGCTGGTTTTCCGTGATGATGTGGCGGACCCGGCGGTAGGTCTGGCCGTCGAGCTGTGCCGCGGCGCGGGGAAGATCGGCCGGGCCCAGCGCCCGCAGGCTGCCGACGCCCAGGCGGCGGGCACCGTCCTCACAGGAACGGCGGCGGCTGGCGTAGCCGCCGTCGGCATGGGAATGGCTGGTGCGGGTGTCGACCACGAGCAGCCCCACCCCGGCACCGGCGAAGCCGAGGGCAACCGCCTCGGTCGACAGGTTCTGGCAGTCGAGCAGGATGCCATGATCGGGCTCACCCAGGAGCGAGGCCGACTGGTCCATGATGCCGGTGGGCGCGCCGACCACCCGGTTCTCGGCCAGCTGGCCGATCCGTGCCAGTTCGGGCCTGCCCAGCCCCAAGCCCCAGAGATCGTTCAGGGCCAGGGCCACCGCGCATTCGACTGCGGCGGAGGAGGACAGCCCGGCGCCGGCCGGGACATCGGAGGTCAGCGCCAGGTCCAGGCCGGACATCCGGGACGGGACGCCGGAACCGGCTGCGGAACCGGACGGGACGCCGGAACCGGCTGCGGAACCGGACGCGACGCCGGAACCGGCGCCGCCGGATGCCGCCCGGGACATCGCCCACGCCACGCCGAGGGGGTACGCGGCCCAGCCGGTGAGGCTATCCGGGTCCAGGCGGTCGAGGCTTACCTCTATGACGCCGGGGAAAGAGCTGCTGGTGACCCGGAGCAGACGGTCTGCGCGGACGCGGGCCGCCACCGTGGTGCGCTTGTCGATCGCGATCGGAAACGCGAAGCCTTCGTTGTAATCCGTGTGCTCACCGATCAGGTTGACCCGCCCGGGCGCCGACCACAAGCCGTCCGGCGCGCCCCCAAACTCACTGGAAAAGTACCCACCTTCCCGTTCAAGGACCTCGTTCATGGCTGGGCTGCCTCCTGTTCTGTTGCCGGGAGTTCTGTGCGGAATGGCTCGATCCCTGCTGTACGCGGTGGCGGCGAAGCTTCCTCCATGGCGTCGCGGAGCCGGGCGGCGGCCGTTTCCGGCGGGATGTCCGCGATGAATGCCCCCATCGCGGCTTCCGACCCTGCCAGGTACTTGAGCTTGTCCTCCTCCCGGCGGGGCGAGGTCAGTTGCAGCATGAGCCGGATGTCGTCCCGGTGGGCGTGGACGGGAGCCTGGTGCCACGCCGAAATGTACGGCGTGGGGCTGTCGTAGAGGGCATCGACGCCACGCAGAAGCTGGCGGTACAGCAGGGAGAACTCATCGCGTTCCTCGTCGGTCGTGGCGGCGAGGTCCGGGACATGCCGGTGCGGGAGGATATGCACTTCCAGCGGCCAGCGCGCGGCAAACGGGACAAACGCCGTCCAGTGCTCGCCCTGGAGCAGCACCCGCTCGGATTTCTGCTCGAAGCTGAGGATGTCCTCGAACAGCGAGCCGCCGTAACTTTCGATCGTGCGGACCAACTGGGCCGTGCGCGGCGTGATGTACGGGTAGGCGTAGATCTGTCCGTGCGGGTGGTGCAGCGTCACGCCGATCGCTTCGCCGCGGTTCTCGAACGGAAAGACCTGTTCGACGCCGGGCAGCGCGGACAGCGCGGCCGTCCGGTCCGCCCAGGCTTCCACCACTGTGCGCATCCGGGACAGGGGCAGGCCCGCCAGGGAGCCGGTGTGTTCCGGGGAGAAGCACACCACTTCGCACCGGCCCACGGACTGCCGGCTGCGCCCCAGCCCCACCCGGGCGAGGTCATCCAGGCCTTCCGGCGCGGCGGCCCCCGCCAGGTCGGGTCCGAAGGAGGGGGACTTGTTTTCGAAGACGGCGACGTCGTAGAGGCTCGGAATCTCCGAGGGATTATCCTTCGACGCCGGGGCCAGCGGGTCCAGGTGCGAGGGCGGCAGGACCACCCGGTTCTGCCGGGCGGCCGCGATCGAGATCCACTCCCCGGTCAGGACGTCCTGGCGCATGGTGGCCGTGGGCGGCCGGACCGCCGGCGCGCGGAGATCCTTGCCCCGGTACGGGGGCAGGACGGTATCGGCATCATCGAAGTAGATGATGTCCCGGCCGTCGGAGAGCTTGTGGGAGCGTTTCGTAATCTGGCCCATGCTAGGGGTTCCTCACGGGGTGTGCGCTGTTTGCGGCTGGATCGGCGGCCGGAGCGCCGGCGGTGGTACGACGGACTGCCAGGAGCAGCCCGTGTTCCGGGTTCAGGACCGGCATTGGGAGCCCGGATTCGGCCAGGAAGCGTCCCGACGCCTCGACGCCGCCTGCAAGCCACGCCGGTGGCGCCGCCTGCAGGAACGCCCGCCGGTCCTCGGCCGCCGGGTAGACCGCTTCCACCCGGTACGCGGTGTCCGGGAGCAACCCGGGCAGGCAAACCTTCCCCGGGACTTCGGCGAACGACGTCGCCACCGAGACCAGGGCGTAGAGGGCCTCGCCGCCGTCGTGGGACACGACGCCGTGCAGCCGGAGGGCCGGATCGGGCTCGTCGGCCCGCACCATGCGCCCGCTGTGCAGGAGGGGCCGGTACTGCTTGAACAGTGCGATGGCTCGGGCAAGCTCGGTACGTTCGGCATCGTCGAGTCGCCGGACATCCCATTCGAGGCCGAAGTGGCCGAACATCGCGGTGATCGCCCGGAACGAGAGATCGTGCGTTCGCGCCGTGGTGTGGCTCGTGGTGGGGCCAATGTGCGATCCGACGAGCTCCGGCGGCACCACCACGCCGGTCCAGCGCTGGATGGTCTGCCGTTCCAGGGCATCGTTGCAGTCCGAGGCCCAGATCCGGTCGGTGCGCTCCAGGATGCCGAGATCCACGCGGGCGCCGCCGGAGGAGCAACTTTCAATCTCGACGCCGGGGTGGGCCTTGCGGAGCTCGTCCAGGAGCCGGTAGACGGCCTGAGTCTGGGCGTGCACGGACGGGCGGCCGGCGTGGCCCATCTCGGCCAGGTCCCGGTTCTGGTCCCATTTGAGGTAACTGATCCGGTATTCGCTCAACAGGGCATCGAGCCTGTCGAAGATGTATTGCCAGGCCGCCGGATTGACCAGGTCAAGGACCTGCTGATGCCGCCATTGCATGGGCAGCCGGCCAGTCAGCCGGCCGGCCGGGTTGCCCCCGGCGGGCGGGTTGCCCCCGGCGGACTGGTTCCCCCCGGCGCTCTGGGGTGACGGGCCGGCGATCCAGTCCGGATGGGCGCGGGCCAGGTCCGAGTCCAGGTTGACCATTTCGGGTTCGACCCAGAGCCCGAATTCCATGCCGTGGCCGGTAACTGCGTCGATCAGCGGCGTCAGGCCCGCCGGCCACAGGTCCTCGTCGACGTACCAGTCGCCAAGGCCGGCGTGATCGTCGCGGCGGCCGCGGAACCAGCCGTCGTCGAGGACGAAGCGTTCCACGCCGAGCCCGGCGGCCGCTTCGGCGAGTTCGAGCAGGGGCTCGAGGCGGTGGTCGAAGTAGACAGCTTCCCAGACGTTGAGCACCACGGGACGGGCCTTGCCGGACCGCACGCCGGGGTGGTGAGGGCGCCCGCGGAACCAGCTGTAGAAGGCATCGCTGATGCCGTCCAGGCCCGCGGCGGAGTAGGCAGCGTACAGCCACGGGGTCTCGTAGCTGGCGTTCGCGGCCACGCTGATCTCGCCAGCGCCGAGCAGTTCCGAGGCGCCCAGGACGGTCCGGCCGTCCGCGGTGGCGTCAACGAAGCTCTCGTGGTTGCCGCTCCAGCCCAGATGCACGGCCCAGACCTGCCCGTGGCGGTTCCCGAATCCGGGGGTGCCAGCCGCGAGCAGGAGCGAGGCGTCGTGGCCGGTCCGGCCGTGCCGGCCCGAGCGGACCCATGTGCCTTGGCGCAGCGGCAGGCGCTGGGGGTGGGACTCCCGGCACCAGCGGCCGGTCAGGTCCAGGATTTCTGTGGCGGCGCGGCCCACGGGCAGCACGGCGGCGAGTTCGTCGATGCTGTACAGGCCGGCGCCGTCGTTGTCGAGCCGGTGCCGGAGCTGGAGCAGGCCGCCGTCGTTGATCCTGATCTCCGTACGGACGCTGACACCGGCCTCGGGGTCGGCCTGGGTGATGACGGCCGAGCAGTCCGCCCCGCGGGACCGCCCGCCGCTGGACAGCTCAGCACCGGACCGTTCAACACTGACAACACGCAGACGGGCCGAGAACGCCTGACCGTTCCGGTGGCCGCGGAGGCCGGGGCGCCCGCGCCAGCCGGAGGACGCCTGCGGGATCAGTCCCAGCGTGACCGGGACGTCGAGGGCCGAGTGCGGCACGGCGTGGCCCAGCAGCGAAAGATCCGGCAGGGCCGGGCCGAGGTCGGCGCCGAAGTGCAGCATGGCGGCCTCGCCCGTGCTGAAGTCGATCAGCAGGGACGTTCCGGAGCGGCGCAGGTACAACGGCTCCAGATTCTGCGGCAACAGGTCCGGGACGCCCACAGGGGAGCGGGTCTCGGCGGCAAGGGTGAGGTCCGGGTTGTTCACGGCAGCTCCAGGCGTAGTGGTTTGGGTGGACGGGGGCCGGGCGGTCAGCCTGTGGCAGCTGTGGGGCTGGCTGCGCTGATGCTCCGGGCGTCGCCGGTATGGGCCAGGCGGAGCCGGCCGACGCGCTCGCCGAGGATGCGCCGGGCCTCGCTGCCCAGAAGGTCATCGCTGATGAGTTCGTCAGCGTCCTCCAGGCCGGCGATCGTGCTGATGCCGAGGGTGCCCCACTTGGTGTGGTCCGCCAGCACCACCACCCGCCGGGCCGCGGTGACGAAGGCCCGGTCAGTTTCGGCCTCGAGCACATTGGGGGTGGTGAAGCCGGCGTCGGCGTCGACACCGTGGACGCCGAGGAACAATACGTCCAGATGCAGCTGTTTGAGCGAGGAAGTGGCCAGCGGCCCGACGAGGGCGTCCGAGGGTGTGCGCTCGCCGCCGGTCAGGATCACGGTGGACGGGGAGGCGCTCTGGTGGAAGACGTCCGCGATCCGCACCGAGTTGGTGACCACCGTGATCCGCGGGCCGGCGGACAGCAGCTGGGCCAGCGCCCATGTGGTGGTGCCGGCGCTGAGCCCGACCGCCATGCCCTCGCGCACCTGTGCGGCCGCCTCCTGCGCTATCGCCATCTTCTCGTCCTTGAACTGGGTCACCTTCAGCTCGAAGCCTGGCTCGTGGGTGCCGGCGCCGCCGGGCAACTTGGCCCCGCCGTGGATCTTCTCCACGGCGCCCGCCGCGTCGAGGGCCTCGATGTCCCGCCGCACGGTCATCAGCGAGACGCCGAGCATTGTGGCGAGGTCCGCGACACGGACGATCCGCTCACGCTGGACCTCCGCGAGGATGGCGGAATGGCGGGCTGCGGCTAGCATGTGGAGTCCTTACAGGTTTGAGTGGTTTGGCAGGCTTGAGTGGCTGGCGGAGGTGCCGACCAATCGGGCGGCAGCCGAACGGACGACGGCGACACCGCCGGCCGCGAGGCCGAGTCCGCCGTCGAGTTCGGCGCCGGTGAGCAGGTCCACGCCTTCCAGCGGCAGCCGGACGTCGTGGGCCCCGTGGTTGATGCAGAACGTCCAGTCGGTCCCGTCCTTGCTGCGCCGGACCACTTCGACGTCGGCCGGCAGATCCGGGACGAGCGGCTGCACCCTGGCATCGGCGCAGACGACGGCGAGCAGTTCGCCCAGGCCCTCCGGCGCGAGTGACGTGGCGACATAGTAGGAGCGACCGCTTCCGGCACGGTTACGGGTCACGGCGGGAGAACCGGCAGCCGGTCCCACTTCCACGGCCGCGAGGACCTCGGCGGAGGTGGCATGCCCCAATTCGTTCCAGCAGGTACCCGCCCCGAAGCTGCTGAGCCGGATGCTTTCGCCGCCGCGCAGCGGGAAAAACTCTTCCATCTTCACGCCCAGCAGTCCGCTGAACGCGCCGGGGTAGCTGCCAAGCCTGATGTGGTCATTTTCGTCCACGATACCGGAGAAATAGGTCACCACGAGGTGGCCGCCGGAGCGCACGTACGCGTCCAGATTCGCGGCCCCGGCATCGCTCACGAGGTACTGCATCGGCGCGACGACGAGCCGGTAGCCGGAAAGGTCATCGGTACTCTGGCGGAAGTCGGTGGGGATGCCGGCGCGGTAGAAGGCATCGTGCCAGCGCCGGGTTTCGGCGATGTTGGAGGCGTCCACGCTCGGGTGCGAGTCCAGTTCCGAGGCCCAGCGGGCGTCAGTGTCGTGGAGGATCGCGACGTCCACCCGGCCGGACGCGCCTGTGACCGCCGAGCCGCTGACTTCGGCCAGGCTGCGCAGCGCCTGGCCCAGCTGGACCACTTCGCGCCAAACCTTGGTGTCCGTGCCGGCGTGCGGCAGCAGCCCGGAATGGAACTTTTCGGCGCCGGCCCGCGAGGCCCGCCACTGGAAGAAGAGCGCGCCGTCGGCGCCGCGGGCAACATGCTGCAGGGAGTTGCGCAGCATCTCGCCGGGCGCTTTGGCGATGTTGCGCGGCTGCCAGTTCACGGCAGAGGTCGAATGCTCCATGAGCAGCCACGGCTTGCCCTTGGCCCAGCCGCGGGTGAGGTCGGCGGTTGCCGCCAGTTCCTGGAAGTTCCGCGGATCCTCGGCAACCAGGTAGTGGTCGTTGGAGACCACATCCATCTCCTCGGACCAGCGCCAGTAGTCCACGGGCTGGTGCAGGCCCATGTTGAAACCCATGAAGTTGGTGGTCACGGGATGTCCCGAGTGCGTGCGGATGATGGCGGCCTCGGCCTTGTAGCATTCGAGCAGCTCATCGGAGGAGTAGCGGGCGAAGTCCAGCTGCTGGGTCGGGTTCACCCAGGTCCCGGAGGTGCGCGGCGGCAGGATCTGCTCCCAGGCCGAGTAGCGCTGGGACCAGAAGGCGGTGCCCCACGCGGCATTGAGGGCCTCCAGGCTGCCGTACCGGCGTTCGAGCCAGCGCCGGAAACCCGCGGCGGCACCGTCCGAGAAATCAGGCTGGTTGTGGCAGCCGTACTCGTTGTGGACATGCCACATCACGACGGCGGGGTGGTCCTTGTACCGGGTGGCAATCTGCTCGGTCAGGGCCGCGGCGGCCCGGCGGTATTCGGCACTCGACGCCGCGAAGGCCTGCCGGGAACCGTAGCTGTGCCGCACGCCGTCGGCCGTCACAGGCAGGGACTCGGGATACTTGTGGCTGAACCAGGGCGGCGGCGACGCCGTGGCGTTCGCCAGGTCCACCCGGATGCCGTTGGCGTGCAACAGGTCCAGGACCCGGTCCAGCCAGCCGAACTCGTAGACGCCCTCGGACGGCTCAAGCAGGGACCAGCTGAAGATGCCCACGCTGACCAGGTTGACGCCGGCCTCGCGCATCAGCCGGACGTCCTCGTCCCAGGTCTTCTCGGGCCACTGCTCCGGGTTGTAGTCTCCGCCGAATGCCAGCATCGGGGAGCCTTCGGAGCCGAGGCGGGCGGTGATGTAGTCCATGGCGTTGTTGTGGTTGGAGCTGTTGTCCACGTTTATCCTTTGCTGGAGCCGAGGGTCAGGCCCGCCACGAAGTGGCGCTGCAGGAGCAGGTAGATGATCAGGGCCGGAACGGCCGTGATCATGGCGCCGGCGGCGATCAGGTTGTAGTTGGAGAGGAACTGGCCCTGGAGGTTGTTGATCGCTGTGGTGACCGGAAGCCGGTCTCCGCTTTGGATGAAGAGCAGGGGCCAGAAGAAGTCGTTGTAAATGAAGATCACCTCGAGCGTGCCCATGGCGGCCAGGGCCGGGCGGCACAGCGGCAGGATGATGTCCCAGTACTGGCGCCAGACGCCGGCACCGTCAACCAGGGCCGCCTCGGTCAGCTCGGGGGACAGGGCCTTCATGTAGTTCGAGAGGACGAACGTCACGAAGCCGATCTGGAAGGCGGTGTCCACGGCGATCACGCTGATGTAGGTGTTGAGCAGGTTCCCGGAATCGCTGACGGCGTAGGGAAGCTCGAAGTGCTTGAACATTTCAAAGAGCGGCGCCGCGAGCACCTGCGGCGGCAGCAGGTTTCCGGCGGTGAACATGATCAGCAGGGTGATGTTGAACTTCCAGCTCACCCGGCTCACGGCGAATGCCATCATGGAGGCGAAGAAGAGGATCAGGAACACCGAGGGGACCGTGATGAGCACGGAGTTCCAGAACAGCTGGGAAAAGCCGCCCTGTGTCCAGGCCTGGGCGAAGTTGTCGAAGTTGAAGGCGCCGCCGGTGCTGAAGTAGCCGTATTTGTCGGTGTCAGCTTTGGGCCGCAGGGCAGTGAAAATGGCCCAGGCCAGGGGTACGAGCCAGATCGCGGCCATGACGATAAGGAAGACGTGGGTGCCGTAGTGCTTCTTGCCCTGCTTGTTGTTGGCCGGGCGGCCGGGGCGGGGGCCGGTCCCGCTTGGGCCGGAGCTGCGCTGCCGGGCGTCTGCCGGGCTGCCGGCCGCGGCGGCATCGGTTGGATGGGCGATGCTCATGCCTCTTTGTCCTTTCCGAATGCGCGGGAGAGATAAAACGTGATGGGGATCAGCGAGATGACGAGCAGGATGACGGCCAGCGCCGAGCCGATGCCGATCACCTGCCCTTCGCCCACCAGGTTCTGGATGACCAGGGCGCTGATCAGTTCCAGCCCGTTGGTGCCGCGGTTGATCACGTAGACGATGTCGAACGCCCGGAGGGATTCGATGACGGTGATGACGATGATGATGACGTTCACCGGGCGCATGGCCGGGAAGACCACCTGGAAGAAGGTCTGGACCGCGTTGGCGCCGTCGATCTGGGCCGCCTCGCGCAGGGTCGGATCCACGCCCTTGAGCCCGGCCAGGTACAGGATCATGACGTAGCCGGCGTGCCGCCAGGTGGCGGCGAAGAGGGCTGCCCAGATGTTGACGCTGGAATCCCCGAACCAGTCGACGGCCTGGGGCGTGCCGGCGGTGCCAAGCAGGAAGTTCAGGAGGCCGCTGTCCCGGTTGTAGAACAACTGCCAGATGATCCCGATCAGGGCCAGGGAGAGCATTACCGGGGCGAAGAAGATGCTCTGGTAGATCCGCGTGCCGCGGATGTTCTGGTCAAGGAGCACGGCCAGGAGCAGCCCCAGCGGGGTGGCGACGAGTGCCAGGAACGCCAGCCACAGCACGTTGTGCTGCATGGCCGGCCAAAACGGCGGGTAATCCTGGGCGATGAACTGGTAGTTCTCGACGCCGGCGGGCTTGATGTCGGTCAGCTCCAGCCCGTTCCAGCGGGTGAAGGACAGTCCGACCGACATGAGGGTGGGGATCCAGACCAGTACGAGCTGGATCAGCGTGGGGATGCCCACCATCAAGCCGAGCACCACTTTGTCGCGGCCGGACAGCCGCCGAACCCGCCGCGCGGGGGCTGCGGCTGCTTTGCGCCCCCGCGCCGACGGGTTGGTAGAGACACTCATGGAGATTCCTTGCCTTGTGAAATGCAGAGTGAAATGCAGAGGAAAGAGCCGTGCTGACCGCGCCGTCACCCGCGCGGGACTGAAGCGCCGGGATCATCACGTTGTTGGCCATGGCGGGCAGGGCATCGCGGTCGAAGAACTGGCTGATGTTCTTGGCGCCGCTGATGGCCTCGGCCAGCTTCTTGTTCAGCGGAGTGAACTTGGAGGTATCGGCGCCCTTGGCGGTGGCGATGTTGGACGAGTCGACCGAGGCGTACACATCCTGTCCCTCCGGGGTGCCGACGTAGGCCAGGAAGTCCCGGGCGGCCTGGTTCTGGCCGCCCTTCTTGGAGAGCAGCAGGCCGTCGATGGGTGCCTCGATGGCGTCCTGGCCTTCCATCGCGACCTCGGGGAACGGGAAGAAGTCGATGTCGTCGGCGGTTGCCTTGTCCGTGTATTGCTGGGTGAGGAAGGAGCCGAGCAGGTACATGCCGGATTTCTTGTCCGCGAGGGACTTCGCCGAGTCCTGCCAGGTCATGCCCAGGGCGTTCGGGTTCTGGAACGGGAGCAGGGCCCTCCAGGTATCGAAGACGTCGCTGACCTTCTTCTGGTCCCAGCTTTCCCGGTGCGCGGTGAGGTCCATGTGGAACTGGTAGCCGTTCAGGCGCATGTTCAGGTAGTCGAACGTGCCCATGGCGGGCCAGCCGTCCTTATCCGCGAATTCAATCGGGATCAGGCCGTCGGCCTTCATCTTGGTGGCGAGGGCCTTCAGCTCATCGAACGTCGTGGGGACGGTGTACCCCTTTTCCGTCCAGAGGCTCTTGCGGTAGAAGAAGCCCCAGGGGTAGTTGTAGTTCGGGATCAGGTACATCTTGCCGTCGGCGCCGGTCGAGGCCTTTTTCAGGGCATCGGAGTAGTTTCCGCCGACCTTTTCCCAGACGTCATCGATCGGGGCGAGCAGCCCCTTGCCGGCGTAGTACTGCATACGGTACCCGGCGAACCAGGTGAACGAATCGTCGGGGCTGCCCTGGAGGTAGGTGTTGATCTTGTTCTGGAAGTCGTTGTGCGCCACCACGTTGGTGGTGACCGCGATGCCGGACTTCTTCTGGAAAGCGTCGGTCACCGCCTTGTAGGCAGCCTTGGGGACCTCGTCGGAGGACCCGGAACCGAACGTGGCCGTCTTGGCGCCGCCGCTGGCAGGTGCGCTGCCGCCCGTGCAGGCCGAGAGCAGGGGAATGCCGGCCATCGCGACTGCTCCGGCGCCGAAGGTCTTCAGCAGCGTCCTCCGGTCCCACCCGCCTCGGCTGGAGGCCCGGAGCAGTGCGTCTTCATGCATGGTCATAATTTCTCCTTTGAAATAACGCGGGTGGAGTGAAGCAGCTCACATCATTAGCTATCATAATCGCACAATAAGGAACGTCAAGTAGCAAAAAGGAACATTTTGACGCGCATGGCCGGACTCGTCCGTTGACTTAGGGCGGGGCCGCTCTTAGCGTTAAGCCCCTCAGGGTGCCGATGTGGTCCGCCGGCTGGCGGTGGCGCCCGGAACCGCGGATACATGGCGAAAACCCAGGTGCACCCATGAAGATCAAGTCCACAGCCGCCGCCACGCTGCTCGTCCTGCTGTTCCTGGGAGGATTGCTCGGCGGCCCGTCCGCGCCGGCGTCGTCCGAGGGCGTCACGTATTACGTGAGCGCCGACGGCAGTGACGCCAACGACGGGACGTCGCCGCAATCAGCCTGGGCGACTCTCGACAAGGTCAATGCCACTGCGCTTCGGCCCGGGGATTCGGTCAGCTTTCGCCGCGGAGACATCTTCTCCGGGGGCCTTGTGGTCGGCCAGAGCGGCACCAGCCGGCTCAAGGTCACGCTGAATGCCTATGAAAGCGGCGATCCGCCCGTCGTTACGGGCGGACTGGCAGGAACGTGCGTCAGGCTCGACGGCGACTACATCGCCGTTGACGGCCTGCGGGCGGAGTCGTGTGGCTATGCGGGCTTCAGCATCTACGGCGACCACGCCTCCGTGCGGAACTCCGCCGCCAGGAACAATGCCGCGGGCATCAAAGTGAGCGAGGGCTCCGACTTCGGCACCTATGCCAACAACACGCTTGCCGACAACAACATCATGAACGTCAATACGCCGGGGGAGCTGTGCGGCACCGCCACGTCCCTGAAGTGCGATGACGACTCGGGTGCCTTTGGCTTCCTGATCAACGGCAGCGACAACGAGTTCGCCAGCAACACCGTCACCGGCTCCACCGCGGTGTCCTACGACTTTGGCCACGACGGCAGCGCGTTCGAAATCTTCAACGGGAACCGGAACAGGATCCACCACAACGTGGCCGTGGATAACAACGTCTTCTCCGAACTGGGGCGCGGGAAGGGCGGAAATGCCGACGGCAACACGTACAGCTACAACCTGGTCCGGTCCACCTGCGGCCCCAACTGCTCCCAGGCCATGGGGCTGATCGCGCGCGGCAGGACGTCCTCCTTCGGCCCGACCAACGGCACCACGTTCGAATACAACACCGTGTGGCTGGACGGCGCGGACTCCCAGGCCCTGGTCTGCCACTCGTCGTGCCCGGCCTCCACCGTCGTCAGGGGAAACATCCTGGTGGCCGCCCGCAACGCGCTGTGGATGGACGGCGCCGGCTGGACCGAGCAGGAAAACGTCCTCAACGGCCCCACGAACATCATTCCCAATGCCACCTCCACCACCGAGCCGGCCGGCTTTGTCAACGCACCCGCCGATCTCCACCTCTCCGGCGCGAGCCCGGCCATTGACCGGGCCGGGGTCAGCCCCTTCCCCCTGGATTTGGACGGGCGGCCGGCCAACCAGAAGGGCGACTGCCAGGGTGGCGGCGCGGCCGATGCGGGGACCTACGAATACAGGCCAGCCGGCTGCTGAAACGCAACGGCGTGGCGGCGCAGCAAGGAACCAGCACTGGTGCCATCGCGGGTCCCAGGGTATTCGGGGCGGCCCGGCGGATGTTACATAGTTGCAACTGCCGGGACACCCATGCGAAATCGTCCCGGGAGGATACTTGAAGTGCGTCCTCCCGGGGACGATTCGCATGCAGGCATTGGGGACTACTCGAAGGACCGCGCCGATGCCCACACCGTTCAACCAGGCCCTGGCCGACTCTGCGCTTCTCACCAAATCCCTCCCGCTGGGCCTGCTCCGCGCTTTCGTGCAGACCAACGCGGCCGACGACGGGCTCACGCCGCAACTGCTGGCTGAGCTCAAGATCCTGGCCCGCACTCCCGGGCTGCTCGTGGCCTGCAACTACGGCGGCACGCTGTGCGCAGCAGAAGGCATTTCCACCGAGACCCTGCCGCTGGGCAGCGCGGCGATCGCGCTGAGGGCGCTGGCAGCCCTCCCGAACACCCACGCGGCCGTCATCTCCGGGCGGTCGCTGCGGGATCTGGCCGCCGTCTCACGGCTCCCCGCGGAAGTGCACCTGGTCGGCTCGCACGGCGCGGAGTTCGACATGGGCTACGCCCACGGGCTGTCCCTCGCCACCGAATCGGTACTGCAGCAGGCCAGCCAGGCACTCGCCGAATCCGTCGGCGCCTACCGGGGCATCAGCATTGAGCGCAAGCCGGTCGCCGTGTCGGTGCATACCCGCCCGGCCGCCCCCGACGTCGTCGCACTGGCCACCACGAAGGCGGAGGAGATCGCCCGGGCGCACGGGTTGCACTTTGTTGTGGACGGCTCGGTGCTGGATCTCTCCGTGGTGGAACCGTCCAAGGCCTCCGCGCTGGAGCACCTGCGCTCCATACTCGGCGTGAGCGCCGCCCTTTACGCCGGCGACGCCTTCAGCGATGAGCTGGCCATGGCGACGCTGCGCGGGCCGGACATGGCGCTGCGCGTGGGGGAGGGGCCCACCGTGGCGGCCCACATCCTCCGGGACCCGGAGTCGTTCGCCCGCGTCCTGGCGATCCTGTTCGAACTGCGCCGGGCGTGGCTGTTCGGCGAGGACGCCGTGGGGCTGGAGCGGCACTCCATGATCGGCAACGGCTCGTCCACCGCCCTGATCACCCCGGACGCGAAGATCTGCTGGATGAGCCACCCGCTGCCGGACAGCGGGTCGCTGTTCGCCCATCTGCTCGGCGGAGATGCGGCGGGGCACTTCTCCGTGGAACCGGCGAAGTCCTCGCAGGTCCTGGGCCAGCGCTACGTGGACAGCACCATGATCGTCGAAACCCGCTGGGCCGACGTCACGGTGACGGACTACCTGGAGCCGGCCCCGGACGGCATCACCAGCCTGGTCCGGGTGCTGTCCGGCACCGGCACCGCGAGAATCGTCTTCGCTCCGCGGCCGGACTACGCGAATGCGCCGTTCAGCATGGAGGCGCGCGGAACGGAACTGCACGTCGTGGGAACCGCGGACCCCATCATACTTCGGGCGCCCGGAGTGACCTTTTCCATCACCTCGGACGGCCGGCACGGCACCGCCACCGGCGACGTCGACTTGCGGGACGGGCCGGTCGTCCTCAACCTGCGCTGCGGCGACACGGAACCGCAGTCAGCGGTGCCCGGGGACGAGACTGATGATGAGACCCGGCGTCGCGCCGCCGTCGCCCATCACTCCCGGCGCTGGGTGCACGAACTGCAACTGCCCGGCGTGAAGCCGTCGCTGGTCCGCCGGTCCGCGCTGGTGCTCCGGGCGCTGGTCCATGAACCCACCGGCGCTGTGCTGGCCGCGCCCACCACCTCACTGCCGGAGGGAATCGGCGGCACCCGCAACTGGGACTACCGGTACTGCTGGCTGCGGGACGGGTCCATGACCGTCAACGCGCTCGTGGACCTGGGCTCCACGGCCGAGGCCGAGGGATTCCTGGCGTGGCTGGGCCGGATCCTGGCCCACGCCCCGGGTCCGGAGTGGCTCCATCCGCTCTACTCCGTGACCGGGGCGCCGCTGTCCACCGAGGCCATCATCGAGAGCCTGCCCGGCTACGCGGGATCCCGCCCGGTGCGGATCGGGAACGCCGCCGACCACCAGGTGCAGCTGGACGTGTTCGGCCCGATCGCCGAGCTGATCAACGCCCTCAGCGCCCGCCAGGGCATGCTCTCCGACGGGCACTGGGACCTGCTGGTCCAGATGGCCGCAGCCGTCCTGGCCCGCTGGCACGAGGCCGACCATGGCATCTGGGAGGCCAGGCGGGCGCCGCGGCACCATGTCTACACGAAGGTGATGTGCTGGGTGGCGCTCGACCGGGCGCTGCGCACAGCCGTCCGGCATGGCCGGGAACCGCTGCCGGCCTGGGAGCCCACGGCGGCGAAGATCCGGGAGGAAGTCCTGCGCGAGGGCTGGGACGAGTCGGCGTCCTCCTACACCGTGGCGTACGACAGTCCGGACCTGGACGCAGCCGTGCTGCACATCGGTCTCTCCGGCCTGCTGGACGTCAACGACCTCCGGTTCCTGGCCACCGTCACGGCGGTGGAGCGGGAACTGCGGGTGGGGCCCACGGTTTTCCGCTACAGGTACGACGACGGCCTGCCGGGCCTGGAGGGCGGCTTCCACATCTGCACCACCTGGCTGATCGAGGCCTATGTCGCCGTCGGCCGGATCGAGGAGGCCTGGGACCTCTTTGACCAGCTGGTGAACCTGTTCGGTCCCACGGGGCTGCTGCCCGAGGAATACGACCCCGGCACGGAAACCCACCTGGGCAACCATCCCCAGGCGTATTCGCACCTGGGCTTCATCCGCTGCGCCCGGCTCCTGCACGAGCACCAGAAGAACTGACCCCCCGGCCCGCGGACGGGCCGGCCGCCGCTACTCGCAGCCGACGCCGTCCCCGTCCCGGTCCAGTATGCGGCTGTACCCCGGCTGGCCGACGCGGATGGGCGCCGCGCCGGCCGCACGGACCGCGGCGCAGTTCGCGTAGGCCACCCCGGCCGCAGGTGCTGGCGCAGGAGCGGGCGCAGGAGCGGGCGCGGCTTGGGCTGGAGCGGCGGCCGGCTGGGTGGCGGGGGCCAGTGCGTCCGGGCAGTTCGTTAGGACCCGGGCCATGGCGTCGTGCTCGGCCTGGGTGACCCAGAGCCCATAGCTGGATTTCACCGAAATCTGGTGGGCGACGTAGTTGCAGCGGTAGGACTTGTTCGGCGGCAGCCAGGTGGCGGCGTCGCCGTCGCTCTTGCTCTGGTTGGCCGGGCCGTCCACCGCCAGCAGGTTTAGGGGATCGTTGGCGAAGGCCAGCCGCCGTGCCGGGCTCAGCTGCTGCGCGCCCTTCTGCCAGGCGTCGCTGAGGGCCACGACGTGGTCGATCTGGACGGCGGTGCTGGTGGCATTGCCGCGCAGGAAGTGGATGGCGGCGGCCGTGTAGGGGTCGGCCAGGACGCCGGAGAGCACCACGCAGTCCGGCGTCCCGGGCCGGAGCGCGACTGAAGTGAGGTCGCGGCGGAGCACGTCATTGCGGGTATCGCAGCCGTTGTGATCAACGTCGGACCAGGCCGGGCCGAACTGGTCGCGGGAATAGCCCGTCTTGGTGGCGCGGCCCTTGACGGGCAGCGTGGCCAGCACCGAGAGGGCCTTGCCCGCCGAGGCCGGCTGCCGGGTCGCGGCGGCCGCAACATCGGCGCCGGCAACTTCGACACTGGGAACTTCGACGCCGGGAACTTCGACGCCGGGGGTGGCGTCCGGATCCAGCGGAGCGCTGTCCGTGCCGGCTGACGCAGTGGAGGGGGAGGCCGTGACGACGAGGACGCCGGTTCCGGCGGCCGGGGGAACAGCACCCGGGCCGGAGCACGCTGACGTCGCCACCAGCAGCAGGCCCGCCACCCCGCGCACGATCCAGTCGACCGCACCGATCCTCGGGCTGCGGGCATCCATTGCTTGGGCGCTGCTGGACTGGATGTCGCTGGACTGGATGCTGCCTGACCGCGTGCTGAGCAATTTTCCCCCACCTCATGCTGGCGCCCCGGGTATCCGCGGGCGCCTAAGACCGGCCCCAGCCTACCGGTTGCTCCGACGGAGTCAGCGGACCCCGGGGCGGGAGGCCGAGAAGATGGCCGGCGCTCCGCCGTCGCCGGTCGCGAGGTCGGCCAGGATCCTGCCCACGACCGGTGTGAACTTGAAGCCGTGCCCGGAGAAGCCGGCGCCGATGACAACCGGCCCGATCCGGTCCAGGACAAAGTTTTCATCCACGGTGGTCGTGTAAGTGCAGCTGATGTCGGAGAGGGAGTCGGCGTCGACCCCGGGCAGCCAGTCCCGGGCGTAGCGCTGCAGGGCCGCCCGCTGCTCCGGCTCCGGCGCGAAGCTCCGCCGGTCCGGGTCCGCCACCGGGCCCACCCCGTGCCATCCGGCCTTGATCCCCTCGCCCGGTGTTTGCATGCCGTAGACCGGCGAACGCCAGTACGCGTACGCGTCGCCGTGGCCGGGCATGTGGTTGAACCCCGGCCACTGGGCACCCTCATCGGTGATGGCGAAGTGTGCTGGTTGTTCCTGGGTGACCGTCAGCCGGGGCAGGGGCGCCACTCCGGCGAGCAGTTTCGTGGTCCAGCCGCCAGCGGTGACCACTGCCTGCCTCGCGGCGAGGACCTCGGTGCGGCCGCCGGCGTCGAGGGTGAGCCGGACGCCGTCGTCGAGGACTTTCAACTCGAGGACCTTCACATGATGGCGGATCTCGGCGCCGAGTCCGGCGGCGAGCCGCTGCAGCGCCGGCAGTGCGGCATCGGGGTTCAACTGGCCGCCATCCGCCATGTGCAGCACGCGCGTATCGAAACGGATGCCCCGCCAGCGCTCGGCGGCTTCCCCGGCGGAGAGGAACTCCGCCCGGAGCCCGGCCGCAAGCAGCGCGTTCCGGACCTCGGGCAACCGCGGATCGGGGCCGTGGTTTACGACGCCGGTGCGCGCCAGCAGGCGCTCGCCGGCGTCCGTTTCGAGCTCGCTCCACAGCCTGGCCGCCTCTGCCAGCATGGCGACGTAGTCCGGATCCGCGTAGCCGGGGTTGAAGTTCCGGGTTGTGCCGTGGGAGGCGCCGTTGCGGTGGCCGGGACCGAACTGCTCGAGCAGGGTCACCTCCCGGCCGCGCCGGGCCAGCGCCCACGCGGCGGCCGAGCCCATCGCGCCGCCGCCGATGACCACAGTGTCCAGGGTTGTTTTCAAGGGTCCTCCTCCGGGTTTGGTGCCGGTCCGCCGATACCGTTCAGCCGAGCCCGGCTGCCCGGCGAGGTCAGGCCAGCAGCAGGGCCACGCCGATCATGGCGGGCACAGCTACCACCGTAGTGATCAGCACGGTGTCCCGGGCTACCGTTACGCCGGTGCGGTAACGGCTGGCCGCGACAAACACGTTCTGGGCGGTGGGCAGGGCGGCCGTGACGACGGCGGCAAAGAGCGCCTGTTCCTGCATGCCGAGGACAAAATGGGCAAACAGGTAGGCCACCAGCGGGTGGACAACGAGCTTGAAGAAGCTCGCCAGCAGGGCGTCCAGCCGGCGTCCGGCGGCCGCCTGCAGCGGCTTGGAACCGTTCAGGCTCATGCCGAAGGCGATCAGCATAGCCGGGATCGCGGCCCCGCCGATCAAATGGATGGGCTCCAGGATCAGTGGTGGCACCGTCCAGCCGGTGGCGGCCACCAGGAGCCCGAGTCCTGTACCCACGATCATCGGGTTGCGCAGGATCATGAGCACGAAACTCAGGGGCGTGGTGCGGTGCGAGCTGGTGGTGGCGTCCAACGCCATGAGGAACAAGGGGGTGAAGAAAGCCAGCTGGAAGATCAGCAGGGGTGCCACATAGCTGGCATCGCCGAGCACGAAGACGGCGATGGGAATGCCGAGGTTGGCCGAGTTGGCCAGCGACGAGCTCATGGAGGAGATGAGGGCTTCCGGCAGGGACCGCTTGAGCGCGAAGCGCACGATGCCAAAGAACAGGACCGCTGTGGTCACCGCCCCGACTGCCGTCACGAGCAGCGGCGCGGCAAAGACGTCGTGGAGTTTCGCCTTGCTGAGGGTCTCGAACAGCAGGGCGGGGCTGGCCACAAAAAACGTCAGGGCGCTCAGCACGGGGCGGGCGTTCTCGCCCAGGATATTGCGCCGGCCCACGAACATGCCGACGAGGATGATGGCCCAGACGACAAAGAAACCCGCCAGTACCCCTAGCATGCGGTTCTCCGCAGCGGGGCTGGTGGGCGGCGGGTGAGGGTCACCCGTCCAGAGTAATCAGCTTTATTCCGCGCGCCGTCCTATTACGCCCGACGGCGCGCTGCCGCTAGTTGAGCGCGGCGTTGTTCAGCGAGTGCGGCGGACGCATGAGGCCGGGCGTCATGCCCTCCGCGGGGTCGTTGCCGATCTGGACAATCTTGTTGTCCTGGTCAACGTGGACCACCTTGGGGTTGTACGCCTTGGCCTCTTCCGTGGTCATCTGGGCGTAGGTGATGAGGATGACGATGTCGTTCTCGTGCATCAGGTGGGCGGCGGCGCCGTTGATGCCGATCACGCCGGAACCGCGTTCGCCGGCAATCGTGTAGGTCTCGAGCCGGGCGCCGTTCGTGACGTCGACAATCGCCACGAGCTCCCCGGGCAGGATGTCGGCCGCCTCCAGCAGATCCAGGTCCACGGTGACGGATCCGACATAGTGAAGGTCCGCGTGCGTGACCGTCGCGCGGTGGATCTTGGATTTGAATATTGTGCGATTCATAACGACATCAGTCTAACGCGGGGCCACCGCCCGCGCTGTGGCGCACTGCACACGCATCGGTCCGCCACGCGCTGTTCCACACATGCCGGAAGTCACGCGGGCCGGTCCACGGGGGCCGGACCGAGGACGCCCGCGGCCGCCGCCGGCACGATGGATGCCGCCGTCACCGCCAGGATTTCCCGGGCCGCCAGCAGCGCGGGCCGCCTGGCGCTTGAGCGCCGCACCGAGGTGAACACCGTACGGTGCGGATCCCCGGGCAGGTCCAGGAGTTGCGCGCTGGTGCCGCGGCCGGTCCACACGAGGTCGGGCATCAGGGCCACCGCATTTCCGGATTCGATCAGCCGGATCTGGGCCTGCAGGTCGGCGGTTTCAAAGCGGACGTCGGGCTCAAACCCGGCGCTCCGGCAGGCCTGCTCAGCCCAGTGCCGGGAGGCCGCTCCGCGGGGTTCCATCACCCAGGCCAGCCCTGCGGTATCGGCCAGCGTCCTAATGGGGTCGCGGTCGGGCGAGGGCGGCGGAACGGCGAGCCGGATGGCGTCGCGGGTCAGGGCCACGCGGTCCAGTTCGGCGTAGTGCGGGGCGGCGTGGCCCGGGTACTGCTCGGCGATCACGAGGTCGAAGTCGCGGGCCCACGTCTCGTGAAGGGCCGTCTCCGGTTCCCGCTGGGTCATTTCGACCCGGACTTCCGGGTAGCTGTCGGTCATTCTGGTCAGGGTGTCCGGCATGAGCGCCAGCGCGGCAGACTGGAACACCGCAATCCGCACGGTGCCCGTGACCGTGGTCAGCGACGCGGCCAGGTCCGCCTCCGCCTGCTCGAGGGTCTCCAGGAGCTGGGAGGTGTGGGCCACCAGGACTTCGGCCTGCGGGGTCAGCTGCACCCGGCGCCCGGTCTTGCGGAGGAGCTCCACCCCGGCCTCCTTCTCAAGGAGGGCCAGTTGCTGCGAAACTGACGACGGGCTGTACTGAAGCGCTTCGGCCACTTCGGCCAAAGTGCCCCGGATCTTCAGTTCGCGCAACAGTCGCAAACGCCGGACGTCGAGCATCGCTATTCCTTTGTGAATCCTGACGGTTATTCATTAAGAGAATTCACTTTATCTAATGCAACCGGGCTTGCATACTGTTCTCACTCGATATGCCCCATCACAGGGTGGAGTGATGGGCACCGCACCTAAGCAGGAGGCCCTCATGGCTACACGGGATTTGTCACAGTCGATCATGCGGCGCAAGCCCATCGACGACATCGAGGAAGAAAACAAACACAGCGGTCTGCACAGGAGCCTGGGGCTCTGGCAGTTGACGGCCATCGGCGTCGGCGGCATTATCGGCGTCGGCATCTTCTCCCTGGCGGGCCTTGTGGCCCACGGCAGCGAGTCCGAGCCCGGAGTCGGGCCGGCCGTGCTCATCTCCTTCCTGATCGCCGGCCTGGCGTCCGCCGCCGCGGCGCTGTCCTACGCGGAGTTCGCAGGAATGATCCCGCGTGCAGGCTCGGCCTACACCTACGGCTACGTCGCCCTCGGCGAGATCATCGGCTGGTTCATCGGGTGGGACCTGCTGCTGGAGTACATCGCCATCGTCGCCGTGGTGGCCATCGGCATCTCGGGCTACTTCGACGCGTTCCTCTCCGGTATCGGCATCCATATGCCCGTCTGGATGACCGCGACGCCGGATGAAGGCACCGGCGGCATCATCAACCTTCCCGCGATCCTCGTCTGCCTGCTCGTGACCTGGATTCTCTCCCGCGGCACCAAGACCTTCGGCCGCTTCGAACTGATCGCCGTCGGCATCAAGGTGCTGCTGATCCTGTTCATCATCGGCCTGGGCATTTTCTACGTGAACACCAACAACTACAACCCGTTCTTCCCCAGCGGTTTCGGTCCCGTGGTGGCCGGCTCCGCTACAGTGTTCTTCGCGGTATTCGGTTACGACGCCATGAGTACCGCGGCGGAGGAAGCCACCGACGGCAAGAAGCACATGCCCAAGGCGATCATCCTCTCGCTGGTCATCGCCATGCTGCTCTACGCCGCCGCCACCCTGGTGCTCACCGGTATGCAGAACTTCACGGAGATCGACCCCAAGGCCGGCTTCGCCTCCGCCTTCAACAGCGTTGGCCTTCCGGTGATCGCGACGATCATCTCCGTGTTTGCCGTCCTGTCCATCCTTACCGTGATGCTGACCTTCCTCCTCGGCGTCACCCGCGTCTGGTTCTCGATGAGCCGCGACGGCCTGCTGCCCGGCTGGTTCTCAAAGACGGACCGGAACGGCACGCCCCAGCGCGTGACCTGGATCGCCGGTGTCGGGGCCGCAATCCTGGCCGGCGTCCTCCCGATCAAGGCCGTCGCGGACCTGACCAACATCGGCATCCTGGCCGCGTTCGTCGTCGTCTGTGTGTCGGTGATCGTGTTCCGCTACAAGAAGCCGGACGCCCCGCGGACATTCCGGCTGCCGCTGATGCCCGTGGTTCCGGCGTTCGGCGTGTTTGCCTCGCTCTTCCTGATGTTCCAGCTGCACTGGGAGACCTGGCTGCGGTTCGTCGTCTGGCTCATCGTCGGCCTGATCATCTACTTCACGTACGGCCGCAGGCACTCGCTGATGAACCCGGACAGCCCGCGGCACGAGGAGATCGTGGAGATGCACCGCCCACTGACCTAACTACCCCGCCCACCCAACGCTCCCTCACTTCCCGCAGAAGATATTCGGACGCTCCCTCAGGTCCGGTGCAATATCGGCGAACCCTCTCTCACCTCTTGGGAGAGGGTTCGCCGTTTCAGCGCGGTAAGTGCGGGAGCGTCGCTTGAATAAGTGCCAGAAGTGCGGGAGGGTCGCTTGAAAAAGTGCCAGAAGTGCGGGAAGGTCCGGAGTGGTTCCCGAACGTTCGGACGGGGACCGGAAGCATCGGTTTTTCTAACCGGTATTGCTCAGAAAACTTCGCTTTATCTTATGAAAGTCCGGTCGCATACTGTTTCGTAAGAGGTCCACCTTTTGAGAAAGAACGTGTTTCAGCCATGACCAACATCTCCACGGAGCCCGGCGCCACCACCGGAAACGCCGCAGGCAACGACGCCACGCACGCCGCCGTTTCGGAAGGCTCCACGGTCCTTGAGGCCGCAGCCCTCGCCGAGGACACCATCGCGCTGGTGCGCCACTGGCTCACCGAGGCCGCAAAGGTGCCCGTCGACGCCTCGGCCGAGCAGCTCGCAGGGGTCCTGAAGGACCCCAACGGCCTGGACTTCACGGTCGGGTTCGTCGACGGCGTCGTCCGTCCCGAAGACCTGCAGGTCGCCGCCCGCAACCTCGCCGCCCTGGCGCCCAAGGTCCCGGCCTTCCTGCCCTGGTACATGCGCAGCGCGGTCCGCCTCGGCGGCGCCATGGCCCCGGTCCTGCCCCAGGTGGTCATCCCGGTTGCCCGCCGGGTGCTGCGTGAAATGGTCGGCCACCTCATTGTCGACGCCACCGACGCCAAGCTCGGCCCGGCCATCGCCAAGATCCGCAAAGACGGCATCAAGCTCAACGTCAACCTCCTCGGCGAGGCCGTGCTCGGCGAACACGAGGCCTCCCGCCGGCTCGAGGGCACGCACACCCTGCTGTCCCGGCCCGACGTCGACTACGTTTCGATCAAGGTCTCCTCCACGGTGGCCCCGCACTCCGCCTGGGCCTTCGACGAGGCCGTGGAGCATGTCGTGGAGAAGCTCACCCCGCTTTTCGCCCGCGCCGCCTCCTACGCGTCCACTGGCCAGAAGGCCAAGTTCATCAACCTGGACATGGAGGAATACAAGGACCTGGACATGACCATCGCGGTCTTCACCCGGATCCTGGACAAGCCCGAGTTCAAGAACCTGGAGGCCGGCATCGTGCTCCAGGCGTACCTCCCGGACGCCCTGTCCGCCATGATCCGCTTGCAGGACTGGGCCGCCGCCCGCCGCGCCGACGGCGGCGCCGCCATCAAGGTGCGCGTCGTCAAGGGCGCCAACCTGCCGATGGAGCAGGTCGAGGCCTCCCTGCATGACTGGCCGCTCGCCACCTGGGGCACCAAGCAGGACTCGGACACCAACTACAAGCGCGTCATCAACTACTCGCTGCACCCGGACCGGGTCCGCAACATCCGGATCGGCGTCGCCGGCCACAACCTCTTCGACATCGCTTTCGCCTGGCTCCTGGCCAAGCAGCGCGGCATCGCGGATAGCGCACAGCAGAGTATCGAATTCGAGATGCTGCTCGGCATGGCCCAGGGCCAGGCCGAAGCCGTCAGACAAGATGTCGGCTCCCTCCTGCTCTACACGCCCGTGGTCCACCCTGCCGAGTTCGACGTCGCTATCGCCTACCTGATCCGCCGCCTCGAAGAGGGCGCCAGCCAGGACAACTTCATGTCCGCCGTGTTCGAACTCAGTGAAAACGAAACGTTGTTTGAGCGCGAGAAGCAGCGCTTCCTCGCCTCGCTGGCCAAGCTCGACGACGAGGTCCCGGGTCCGAACCGGCTGCAGAACCGTGCCGTTCCGGCCGCGCCGCTGCCGCACGACTCGTTCGAGAACACTGCCGACACGGATCCGTCGCTGCCCGCGAACCGCGACTGGGGCCGCGCCATCCTGGGCCGCGTGACGACGTCGACACTGGGCAACGCCTCCGTCGAGGCCGCCACGATCAACGATGCCGCGACCCTGAATGCCGTGATCGATACCGCCGTCGAGAAGGGCAAGGCCTGGGGTGCACTCTCCGGCGCCGAGCGCGCCGAAATCCTGCACCGCGCCGGCGACGTCCTCGAGGCCCGCCGCGCGGACCTTCTTGAGGTCATGGCTTCCGAGACCGGCAAGACGATCGATCAGGGCGATCCGGAGATCAGCGAGGCGGTCGACTTCGCGCACTACTACGCCGAGTCCGGCCGCAAGCTCGACGACGTCGACGGCGCCACCTTCGTCCCGGCCAGGCTCACCGTTGTGACGCCGCCGTGGAACTTCCCGGTCGCCATCCCGGCCGGCTCCACCCTTGCGGCCCTCGCCGCCGGCTCCGCCGTCGTGGTCAAGCCCGCCAAGCAAGCCCGCCGCAGCGGGGCCGTCATGATCGAGGCCCTCTGGGAGGCCGGCGTTCCGCGCGATGTGCTCACCATGGTCCAGTTGGGCGAGCGGGAACTGGGCCAGCAGCTCATTTCCCACCCGTCTGTGGACCGCGTCATCCTGACCGGCGGCTACGAGACCGCCGAGCTGTTCCGCTCGTTCCGCAAGGACCTGCCCCTGCTGGCCGAGACCAGCGGCAAGAACGCCATCATCGTCACTCCGAGCGCGGACCTGGACCTCGCGGCCAAGGACGTCGCGTACTCCGCGTTCGGCCACGCCGGCCAGAAGTGCTCCGCCGCCTCGCTGGTGATCCTCGTCGGCTCCGTGGCGAAGTCGAAGCGCTTCCACAACCAGCTGATCGACGCCGTCACCTCGCTCAAGGTCGGCTACCCGCAGGACCCGGCGAGCCAGATGGGCCCGATCATCGAGCCCGCCAACGGCAAGCTCCTGAACGCCCTCACCACCCTCGGCGAGGGCGAGACCTGGGCCGTCGAGCCGCGGAAGCTCGATGATTCGGGCAAGCTCTGGAGCCCCGGCGTGCGCTCCGGTGTCCGCCGCGGATCCTACTTCCACCTCACCGAGTTCTTCGGCCCGGTCCTGGGCGTTATGACTGCAGAGACCCTCGAGGAGGCCATCGCGATCCAGAACCAGATCGAATACGGCCTCACCGCCGGCCTGCACTCGCTCAACAGCGAGGAACTGGGGATCTGGCTGGACACCATCCAGGCCGGCAACCTCTACGTCAACCGCGGCATCACCGGCGCGATTGTCCAGCGCCAGCCCTTCGGCGGCTGGAAGAAATCCGCCGTCGGCGCCGGCACCAAGGCCGGCGGCCCGAACTACCTCGTCGGCCTCGGCGAATGGGCCAGCAAGCCCAGCGCCGCCGCCGGCACCCCGGGCACTTCTCCCGCCCACGCCGGCGTCCGCCGGATCGAGGACGCCGCCAAGGGCTTCCTGACCGCCGACGAACTCGCGCCGCTGCAGCGCGCGCTCGCCTCCGACGCCCGCGCCTGGGCCGAAGAGTTCGGCACCGCGAAGGACGTCTCCGGCCTGAGTGCGGAACGCAACGTCTTCCGCTACCGTGCTCTGCCCGTCACGGTCCGCCTCGCGGAAGACGAGCCGCTTGCCGGCCTCGTCCGGACCGTCGCCGCCGGCGTCCTGGCCGGGTCCGTCCTGACGGTCTCCACCGCCGTCGAACTGCCCGCCCAGCTGCGCGCCGTCCTGTCCGGGCTTGGCATCGCGGCGACTGTTGAGAACGACGCCGAATGGCTCGCTTCCGCCGGCACCCTCGCCGCGGCGGGCAAGCTTTCCGGCGCCCGGATCCGGCTGATTGGCGGGGACGCCAAGGCGCTGGCCGAAGCCACGGGCGGACGCCCGGACCTGGCGGTGTATGTCCACCCCGTCACGGAAGCCGGACGCGTGGAACTGCTGCCGTTCCTGCACGAGCAGGCTATCAGCATCACGGCGCACCGCTTCGGCACGCCCAACCACATCTCCGACGCCCTGATCTAGCCCGGGGCTGCTAAAACCCCGGCTCGGGCGTGCTGGAACCCTGAAACCCAAAAAAACACCGCCGCCGTGCAGGCACCATAAGGTGCGGCACGGCGGCGGCGTTTAACGGCGAAGGCGCTAAGCGGAGTCGGGGCTAGCCGAAGTACCAGCCCGGCGGGACCCAGGAAGCGGGGACCGCGTGGGCGGAGAAATCGTCGCAGCCCGAGCAGAAGTAGGTGACCTCGCCGAGCTTGCTGACCGAGCCGTCCCTCCGGTGCGTGGCCGGGACGAAGGTCTCAAGGTAAATGAACTCGTCCGTGCCGCAGCGTTCGCAGTACGGGCTGGCCACATAATCGGACTCTGCGAGGGTAGTCGGGCGGATTCCCCGTTGGCCCGGGGTGGCCGCGTGCTGCATTCCGGCGGTCGAGTGGTGCATGGCCGCTGCGGGGCGGGCCGGCGCGGTTACCTGACGGGAGGACTTTGTCGCGTGGGCGGCGGGGGCGGGCAATCGGGGGTGATTAATGGCTGGCATCAATGGCGGCCTATCCCGAACGCTCCGACGCCAGCCACAGGGCGTCAGCGACGGACAGCGTTCGTTATTCGAATCGTTGTCGTGGGCCACTGCTTGACCTCGAACGGTGGATCTTAAGTAGTGTCAGGATAGATGAAGTACGTGCACCGTTCAATGGTCAAGTAAGTACTGCCCGGGTCCGGGTAGTCCGCCCCGTAGGTACCGTGGCAGGATCAGTGCTGGCTGCGGGACCGCCCGCGCGTCAGGCCGGTCGTTTCAGGGTCCGGCCCACGATCGCCTGCGTGAGGGCATCGATCACCTCGGTATTGGCCAGCGGATTGCGGATGAGCGTGAAATCGACGTCGCCCACCGGTGGCAGATCGAAGCGGCGGGTGATGATTTTCAGGTCCTCCGGCACCAGGGAGGAAGGCATCACCGCCACACCGATGCCGGCCCGGACGGCGGCCAGTACGCCGCTGATCTGGCGTGTGGTGCAGGTGATCCGCCAGGTGCGCCCGGTGGCTTCCAGGGCGTCGATCGCAAGCTTCCGGCTCAGGCTGGGGGAGGGGTAGGCGATCAGCGGGACAGGATCAGCCGGTTCCAGCACGGTCTGCTCCAGGCCGACCCAGGCGAAGGCGTCCTGCTGGACCACGGTCCCGTCCTTGGCCCCGGCCACCCATTTCACAAAGACCAGATCCAGTTGCCCGGCATTCAGGCGCTTGTAGAGCTGGTCGCTCTGCCCGACCGTCAGCTCGAGGTTGATCTGGGGATAGATCTGCCGGAACTCCCGGAGGATGCGTGGCAGCCCGGTGATGGCGAGATCATCGGCCGTGCCGAAGCGCAGTCGGCCGCGCATGGCGGAGCCGGAGAAATAGCGGGCGGCGGAGTCGTGCGCGGCGAGGATGCTGCGGGCGAACCCGGCCATGGCATCGCCGTTGTCGGTCAGGCGTACATCCCGGGTATCCCGGGCAACCAGCACCCGCTTGGCGGCGGTCTCCAGCTTGCGGACGTGCTGGCTGACGGTGGGTTGGGCCAGGCCGAGGCGCTCGGCGGCCTTGGTGAAACTCAAGGTTTCGGCCACGGCCAGGAACGAGCGGAGCTGGGCGGGTTCGAACATGGCGGTCTCCGGATCGGTGCCGCATACCCTGCATTGTGTTTTGTAATGCGAGTTATGCGTGGAATAGGCTTCCATAATCTCTTGGGGCCAGCCTAGCGTTAAGTCCATCCCACTCACCCGCTCTTTTGAGGACTTTTCCGTGGCACCCCCTCCGCCGCTAGAGGCGAACGCAGCTTCCCTGCCGGACACCATCACCCAACCACTCGCCGTCGTCAACGAGCCCCTGCCTTGGCGCCACACTTTCATTTCGCTCAAGGTCCGCAACTTCCGCGTCTTCGCGATCGGGCACTTCGTCGCCGTCATCGCGCTCTGGATGCAGCGGATCGCCCAGGACTGGCTGGTGCTCCAGCTCTCCGGTTCCGTCACGGCCGTCGGCATCACCGTGGCCCTGCAGTTCCTGCCGTCGCTGTTCCTCGGCCCGTGGGCCGGCATGATGGCGGACCGTTTCGCGAAGCGGAAGATCCTCATGCTGTGCCAGTCGGTGGCCGCCGCGTTGGCCGCGGTCCTTGCCGTCCTGGCGCTCAGCCACCGGATTGAGGTGGGGCACGTCTACGCGATCGCGCTGGTTCTGGGCCTTGTGACCGTGCTGGACCAGCCGGCCCGCCAGGTGTTCGTCAACGAGCTCGTGGGCCCCGGCTATCTGCGAAACGCGATCAGCGTGAACTCCACGATCTTCCAGCTCGGCGGCCTGATCGGTCCTGCGATCGCCGGGATCCTGCTGACCGCCGTGGGGGCCGGCTGGGCCTTTGCCGCCAATGCGGTGGCGTGCTGTTTCACTGTGGCCATGCTCCTGAGCCTGCGCAAGGACCAGCTGCATGTCAGCACCCCGGCCGCCAAGCGCCCGGGCATGCTGCGGGAAGGGCTGGACTATGCGCTCAGCAAGCCCACCATCTACTGGCCCTGGCTGATGGCCGGGTTCATCGCGGTGTTCGCGATGAGCCTGCCGGTGCTGCTGGCCGCGTTCGCGGACCACGTGTACGACGCCGGTGCCGGTGGCTATGGGCTGCTCAACACGCTCGTGGCCCTCGGCGCCCTGGCCGGCGCGATCACCTCGGCCCGGCGGCGCGCCCTGCGGCTGCGCTCCGTGGTGCTGGGCGCCGGGATGTACGGGCTCATGCTGTGCCTGGCTTCCCTGGGGCCGTCCATGGCGTGGTTCGGCGTGGCCATGGTGCTGGCCGGATTCTGGTGCCTGATGTTCCTGACCGCCGCGAACCAGCTGGTCCAGGTCAGCGCCAACTTGGCCATCCGCGGGCGGGTCATGAGCCTGTACATCATGGTGCTGATCGGCGGCCAGGCGATCGGCGGCCCGATGATGGGCTGGCTGGCCGAGCACGCGGACCCGCACACCGCCGTCCTCGTCTCCGGCGGCGTCCCGGTGCTGGCTGCCGCGACCGTCGCCGTCGTCCTCGCCCGGCGCGGGCAGCTCATGCTCAAAGTGGACCTGAAGGACCGGCGCCGGCTGCTGCGGATCGTCCGGACCGATTTCCGCACCGAAAAAGGACAGCCGCTACGTGGATCCACGCAGCGGCTGTCCTAATTCGTCGCGGAAAACCGGGAGGCGTGCAACAACCCCTAGAGCGACAAGGGGCGGTGCGGGAACTCTGCCTCCCGCTGCTGGAACTGCAGCACATCCGGGTTCAGGACCACGCCGTCGCGGATTTCCATCGCGCGGCGGATGGTCTCGTTTCCCGCCCAGGCCTCGGGGCCGGACACCACGGTCTCGAGGAACGGCAGCAGCGCCTCGCTGATTTCCCAGCTGGCGGAATTCCACAGATAGGACGGACTGTGGTCCACGGCGTAGTAGTCGATGTGGTCACCCACTTTGAACATCGGCTCGGCGAAGGTGGTGGTTTTCGCCCAGCTGAAGCCCATGCCCTCGTCGCAGGAGACGTCCACGATCAGGCTGCCGGGCCGGAAGGCGGCCAGGTCCCCGGTGCGCAGGTAGGTCAGCGGCGCGTTGGGGTCCTGCAGCGTGCAGTTGACCACGATGTCGCTCGCGGCCAGGAACGGCGCCAGCGGCACGCGCCCGCGCTCGGTGATGACCTCGCTCAGGAACGGCGCCTCGCTGTCATGGTCGAACTGCGCGATGCGGACCGAGTGGATGGGAGAGCCAACAGCGGCAACACCGCGGTTGGTCAGCACCTGCACGTCATGGACACCGTGGGCATTCAGCGCCGTCACGGCGCCGCGGGCGGTGGCCCCGAAGCCGATCACGACTGCGCTCAACCGGCGGCCGTAGTCTCCGGTGGAACCGGTCAGCGCCAGGGCATGCAGCACGGAACAGTAGCCTGCGAGCTCGTTGTTCTTGTGGAAGACGTGCAGGCCGAAGCCGCCGTCGCTGGCCCAGTGGTTCATGGCCTCGAAGGCGATCAGCGTGAGTTTCTTGTCGATCGCCAGCTGGGTGATGGCCCGGTCCTGGACGCAGTGCGGCCAGCCCCAAAGGACCTGCCCGTCCCGGAGCTCGGCCAAGTCCTCGGGCTGCGGCTTGGGCAGGAGGACGACGTCGGCTTCCGCCAGCAGTTGCTGCCGCGGCGCGATGCGCCCCACGAGGGGTGCGAGCTCGGCGTCGGACCGGCCGAAGCGCTCGCCGTAGCCTTCCTCGAGGATCAACCGGTCCCGGATCTCCGGCGCGATGCGGTCCAGGTGCAGGGGGTGGATCGGGAGGCGCCGCTCGTCCGGTTTGCGTGTGCCGGCGAGGATGCCGAGCGTGAGGTAATTCGGTGAACGGGTCACTTCTTTTTGGGGCTCGCCGTCTTTGCGGCGGTCACTTTATCGAGGGAGCTGGCCGGCGCTGATGCGGCCCTCTTGTCAGCGCGCTTTTCCTTAATGGATTTGCCGGATTTTTTGGATGCTGCTTGACGGGGGGATTTGTCAGCCATGATTGCTCCTGTAGCGGAACCGAAGAGGTTCCTGACTTCCGACGATACAGGTAGCAACCTAATAGGAGCCCGGGATGCTGCGGGGGCAATTGGAGCGGCTGACGGGAATCGAACCCGCGTATCAAGCTTGGGAAGCTAGCGCTCTACCATTGAGCTACAGCCGCAGTGGGACCAGTCAGAGTGCTGGACTTCGCCCCGGGGAACAACGAGCTTTACCTTACCTCAGTCGTGGGCGTTCTCCGAACAGGTCATGCGGTCGAAGTCATGGGTCGCCCGCTCCTCTGTTTGCCACAGATGGCCGCCAAACCGCTGCGCAGAGGGGCTATCTCCGTCAAACGGCGGGCTGGACATCCTCATGTCCACATACATGTGGCTGGGCACCGACCTCGACTTTGAGGCGTCCAAGTTCTTCGTCGAGGACACCGAGCACGGTCATGTAGCAGCACACAGTCCGGGAGCCCATAACGCTTCGGTAAAGGCCCGTCCCGGAGCCGAGCGGTGCGGGCCTCGCTGTCTATCCTGAATTGGTTAGCTGCAGTTCGGGGGAGGCGGGCTACGCCCATTTGCCGTTCGCCGAGCAAGGATTTTTGTGGCATTCGCAGAGTACGACGTCGTCATCCACTGTGACGCAATGAGCGTGTACAACTTCCTCCTGGACCCGGGCCACCTGCCGCTTTGGCGTGACGGGGTCCGGAGCGTGGAACTGCTCTCCGGCGCCGCAGGCGCCAAGGGTGCCGTGTACCAGCAGACGATCGCCGGACCGGGCGGCAGGCCCGTGGCCGCGGACTTCGAAATCATCGAAGCCCGGACGGGGGCGGAGATTCAGTACCAGGTCATCGTCGGCCCGGTCCGGCCGCGCGGCGGCTACTACCTGAGCACGGAGGGTCGCAGCACCCGCGTCCGGTTCGCTTTGAACTGTGAGCCCAGGGGATTCGTGATCCGCATGACCAGCCCGTTCCGCCAGCGAATGAAGGCCGAGGTTGGCCAGCTTGAGCGGCTCAAGTCCCTCCTCGAAGATATGCCCGCTACGGAATGGACGGGCCGGTGAAGTTGCACCGCCCACTGCCGGCCTCGGCCACCTGAATTTCCACCCGGCCGACATTATGCTTCGAAGTGCTGTCGGTGAGCGTTATCCGTGCGCGCAGAATGTCGGCCGGAATTCGAGCCGTGGAATGGGTGGGTCTATCTCGAATTCGGGTAGCAAAGCAGGTAGTCAGCCCGTGGCGGCGAACAGGACGAGTGGTCTACAAACTCAAGAGGAGTAGGGCACACTCGTGTGCAGCAGAAGGCCATCGAATTTACTTGGGGAGACCACAGACAACCAAGTCGCTAGAAGGTCTCACCATGTATGACGAGAAGTTGATGGTCCTGCGCCCTTTCTTACCAACTGGCAGGCTTTCTCACGCCGAATTTGCCGGGAAGGCAGCGATTCCAAGGGATTCTGCACCTGGTCTCGGTAGAAGGCAGCGGCCATGAGTGAGCTCAAGCAGCGCCGACGCACACAAACTCCGATTCCAAAGGCGGGTCAAGCCCGCGTTCCGCTACGCACGCAACCATCCGCGAAGCCCCAACATTCGGTGTGGGACGACGCATCTCGACATAACATCGCAGCTCCAAGGAGCGCGGCCACCTTACGATGGAAGGGTTTCGTTAACCGTCTTCGAATCACGGATGCGGCGGCGATTGCCGTATCGGTGGCCTCGGCATACGTGGTCCGGTTCCGTTCCGATACCAAAGCTGATCGTCAATGGGACTTTGAAACGAAATATCTCGTGGTCTCGGTATTGCTTCTCGTGGCCTGGGTCGCTGTCTTGGAGATTTACCGCACCCGCGACAGCCGGACTTTTGGTGTTGGCGCCGCCGAATACAAGCGGGTCATCCAAGCCACCCTCAAGCTGTTCGGTGCACTTGCGATAGCGATGGTTTTCATTCAGTTTGATGTGGCGCGAGGCTACTTCGCGATTGCTCTGCCACTGGGTCTGCTGCTGCTCACGGGAGACCGCTGGCTTTGGCGCAGGTGGCTGAATCAGCAGCGGTCCCGGGGTACGTACGTCTCTCGAGTCATTGTTATCGGAGAGTCAACTGACGTCGAGTACGTTATCAACCAGATCCAGAAGAACCCGACCGCGGGGTACCAAGTTTCCGGTGTCGCGCTTCCGACGCTGGAGAAGTCCATGGAACTGCGGCCTCCCTGGTACCGCATCCCCGTCCTGTCAACCCTGGCCGACGTCTCGCGGATGGTTGAAGTGGTCGGTGCGGATGCAGTCATCGTCGCGGGACCTGTCCACGGCGGTAGCACCTACATCAGGGAACTCGGATGGAAGCTTGAAGCCACGGGGACGGAACTGGTCCTGGCCTCGGGCTTGACCAACGTTGCGGGTCCGCGAATTCACTGGCGTCCGGTCGATGGGTTGCCGCTTGTGCACGTTGAGCTTCCGCAGTACGCCGGCGGAAAGCATGTTCTCAAACGTGCGGTGGACATCTCCGTAGCCTCCGTGGCGTTGCTGGTTTTGTCGCCGCTCCTGTTCGCGTTGGCTTTCATCGTCAAACGCGGCAGTGAGGGCCCCGTCCTCTTCCGCCAGGTACGGGCGGGCAGGAACGGGATTCCCTTTCACATGCTGAAGTTCCGGTCGATGGTCCAGACTGCTGAAAGCGATTTGGAGTCGCTCCGCGAGCTTAACGAGGGTTCCGGGCTGCTGTTCAAGATCCGCAACGATCCGCGGGTCACCAAGTGCGGGCGCTGGATGCGCAAGTACTCCTTGGACGAGCTGCCGCAGTTCTGGAATGTCTTGACCGGCGAAATGAGCTTGGTAGGGCCTAGGCCACCGCTGCCCGCGGAAGTTGAAGGGTACGAGAAGTTCACCAACCGTCGGCTGCTCATAAAGCCAGGAATTACGGGATTGTGGCAGATAAACGGCCGTTCCACCCTCCCGTGGGACGAGAGTATCCGCTTGGATCTTTATTACGTGGAGAACTGGTCGCTCACGGGCGACCTGATCATTATGTGGAGAACATTCAGAGCCATGCGCAGCCCAGTCGGCGCGTATTGATGCGCGTATTGATGAAGGAGACGTCCTGGTCACTCGAATTGGATACGCAGCGGGGCCTTCGATCTATTCCACGCCGGCCACCTCAATTTTCTCTGTGATTTCCTGGTCGCCGGTGCCGTTGCGGATGGAATGCTGATCGAGGCAATGGGGCCGTGCGCCGGTTCCCCTAAGTCGTCAGTCAAATAGTCTGTCGCGAAAAGGGCTAACCGTACCGGTCTGATACCGGACCCCGTTTTTCGTAGTCGCCAAGTCTGGGCCCTGGAGCCGCCGTGAACGCCGTCGGGCCGGCGTGTGGACGCGGTTCCGTGACAGTAGCTCCACACTGTGCGGTCCATCCAATGGGGAGTGCGGTATTTTTGAACCTGTGCTGATCTCTGACCGCGACATTCGAACCGAAATTGACTCCCAGCGGATTGTCCTCGAGCCCTTCGACCCCGACATGGTCCAGCCGTCCTCGGTGGACGTCAGGATCGACAAGTTCTTCCGGCTGTTCGACAACCACAAATACGCCCACATTGACCCGGCCGAGGAGCAGCCCGAGCTGACCCGACTGGTGGAAGTTGAGTCCGGCGAGCCGTTCATCCTGCACCCGGGGGAGTTCGTCCTTGGCTCCACGTACGAGACCGTGACGCTGCCGGATGACATCGCGGCCCGCCTCGAGGGCAAGTCCTCGCTCGGCCGGCTCGGCCTGCTGACGCACTCGACGGCGGGTTTCATCGATCCCGGATTCTCCGGCCACGTCACGCTGGAACTGTCCAACATGGCCACGCTGCCCATCAAGCTCTGGCCCGGCATGAAGATCGGCCAGCTGTGCTTTTTCCGGCTGTCCTCGGCCGCGGAGCACCCGTACGGTTCGGGGGAATACGGCAACCGCTACCAGGGCCAGCGCGGGCCCACGGCCAGCCGCAGCCACCTGAATTTCCACCTCACCAACATCTAGGCGGGACGGCTGCCAGGCCGGACGGCCGCGCCAGGCAGCCAAGCCAGCCTCCCGGCCAGGCAGCAAGCGCGCTGTGTCGCAGGGGCGGCAGCGTTACGCCGGGCCCGAGGTCCGGAACGCGGGCCGCCGTGCGGGACGGCGCAGGAGCCGGACCAGCGGCTCCACGAAGCGGGCGGCCAGCGGCCCCACGATCGCCATGATCAGAACGTAGGCGGTGGCGAGGGCTGCCAGATCCGCGGGCACCACGCCGGAGGCAACGGCCAGGCCGGCGATGACAATCGAGAACTCGCCGCGTGCGATCAGGGCCGCGCCCGCGCGGTAGCGGCCGGGAATGCCAATCCCGGCCCGCTTGGCCGCCCAGTACCCGGTGACCACCTTGGTGGCTGCCGTCACCAGGGCCAGCAGCAGGGCCCAGCCCAGGACCGGGGGGATGGACCGGGGGTCGGTGTTGAGGCCAAAAACCACAAAGAAGATGGCCGCGAAGAGGTCACGGAGCGGTTCCAGGACGCGGGTGGCGCTGTGGGCCGTGGCGCCGGAAATCGCGATGCCGAGCATGAAGGCGCCCACTGCCGCGGAAACCTGCATGGCGGCTGCGAGCCCCGCGACCAGAAGTGCCGCGCCCAGCAGGTTGAGCAGGAAAACCTCGGAGTTTTCGCTGTGCACGGCCTTGGACACGTGGTGTCCGTGCCGCAGGGCCACCACCAGGACCAGGCTGACGACGGCCAGGGAGATCCCCACCGTCTGCAGCCCCAGCAGGATGCTGACGCCGGCGAGCGTGGCGGTCAGGACCGGCAGGTACACGGCCATAGCGAGGTCCTCGAACACCAGGATGGACAGGACAACCGGGGTTTCCCGGTTGCCGATGCGGCCAAGATCCGTGATGACCTTGGCGGCGATCCCGGAGGATGAAATGTAGGTGACGCCGCCCATCACCATGGCCCCCACGACGCCCCATCCCAGCATCACCGCGAGCCCGGCACCGGGCAGGAAATTGAGCAGCAGGTCCAGGACGCCGGCCTGCCAGGACCGACGCAGGCCGGTGACGAGCTCGGACGCCGTATATTCCAGCCCAAGCATAAGCAGCAGGAGAATCACGCCGATCTCGCCGGACAGGTGCGCAAACTCGTGCATGCCTTCGAGCTTGACCAGGCCCCCGGCCCCGAAGAACAGCCCGCCCACCAGATAGAGCGGGATGGGGGACATGCCGATCCGCCCGGCCAATCTGGCCAGCAGGCCGAGGCAGAAGACGACGGCCCCCAGCTCGATCAGGGTCAGCGCGAGCGGATCCATCCGGCTTATCCGTTGCGCAGGATGCCGGCCGCCGTGTCCAGGCCTTCTTGCGTACCCACCGCAACGAGAAGGTCACCGGGGTGAAGGACGACGTCGGGTCCCGGGGAGGGCAGGACCTCGCCTTCGCGCATGATGGCCACGATCGAGACCCCGCTGCGGGTCCGGATGCACGCCTTCCCCATCGGCTGGTTCTGGAAGGGTGACTCAGCGCTGATCGAAAACTGGCGCGTGACGATACCCGGGATTTCCCGGTGGGCTTCCGAGAGCTGCATGGCGATGCGCTGGCCGCCCAGGAGGTTGCCCAGGGCGGCGGCCTCATCCGCAGTCAGCGGGACAGAGGCCTGGCAGGTGTCAGGATCGTCCCAGGTCGAGACGATGAGTTCCGTCTGGCCCTCGCGGTATTCGACAACGCCGATCCGGCGTCCGGAGGCAGTCATGAAGTCCTTGCGCCGGCCGAGGCCGGGGAGGTCCGTCTCATCCACGTTCATACCCTCAGCCTAGTGCGCGAACCGGTGATTCGGCCGCCTCAGGACTCGGGGACCACCGCGATTTCGGTCTGGTCGGGGGCCTTGACCGGCAGGAGCACGAGCAGGCCCACGAGCAGCACCACCATGATGCCGAGGATGCCCCAGCGCTGGGCCTGGCCCTCCGCTACGAAGGGTGCGGCGACGGCGATGCACAGCGTGAACAGCGCGGGGGCGAGGAAGCTTACGGCCCGGCCCGTGGTGGCGTAGAGGCCGAAGAGCTCGCCGGATTCGCCGTGCGGGGCGAGCCTGGCGAGGTAGGCGCGGGAGGACGACTGGGCCGGCCCCACGAAGAGGCACAGCAGCAGGCCGAAGACCCAGAACGTGGTGGTCCCGGTCCAGGCCATGCCAAAGAACTTGTAACTGCCGGTGCCGAGGACCAGGATCGCGGTACCCGCGACCAGCAGGCCGGCGAGGGACGCGATAATCACAGTCTTCGGCCCGATCCTGTCATCCAGGAAGCCGCCGAGGATGGCGCCGGCGGCCGCCACGACATTTCCGAAGATCGCGAAGAAGATGACGTCCTTGAGCTCGAAGCCAAAGGTGCCGGCCGCGATCACCCCGCCGAAGGTGAAGACAGCTGCCAGCCCGTCCCGGAAGATGGCGCTCGCGAGGAGGAAGTAGATAGTGTGCGGGCTGGTTCGGTAGATCGCCTTGATGCGCCGGACGAGCAGGCCGTAGGAGGCGAGGAACCCCAGCCCGGCTCCCCGGTCCGAGCGCGGCAGCTCCGGGACCGCGAACAGCACGGGCAGTGCAAAGACGAGGAACCACAGGGCCGAAAACACCGCTACCAGCCGAATGTTCAGGCTGTCCGCGGTGGAGGCGCCAAACCAGTTCACGCTGGGCTGGACAAAAAGCTGGAGCACAACCAGCAGCGCCACGATGCCGCCGAGATACCCCATTCCCCAGCCGAAGCCGCTCACTTTGCCGATGTTCCGCGGGGTGGAGATCTGGGTGAGCATGGCGTTGTAGTTGACCCCGGCAAACTCGAAGAAGACGTTGCCCAGCGCTATGAGCGTGACGCCCAGGATCAGGAAGTCCGGCCGCGGGAAGACAAAGAAGCACAGCCCGGTCAGGACGACGACGGCGGCAGTGTTGACCCCCAGCCACAGCTTCCGCCGGCCGCCCGTGTCCGAGCGCTGCCCGGTGACCGGGGCCAGGAGGGCAACGGCCACGCCGGCGACGGCCAGCGCGGCGCCCAGGACTGCCGAGGCCTGGTCCTCCCCGCCGAATGCCCTGGAGGTCAGGTAGACGGTGAAAACGAATGTTGTCATGACGGCGTTGAAGGCTGACGAACCCCAGTCCCACGAGGCCCACGCGAGGATCCGGCCCCGGTGCGGGACGGGACTTCCCGATTCCAGTTCCGAGGGGCGCATGGCCTCGGGGGCGGCGGCAGTGTTCATAGCCAGAATCGTAGCCGCCCAGGGCGTCCTCCGAGGGGGAGCGGGAGGGGTTTTTACCAGCCGGGGTTTAACCCCGGCTTCACATTTGCGTCGAATTGTTCAGCGGCCGGTGTCCCGGCCAAAAGAATTTGTACACGCTTGGTAAACTGACGGCACCGAACCTAACAAATGACCCGCCTGCTCCAACTTGCTGACAATCGACTTTCTGACGTTGCGGAGATACCAGTGATCACAGTCCTTGCCGTGCACTTTGCGGTGGCTGCTGTGGCCCCGCTGCTGTTCCGAAAGTTTGGCAGGAATTCGTTCTTCGCCCTGGCCGCGGTCCCCGCGGCCTCCTTTGTCTGGCTGCTGCTGCAGCACGACGAAGTCTATGCAGGCACAGTCTATTCAGGTTCTGACGGGGCGATTACCGAAGTCATCCCCTGGATTCCCGGACTGCAGCTCGAACTCGCGTTCCGGATGGATGCCCTGGCCTGGGTCATGTCCCTGCTGGTGCTGGGGGTGGGTGCGCTGGTGCTGGTCTATTGCGCCCGCTACTTCAAGGACAAGGACGACTACCTCGGCGGTTTCGGCGCCCAGCTCCTGGCCTTCGCCGGGGCGATGTTCGGCCTCGTTACCGCTGATGACCTTCTGCTGCTGTTCATCTTCTGGGAACTGACCACCGTGCTGTCCTACCTGCTGATCGGCTACGCCCGCACCCGGCTGTCCGCGCGGCGCTCGGCGTTGCAGGCACTCGTGGTGACCACCGCCGGCGGCCTGGCCATGCTCGTGGGGCTCATCATGCTCGGTTCGACGGCCGGAACCTACCGGATCCAGGCGATCATGGACCTGGCTCCCACCCTGGTCGCCGGCCCCGCAGGCGGGGTCGTGAACGCCGCCGTCGTCCTCATCCTGATCGGTGCGATCACCAAATCCGCCCTGGTGCCGTTCCACTTCTGGCTCCCCGGCGCAATGGCTGCCCCCACCCCCGTGAGCGCCTACCTGCACGCCGCGGCCATGGTGAAGGCCGGGATCTACCTCGTGGCCCGACTGGCTCCGGGATTCGCGGACACCGCGGCGTGGCTGCCGATCGTGCTCGGCCTGGGCCTGGCCACCATGCTGGTGGGCGGCTACCGGGCCCTCCGGCAGACAGATATCAAGCTCATCCTCGCCTACGGCACCGTGAGCCAGCTGGGCTTCATGACCATGGTGGTGGGCCTCGGCACCCCCGACGCGGCACTCGCCGGAATAGCCCTGCTCCTGGCGCACGGGCTGTTCAAGGCCACGCTCTTCCTGGTGGTGGGCATCATCGACCACCAGTCCGGGACCCGGGACATCCGCGAGCTCTCCGGCGTCTACGGATCGGCCAGGGCACTGGCGGTCGTCGCGGCGATCGGCGCGGCCTCGATGGCGGGCGTGCCCCCGCTGGCCGGCTTCGTCGCCAAGGAATCGGTGTTCGAGGCCTTCCTCCAGTACAAGTCGGAGACCGGGACCGGACCCTGGCTCCTGGCCGGTGTGGTCCTGGGCTCCATCCTGACCTTCGCCTACAGCGCCCGGTTCATGTGGGGAGCCTTCGCCCTCAAGCCCGGCGTGGAGCCCACGGCCTTCAAGCCGGTCAAACCGGCGTTCCTCGCCGCGCCGGCGATCCTGAGCCTCCTCACAATCCTTTACGGGCTGTGGCCTGCCCCCGTTGACGCCTGGATCCAGCCCTACGCGGAGCTTTTTGTGCACGGCTCCGAGGCCCCGCCCGGGCACCTGGCGCTGTGGCACGGCATCACCCCGGCCCTGGGCCTGACCGCAGTGACGTTCGTCCTGGGCCTGGCGATGTTCTACGGCCGCAACGCCGTGGCCCGGCTGCAGGCGCTGGTGCCGGGCTGGATCGACAGCGACCGTGCCTACCAGCAGACGATCGGCGCCCTGGACGACACCGCGGTATGGATCACCGGCCGGACCCAGCGAGGTTCGCTCTTCTTCTACCTGTCCGTCATCCTGACCGTGGCGTTCGTCCTGCCGCTGACGGCGCTGCTGCTGGCCAACAAACCGCTGCCGCCCGGCCTCTATGTCATCGATCCCGGCTCGCCGCTGCAGTTGGTGGCCGGCGCCGGAATCGTGATCGGGGCGCTGGCCGCGGTGCGCGCCAACAAACGGTTCCTGGCCGTCCTGATGGTGTCCGTCACCGGCTACGGGATTGCGATGATGTTCGCCCTGCAGGGAGCCCCGGACCTCGCCCTGACGCAGATGCTGGTCGAAACCATGATCCTGGTGGCGTTCGTGCTGGCCATGCGGAGCCTTCCGCCGGGGCTGCGGGACCGCACCGGCGGCAAGTACCGGGTCATCCGCGTGGTGATCGGCCTGGCATTCGGCGTCACCATGATTTTCGTGGCCATCCACGCCCTCGGCGCCCGGGTGGCGCCGCCGGTCTCCCTGCAGTTCCCGCAACTGGCCTATGAGGGCGGCGGCGGCCTCAACGTCGTCAACGTGACCCTGGTGGACATCCGGGCCTGGGACACCTTTGGCGAGATCTCGGTCCTGGCCCTGGCCGCCACCGGCGTGGCAAGCCTCATCTTCGTCCGCGGCCGCGGCGACCGCATCCGGACATCCGCGAGCGTCGCGGAAGGGACCGTGGGCCGGCGGACCGGGGCCAGGGGAAGCACCAGGGAAGACGCCGCCCTGGCGATGAACCGGCGGTTCGCTGCCGCCACTCGCGACGCCTGGCTGGTGGCCGGCCGGACCCTGGCACCCGAACGCCGCTCGATCATTTTCGAGGTGGTCACGCGCCTCATCTTCCACTCGATGATCGTGTTCTCCATCTATCTGCTCCTCGCCGGCCACAACCTGCCCGGCGGCGGCTTCGCCGGCGGCCTCACGGCCGGCCTCGCCCTCACCATCCGCTACCTGGCCGGCGGCCGCTTCGAACTGCGCGAAGCGACACCCGTCGGCGCCGGCACCCTGCTGGGGATCGGACTGGCCACGGCGGCTGCCGCCGGAATGACGCCGCTGCTGCTGGGCGGCGAAGTGTTCCAGAGCGCCATCGTGGAGCTGTGGCTGCCCGTCTTCGGCGACATCAAGTTCGTCACCTCGACCATTTTCGACATCGGTGTCTACGTCGTGGTCGTCGGACTGGCCCTGGACGTGCTGCGCAGCCTCGGCGCGGAGATCGACGAGCACTTCGAAGAACAACCCGAGACGACCGAAGAGGGGTCCGCCGAAGACCAGGACAGCGGAGGAATCCCGGCCGGTGTCCCTTCCGGGTCCGCCGACGGGTCCGCCGACGCGGAAACCACTGCCAAGGGGAGAACATGAGCGTCAACCTGACCCTGCTGACGGTCATGGGCGCCCTGTACGCCTGTGGCATCTACCTGCTCCTCGAACGCAGCCTCACCCGGGTCCTGCTGGGCCTCATGCTGCTGGCCAACGCCACGAACCTGCTGATCCTCGCCACCGGCGGCTACGCCGGGCTGGCGCCGCTCTTCGACAAGGACACCCCGGCGGGGGACTACAACGACCCCCTGCCGCAGGCCCTGATCCTGACCTCGATCGTGATCTCCTTCGCCGTCACGGCGTTCATGCTGGGCATCATCTACCGCACCTGGGTCCTGGCCCGCCAGGATGAAATCCAGGACGACGCCGAGGACCGCCGCGTCGCGGAAACGCCAAGCTTCGATGCCGAGGATGACTCCGTGATCCCGGTCGAGACTTCGGAGTTCCCGCTGGCTACGGTCATGTCCGGTGACCGCCCCGTGCGGGCCGACAAGGCCGCTTCTGAAGAGCAGCCCGGCTCCCTCAACGTTGACCCCAGCCCGGAAGGAGGCGGAGAGTGAACATCACCAGCCTTGCCCCGCTCGCCGTCGTACTCCCCATCCTGGGCGCCGCCCTGACCTTCCTGCTCATCCATCACCCGCGGGTCCAGCGCACGGTCAGCATCGCCGTGCTGACGCTGACACTGCTGCTGGAATGCTGGCTGCTGGCCTCCGTCTGGGATGGCGGGACGGCCGCGGTGAACATCGGCGGCTGGCTGCCGCCCTGGGGCGTCGTGCTGGTGGTGGACCAGTTCTCCTCCCTCATGCTCGTGGTGTCCTCGGCCGTGAGCCTTGCGGTGCTGGTCTACGCAACGGGACAGGGCATGGCCGACGGCGACCGCGACGCGCCGGTCTCGATCTTCCACCCGACCTACCTGATCCTCGTGGCCGGGGTGTCCAACGCCTTCCTCACCGGAGACCTCTTCAACCTCTACGTCGGCTTCGAGATCCTGCTGACGGCCAGCTACGTGCTCATCACCCTCGGCGGGACAGGCCCGCGCATTCGGGCCGGCGTGACCTACGTGGTGGTCTCCGTCGTGTCCTCGGTGCTGTTCCTGATCGCGATCGCCATGATCTACGGCGCCACCGGAACCATCAACATGGCGGACCTCGCCATCAAGCTCGGCGACCTCGACCAGGGCACCCGGACGCTGCTGCACGTCATGCTGCTGGTGGCCTTCGGCATCAAGGCCGCCGTCTTCCCGCTGTCCTTCTGGCTCCCTGACTCCTACCCCACCGCCCCGGCCCCGGTCACCGCGGTGTTTGCCGGGCTGCTGACCAAGGTGGGCGTCTATGCGATGGTCCGCACGGAAACGCTGCTTTTCCCGGGGGATGCGCTCAACGCCCCGCTCATGGTCGCGGCGCTGCTGACCATGGTGGTGGGCATCCTCGGCGCCCTGGCCCAAAGTGACATCAAGAGGCTCCTGTCCTTCACCCTGGTCAGCCATATTGGCTACATGGTGTTCGGCCTGGCCATGTCCACCGTGGCCGGCCTGGGCGCCGCGGTGTTCTACGTGGCCCACCACATCACTGTCCAGACCAGCCTGTTCCTGGTGACCGGCCTGATTGAACGCCGTGGCGGCAGCTCGTCCATGGACCGCGTGGCGGGACTGGCCAAGCTCTCCCCGGTCTTGGGGGTCCTGTTCTTCATTCCCGCCATGAACCTCGCCGGAATCCCGCCGTTCTCGGGTTTCCTGGGCAAGCTGGGGCTGCTTCAGGCAGGCGTGGAACTGGGGACGCCGCTGGCCTACGCCCTGGTGATCGGCGGCGTGCTGACGAGCCTGCTGACCCTGCTGGCGATTGCGAGGGTCTGGAACCGGGCGTTCTGGCGCAAGCCCGGGGACGCCGAACACCCCGATCCGGTGCTCCTGGCAGCGCCGGCCGACTCCGCCACGGGTGACCGGGCCGGCAAGACGAATGTGACCCTGCTGCCCCGCACCATGGTGGGCTCCACCCTGGGCCTGGTGGTCTTTGGCGTGGCTCTGACGGTCTTTGCCGGGCCGCTGTTCAGGGTGGCCGACCAGTCCGCCCAGGAGATGCTGGACCGGACCTCCTACATCCAGGCCGTGCTCGGCCCGGATGCGCCCGTGCCGCCGGTGCCTCCGTCGCTCCATCCGGTGCAGGTCCGGGAGGGCGGCGGGAAATGAACCGGAAAAGGATCTCGCTGCGCCAGGAACTGCCGCTGCTGGTCTGGCTCGTCTTTGTCTGGGGCGCGCTCTGGCAGAACTTCAGCCCGGGCAATCTCCTCTTCGGCGCCCTCATCGCGGTGCTCGTGGCGCGCATTTTCTATCTGCCCCCGGTGGAACTCGGCGGCCGCTTCAACGTGCTCCGCGCCGTGCCGTTCGCCCTCATCTTCCTCGGAAAAGTCGTCGCGGCAAGCTGCCAGGTCCTGTACCTGGCCGTGGTCCGCGGCCCCAACGTGGTCAGCGCGGTCGTAGCCGTGCCGCTCCGAAGCCATTCGGACCTCCTGGTCACGGCCACCGGGCACGTGATCTCGCTGATTCCCGGGTCCCTCGTGGTGGAGGTGGACAGGTCGACGTCCACGCTCTACATCCACGGCATCAACGTCCGCAATGCCGAGGACGCGGCCAAGCTGCGCAAAGAGGTCCGGGACACCGAGGCCGGGCTGATCCGGATCATGGGGACCAAAGCCGAACTTTCCGCACTGACACAGGAGACCGCCGCATGATGCAGACCGTCCTGACGGTGACCGCCGTCGTACTGTCCCTGGCCGCCGCGGGGGCGATCGTCCGGATCGCGCGGGGGCCCTCGCTGCTGGACCGGGTTCTGGCCGCCGACGTGCTGCTGGCCATCTTCGGCGCGGCCCTGTGCATCGACATGGCCGCCAACCGGCACCTGAACAACCTGATGCTGCTCGTTGCGATTTCCCTGATCGGCTTCGTCGGTTCGGTCACCGTGGCCCGGTTCGTGGCCGACAGGCGGGAGGGCGTCCGTGAATCCTGACACAGTGATCGACGCCGTCTCCGCCGTGTTCATGGTGACCGGAGCCCTGATGTCCCTCGCGGCCGCCATCGGGCTGCTGCGCTTCCCGGACCTCATGAGCAGGATGCACGCGGCCACCAAACCGCAGGTCCTCGGCCTGTTCCTGCTGCTGGCGGCCCTCGGCCTGCAGATGCGCACCTGGTCGGTGTGGCCCGTCCTGCTGGTGGCCTGGCTCTTCCAGCTGCTCACCGTGCCCGTGTCCGCCCACATGGTGGGCCGGGCCGGCTACCGGACCAAGCACCTGCACCCGGAGCTGCTGAGCTCCGACGAGCTCGAGGCGGTAGTCCAGAAGGCCGCCCAGCATGCGGCCACGCACGGAGCGGACGACGACGACCGCTGAGCCCCCGTACGGCCCGGCGGACCCGACCGGCCCGGCGGACCCGGCCGGCACATCGACGGACGCGGCCGGGGCCTTCGACTGCCGCGGTGGGCGCCGCGGCTGGTCGGGTCAGGTCAGACGACGTCCTGGGTCTTGGCGAAGCGGGTGATCGCGCGCTGGGTGCCGCGGTTGGCGAGCACCTGGATGATGGCGCTGACCGATGCGGAGATCAGGGCGAACGTCAGGGCCGAGCGCAGGGTCGTGGGAACGTCGTCCTCCTGGCCCTTGGGCGGCTTGTTGCCCGTCGACTTTTCCCACATGGTGTCCACCAGCTTGGTGCCGGCAAAGCCGGCCAGGAGGCTGACGCCGGTACCGAGCAGCTTGATGAGGATGTTCATTCTTCGGTCTCCTTGGGACGGGAACGGTTTTCCCCTAGCCTAGCGTTCCGGGGTGAGGACCATCCGCAGGGCCTCGACCACGAGTTCGTGATCCGCCTTCTGGGGCAGGCCGGAGACGGTGGCGACGGCGACGGCGCCCGTGCCGCGCACGTAGATGGGGAACGCCCCGCCGTGGGCGGCGAACTCCGACTGATCCCACCAGGCGTTGTCCTCAATCCTTCCGCCGGCGGCGCGGGCCCGGAGGCCCACCAGCAGGGACGGGACCTCGTACCGCATGGCGGTGCGCTTCTTGGCGTTGATCCAGCGCTCATTGTCCGGTGTGGCGCCGTCCAGCGCGGCGTGGAAGAGCACCTGCTCGCCTTTGGTGATGTCGACGGCGATGGGCAGCGAGCGTTGCCTGCCCAGCTCGACAAGAAGGAGCCCGAGGTCCAGGGCGTCATCCTTGCTGAACGACGCGAACTGGAGCGCCTCTATCTCGGCCAGCACGCGGCCGATGAGCACCGCCAGGGAACCCTGCGGCTGCGGCTCACTGGAGTCGGGATCGTATTCCCCGAAAGGATCTTGGGTGACCGGTGTGTGCGACAAAATATTCCAGCTTTCCGGTGGGTGACGAGGCCGCCCGCTGGCGGGTCCGGGGGTCCGGCACGACGACTCTACCAAGAGGGTTTTCCGGGCCGCCGGGACTTCCGCCGTCCGGTCCACGATTGTGACGGCACACCACTGAAAACCCGGCCGTCCGGGTGTAAACTGAGCCAGCCCACAAGGGCGAAAATAATTACGACAGGGGAGCGCCGCCGTCGGGCATCGCCGGAACAATCCGGGGAAACCTTTGGTGGGCGCTGAGAGTGCGGACAGCCGCAGACCCTCGAACCTGATCCGGTTAGTACCGGCGCAAGGGAGTCGAGTTCTCAGGGTGCGCGGAGGGCGGCGGAAGCCGAGACCGGCCGGCGCACCCTCCCCTCCTGTTCCTCAGGAGGACGACATGACAGATATTTCAGCACAGCATGGTTCCGCCAGCCGTTCATCCGCCCGGCGCAACTACAGCTGGCGTGTGGTGGACATTGTGGTGGCCGCGTTGATCGCCGTTGCCGGCGGCGTCATTTTCTGGGCCTGGTCCCAGGGCGCGAACCTGATCTCGACTCCGGTCAACGCGGTCTACCCGCCGTTGAGCGGACTCTACGCCGGCGGCTGGATGATCCCGGCGGTGCTGGGCATGCTCATCATCCGCAAGCCGGGCGCCGCGCTCTTCTGCGAAACCGTCGCGGCCACCGGCGAGCTCATCATGGGTTCGCAGTACGGCACCACGGTGCTGATCTCCGGCATCCTGCAGGGCCTCGGCGCCGAACTGGTCTTCGCGGCCTTCCTCTACAAGAAGTTCAACCTGCCCGTCTCCGTGCTGGCCGGCGCCGGGGCGGGCCTCTTCTGCGGCCTGAACGATTCATTCCTGCCGTGGGGCTGGAACATCGCCTACGAGGCCGGCGACAAGCTCGCCTACATCGTCTTCACGACGATCTCCGGCGCAGTGATTGCCGGCGGACTGGCCTGGCTCGCCACCCGCGGCCTGGCGAAGACTGGAGTGCTGGGCTCCTTTGCCTCCCGCAAGGCCGCCACGGAGCCCGTCTTTTCCTGAGCCCCGTCGCTGAATCCTGCAGAGAATCATGAGATCTTCACCGGGCGTCCGGCCGGCCGCCGTCACGGCCCGCGGCTGGGGCTGGCGGCATGCCGGACGGACCAGGCCCGCGGTCAGCGGCCTTGACCTGGACATCCGGCCGGGGGAGCGCGTGCTCCTGCTGGGGCCCTCCGGCGCCGGCAAGTCGACGCTGCTCCACGCCCTGGCCGGTGTGCTGGGCGACGGCGCGTCCGGCGACCCCGGCGACTCCGGCGACGCCGAGAACACAGACGAGACCGGCAGCCTCCTGATCGACGGTGCCGCGCCACGGGCGCAGCGCGGCCGCGCCGGGCTGGTGCAGCAGGACCCGGAAACGCAGGTGGTGCTCTCCCGCCTCGGTGACGACGTCGCCTTCGGGGCGGAGAACCTCGCCGTCCCGGCGGCGGAGATCTGGCCGCGCGTGCGCGAGGCCCTCGACGACGTCGGGCTGGGACAGCTGCCGCTGGACCACCCGACGGCGGCCCTCTCCGGCGGACAAAAGCAACGGCTGGCGCTCGCCGGGATCCTCGCGATGCGGCCAGGGCTGCTCCTGCTCGACGAGCCGACTGCCAACCTCGACCCCGCGGGCGTCCTGGAGGTCCGGGACGCCGTCGGCCGCTGCCTGGACAAGACGGGCGCCACGCTGGTGGTCGTGGAGCACCGGGTGGGGGTCTGGAAAGACCTGGTGGACAGGATCGTGGTGCTCCAGCCAGGGTCCGCCACGGACTCCGCGGTCTTGATTGACGGACCGCCGGACCGGGTCCTGACCGAGGCGCGGGACATGCTCATCGGTGCGGGCGTCTGGGTGCCGGGCTACGTCCCGGCGACGCGGATGCGGACACCGGCGCGGGGCGCGGGACAGACTCTGCTCACGGCCGACGCGCTCGCGGTGTCCCGCGAACGGCCGCGGCGGGCTGGGCTGCGCGACGGCTTCCGCACCATCGCGCCGCGTCCGGTCCAGTCCGGGGTCTCGGTCCGGGTCCGCGCCGGCGAGGCGCTGACAATCACCGGCCAGAACGGCACGGGGAAGTCCACCCTGGCGCTGACACTGGCCGGTCTCCTGCGGCCCGTCGCGGGAACAGTCTCGGCCACGGCGGAGCTGAGCAATCCCGCCACTGGTCACTCCAGTGGTCGCTCCAGTGGCCGCGCACGCGACGGCGCCGGACCCGATCCCTACCGGTGGAAGGCCCAGCAGCTGATCGCCAGGATCGGAACCGTCTTCCAGGAGCCCGAGCACCAGTTCGTCACCGGCAAGGTCCTCGACGAGCTCATGTTCGGCCCGCACCACCTCGGCTACGGCGAAGACCGCGTGGACGAACTGCTGGAGCGGCTGCGGCTGACCGAGCTTGTGGACGCCAACCCCTACACGCTCTCCGGCGGCGAGAAGCGGCGCCTTTCGGTAGCCACGGTGCTGGCGGCGCACCCCCAGGTGCTGGTCCTGGACGAGCCCACCTTCGGCCAGGATGCCAATACCTGGGCCGAACTCGCCTCGTTCCTCTCCGAGCTCCTCGACGCCGGCACCGCCGTCGTGTCCGTGACGCATGACGCCGAATTCAGCGCCGTCCTCGGTGGCGCCGAACTCCGCCTCCGGCCACGGGAACCCGCAGCCGCGGACGCTCCCGGCCCGGATCTCGAGCTGCGGGAGGGAGCTTCGCCGTGAGGGACGCACTGAGCCTGCGCGGCAACCATGCGCTGCTGACCCGGGCCAACCCGCTCGCCAAGTTCACGGCGGTCACCCTGATCACCCTGGTCCTGGCGCTCTCCATTGACTGGGTGTCGGCGTCGGTGGCGCTGGCGTTCGAACTGCTGCTCCTGCCGCTGGCGGGCCTGACTGTGGCCCTGCTGTGGCAGCGCGGCTGGCCGCTGATCCTCGCGGCGGCGCTGGGCGGCTGGAGCACGGCCATCCTGGCGCCCGATTCCGGACCAGTCCTGCTCGATGCGGGGATCTGGTCCGTCAGCGCCGGTTCCCTGCAGCTGGGGATCGGCTTCATGCTCCGCGGGCTCGCGATCGCATTGCCCGCGGTGCTGCTGATGAGCTGCACCGACCCCACGGACCTGGCCGACGCCCTGGCCCAGAACGCGAAACTGCCGCACCGGTTCGTCCTGGGCACCCTGGCCGCGATGCGGCTCGTCGGAATCATGGCCGAGCAATGGCAGACCATCGGCATGGCCCGGCGGGCCCGCGGCGTGGGCTCGAGCGGCAACCCCTGTCAGCGGTTCCGCGCCACGCTGGGCCAGAGTTTCGGCCTCCTGGTGCAGGCGATCCGGAGCGCCTCGCGGCTCGCGGTGACCATGGAGGCCCGCGGGTTCGGCGGTGCCGCCCGGACCTGGGCCCGGCCCTCCACGTTCAGCGGACTCGATGCCTGGGTGCTGCTGGGCGGGCTCGGCATCGCGGCCGCCGCCGTCGCCGCGGCCCTCGGCGCGGGCACCTGGAACCTCGTCTTCCTCACGCGACAGTAGACCGGCGCCGCCGGTTATCGCATGGCGTGGGTATCCGTGTGAGATTGACGCCATTCCGGCCGGAATTGCCGTGGTTTATAAATCATGCGTGATATTTTCGGGAGCATGACTCAACCGACTGCTGAACATGTAGGCATCCTGCTCCGCGAGGCGCGCGGCGCCAAGGGCTGGACCCAGGGGCAACTCGCCGCCGAGCTGGGCACCAGCCAGAGCGCCATCGCCCGGATGGAACAGGGCAAGCAGAACCTGAGCCTGAAGATGATCCAGCGCCTGGAGGCGATCGTCGGGCACAGCATCGTCAAGGTGGGCCGGCCCCAGATGACCCACCTGCGCGTCGAGGGCGGCCGCACCCTCGCCGGCGCGGTGGACGTCAACAGCAGCAAGAATGCCGGCGTCGCGCTGTTGTGCGCCAGCCTCATCAACCGCGGGACCACCACGCTGCGCCGGCTTGCCCGGATCGAGGAAGTCAACCGGATCGTGGAGGTGCTGACCAGCATCGGCGTCGAGTGCACCTGGCTCAACGCGAACGACCTCCAGATCCGCCGCCCCGCCGTCCTGGACCTGGCCTCCATGGATGTGGAGGCGGCCCGCCGGACCCGCAGCGTCATCATGCTCCTGGGCCCGCTGCTGGACGAGGCCGACACCTACCGGCTGCCCTACGCCGGCGGCTGCGACCTCGGCACCCGCACCGTGCAGCCGCACATGCAGGCACTGCGCCAGTTCGGCCTTAGCGTGGAGGCGAAGTCCGGGTTCTACGCGGTGCAGGCGCCGCCGTCGGACGGTCACGACCGCTCCTTCGTGCTCAGCGAACGCGGCGACACCGTCACCGAGAACGCCATCATGGCCGCAGCCCACCGCCGTGGCACCACCATCATCCGCAATGCCAGCCCGAACTACATGGTGCAGGATCTGTGCTTCTACCTGCAGATGCTCGGCGTGGACATCGCCGGGGTTGGCACCACGACGCTGAAGATCACCGGCCGGCCGTCGATCGACGCTGACATCGAATACTTCCCGTCCGAGGACCCCATCGAGGCGATGAGCCTCATCACCGCCGGCATCGTGACGAACTCGGAAGTCACCATCCGCCGCGTCCCGATCGAGTTCATGGAAATCGAACTCGCCACGCTCGAGCAGATGGGCCAGCGGCTCGAGGTTTCGGGGGAGTACTTTGCCCGCAACGGCCGCACCCGCCTGGTGGATGTCACCACCAAGCCTTCGGAGCTGCGGGCGCCGGAGGACAAGATCCACCCCATGCCCTTCCCCGGGCTGAACATCGACAACCTGCCCTTTTTCGCGGTGATCGCCGCCAACGCCCACGGCCAGACCATGATCCATGACTGGGTCTACGAGAACCGGGCCATCTACCTGACCGAGCTCAACAAGCTGGGCGCCCAGGTCCAGCTGCTCGATCCGCACCGCATTTACGTCAACGGGCCCAGCAAGTGGCGGGCGGCCGAGGTGGGCTGCCCGCCTGCCCTCCGCCCCGCCGCCTGCCTGCTGCTGGCCATGCTGGCGGCCCGTGGCGTCTCGGAGCTGCGGAACATCTATGTCATTGAACGCGGCTATGAGGACCTGGCCGAGCGGCTGAACACCATCGGGGCGAAGATCGAGTATTTCCAAGACTGAGCCCCGCGTTGGTGTGGGGCGTTTCGGCGGATCCTGACGCACAATAGATTCATGCGCACCTTCGGCGTGGAGGAAGAACTGCTGATAGTGGACCCCGAATCGGGGATGCTGCTTGCCCTCGCTGAGCTCATGCTGCCGAGTCTGGTGCCGCCGCAGCAGGAAGCCGCCAGGGTTCTCCCGGCACAGAAACCGGTCCACGAAGGCGCCGACTTCAGCTACGAGCTCAAGCTCGAACAGATCGAGACCCAGACGCATCCGTGCCTGGAATACACGGAACTGCTCCGGCAGCTCAGGCGTGGCCGGTCCCTTGCGGACCAGGCCGCCCGGGCGCACGGCGGGCGCGTCGCGGCCCTGGCCACGTCGCCCCAAGGCTCAGCCACCCACCTGACGCCGAATCCGCGCTATATGACCATGCAGCAGCGCTTCGGGCTCACCGTCCGGAACCAGCTGACCTGCGGCCTCCACGTCCACACCTTTGTGGAGTCCCCGGAGGAAGGCGTGGCGGTAATGGACCGGATCCGCGACAAGCTGGCCGTGCTGATAGCACTCAGCGCGAATTCCCCCTACTGGAACGGGGCTGAGACCGGATTCGAAAGCTACCGCACCCAGGCCTGGAACCGCTGGCCGGGCTCGGGTCCCACGATGATCTTCGGCAGCCTGCCCGTCTACCGCCGCGTGGTCACCCGGCTGGTCGAAAGCGGCGTCCTGATGGACGAGGGGATGGTCTATTTCGACGCCCGGCTGGCCCGTCAGCATCCCACCGTGGAGATCCGGGTCGCGGATGTCTGCTTGCGGGCCGAAGATGCTGCCCTGATTGCCGTGCTGGTGCGCGCCCTCGTGGAGTCCGCCGCGCGGGAATGGAACGAAGGCGTCGATCCCGCCCCGGTGCCCACGCTGCTGCTGCGGATGGCCGCCTGGCAAGCCAGCAATTGCGGACTGCGCGGAGAGCTCCTGGACTTCGGAACCTTCACCCCGGCCCCGGCCGCGGACGTGGTCAGGGCGCTCGTGGACTTCGTGGCCCCGGTGCTTGAGGAACAGGGCGAGCTGGAGCTGGCGCGCGAGGGCGTTGAGCGGATTCTGGCAGAGGGCACCGGTTCGCAGCTGCAGCGCGGCCCGTTCCGGGCCGGCGGCCTGCCCGCCGTCGTCGAGCGGGCCATCGAACTGACCACCCAGGGGCCCGTCACCGAGGGGCCGGCAGACAATCGTTCGGCCCTGGGCCGGTTGCGCCCGGCCTGACCGGGAGCCCGAGGCAGTGCAGGGCAGGGGCGGAAGCCCCTAGACCTGCTTGAGCGCCTGGCCGAGGTCTCGGATCAGGTCCTCGACGTCCTCCAGCCCCACCGAAAGCCGAACCACGCCGTCGCTGAGCCCGATCGCCGCGCGGCCTTCCGGGCCCATCGCGCGGTGCGTGGTGGTGGCCGGGTGCGTGATGAGCGTCTTGGCATCGCCCAGGTTGTTGGAGATGTCGATGATCCGCAGTGCGTCCACGAGTGCGAACGCGGCCTGCTTCGCCGTGCGGCCGGGGGAGGGCTGCAGTTCCAGGGTGAGCACGGTCCCGCCGGCCTTCATCTGCTGCACTGCGAGCGGGTACTGCGGGTGGGACGGCAGCAGCGGGTACTTTACCCAGCCGACCGCAGGCTGTCCCTCGAGCCATTCGGCCAGCCGCAGCGCGGAGGCCGAGGAATGGTTGACGCGCAGGGCCATGGTCTCCAAGCCCTTGGTGAGCACCCAGGCGTTGAACGCCGAAAGCGCCGGACCGGTGTGCCGCATGAGCTGCTTGACGGGCCCGTCGATGAATTCCTTGGTGCCCAGGATGGCCCCGCCCAGGACGCGGCCCTGGCCGTCGATGTGCTTGGTGCCGGAGTAGACCACCACGTCCGCGCCGAGGTCGCCGCAGCGCTGGAGCAGCGGGGTGGCGAAGACGTTGTCTACCACCACCGTGGCGCCGGCCGCGTGCGCCAGTTTGCTCACGGCGGCGATGTCCACGATTTCCTGCATCGGGTTCGACGGCGACTCGAAGAACACCGCCGTGGTCGGCTCGGACAGCGCGGATTGCCACTGCTCCAGGTCCGGGCCGTCCACGAAGACCGTCTCGACTCCCCAGCGCGGCAGGATTTCGTTAAGGATCACGAAGCACGAGCCGAACAGCGAGCGGGCCGCGACCACCCGGTCGCCGGCCGCCAGCAGCGCGCCCAGGGCGGTGAAGACGGCGGACATGCCGGACGCGGTCGCGAAACACGCCTCCGTTCCCTCGAGCAGCCGGAGCCGCTCCTGGAAGGTGGCGACGGAGGGGTTGCCGTAGCGGGAGTAGACGAAGCGCTCGTCCTCCCCGGTGAAGGCGCGCTCGGCGGCGGCCGCGGACTCGTAGACGAATCCTGAGTTGAGGAAGATCGGCTCGGTGGTTTCCTGGAAGCCGGTGCGGTCAAGGCCGCCACGGACAGCCTGGGTGTCGGCCGCCCAGCCGGCGGCGTCGGGATTGAAAGTCACTTAGATCTTTCCGAGGTTGGTGGGCAGGCCGCGGTTCTTCCAGCCATTGACGGTGCGTTCGCCAAAGCGGTCGGTCTCGCCTTCGAAGCCCTCAAGGACGTTGTACGAGGTGTAGCCGGCGGCCGTCGCGGCCGTCGCGGCGGCGATCGACCGGGCACCGGAACGGCAAAGGAACACCAGTTCGACGGCGGTGTCCGCCGGCGCCCGCTGCCTTAGCTGTTCCACGAAGTGCGGGTTCGGCATGCCGCCGGCGAGGTTCCACTGGATGAAGAGCGGATCGCTGCGGCTCTCGCCCGCGGCCGCGGTGTCCGGGATGCCGATGTGGGCCCATTCGCCCTCGGTCCGGACATCCACCAGGATGGCTCCGGCCTCCAGCTTGGCCCACGCCTCCTGCGGGCTGAGGTCTCCGGCGTAGCTCATGCGTGGCCCGCGAAGGCCCCGTCGGCGCCAAATTCGTCGGCGTCGAGCTCATCAACCGCATTGGCCACGGCGGCGTCCGCACTGGCAATCGCGGCCGGCAGGACCAGCGCCTGCGCCACGATCACGGTGCTTCCGTTGAAGCTGGCGGCGGGGCTTCCATGCAGCACGTAGCCCTCGGCCAGGGCGGCTGACACCCGCTCGCAAAAGGCGCGGTCATCCGCGCCGGTGAACAGCCGGTAGGCCAGCCTCTCCTCGCCGGGTGCTGAACCGGGTGTGGCTGTTGTGGGTATTGACGTCTCGGGCACGACGGATCTCCTCTTTCACGCTTGCAGCTCGAATTCTCGAATGCCGAGTATTCACCTGAGGCACCCCGCCGCGAAAGGGAGGGTTGCCGACCGGCCAGTCAGGGCTTGGCACCGGTTCTCATTACTCCCCAAAAACGTAACACCTGCGACGCCGGCCCGCACGGCCGCCGTCGTCATGTTCCGTAACCGGACCGCGGCCCGGGCGAGTAGTGGCGGGCTCCAGTTTCGGGTACAGCCCACTCGTGTCTGCCGGGACGTTTCGCCGTCTACTGGGGGGATTAGGTCCGACGCGTCGGCCGGAGCTGCAGGTGATTCGAGCAATGTGTGAATCGAGCAGTCCCGGAATCGACTCGTCTGTCCATCAACAAGCTGTCTGGGAATCGGTGGCTGGAACGGTCGGAGCCGCAGCCGCGGTCCGGCCGGTGACGGCGGAATGGAGCAATCGTGGGCCCGCGCATACTCGTTACCGGGATTACAAGCGCCGCCGGACGGGCCGTCGCGGCCCAGCTCGAAGCCCGGGGCCTCCCGTACCTCGGCACCGACGCCCGCGCCGACACCCGCCAGGCCGGGGAGGCTCCCGCCGCCGCGGTCAGGCTCCTGCCGGCTACGAACCCGGACATGGTCCTGGACCTGCGCCGGGTGGTGGACCGCGAAGCCATCAACGTCATCATTCCGACCCTCACCGTGGAGCTCCCGCTCCTGGCCGCGGCCCGCGCCGGATTCGCCCAGGACGTGCGGATCATCGTGGCCGACCCAGCCGCGGTGGCCCTCGCCAACGACCACCTGTTCACCACCTGGGCGCTGCAAGCCGCCGGCATCCCGGTGCCCCGGTTCGCGGTTCCGGGCGACCTCGCCGCCGCGCCGGCATCCCTCGCCGGCCTCAGCGGCCCCGTGGTGGTCAAGCCGCGGGTCTTCAAAGGCTCCCATGGTGTCCACCTGCTGGCCGGAACCGACTCCGTTAGCTGGAAGAACATGCCGGCGGGGCAACTGGTCCAGGAATTTATCCCGGGCGCCGACTATGTGTGCCTGGTGTTCGGCACTCCGGCACGCAACGCGATGGCGCCGGTGGCGGTGGTCCTCGAGAAGACCAGGACTCCGTATGGACGCGCCGGCAGCGACGAGGTCAGCCGCAGGGTGCCGGCGAACCAGGCAGGGGATGTGCGCAAGCTGGGCCTGGCCGCCGTCCGCACGCTCGGGCTGGCCGGGCCGGTCCAGGTCCAGATCCGCCGCCGCACCGACGGAACGCCCGTGGTGCTGGGTGTCTGCGCGACCCTGGGGGAGAACAGCACCTGGGCCCCGGAAATGCTCGACGCCGTGCTCGCAACGTTCATGCTCCCGGCGTTCAACCCGGCCTCGTTCCGCCGGTGCCCGGCAGTGCCCGCGGACGCCCTGGGGTGAGCGTTGCTATTCGATGGTCGCGAAGAGGGCGTTGAGTTCGGCAGTGAGCTGGCGCCGGAGTTCCGGGGTGCCGATTTCCTGCCCGTCGATGTGGTTCACCGGGGCCAGGAGCCGGATGCTGGAGATCAGCCAGACCGCGTCGGCGTCCAGCAGGTCCTTCGGCTCCAGCGGGCCGTAGCCCAGCTCCCAGCCGGCGGCCTTGGCAGCGGTGAACAGGGCGCCCTGTGAAGTGCCGGGCAGGATGCCGCTGTCCAGCTGGGGCGTGATGAGCCGCCGGACGGTGCGGACTCCGCCGGCGCCGTCGTCCGAGGTTTCCAGGTGGGCCAGCAGAACGGTCGACGTCGGACCCTCCAGCACCCTGCCGTCCGCGGACGTGAAGATGACGTCGTCGGCGCCCTGCCGGTGGGCGTAGCGCAGTGCCGCCATGTTCACGGCGTAGGAAAGGGTCTTGGCGCCGAGCAGGAGCCACGGGGCGCGCTCGCCAACTTCACTGTCGTAGCCGCGGTCGAGCAGGATGACGTCGATCCCGGTCTCGCGCTGCCGTCGTCCCGCGGCGGCCGGGGCGGAGGCCTGGACCCAGCACGTGGGGGCAGCCGCGCCCTCCGGCCCGCGGGTGACAATCAGCTTCACCACCACCTCGTCCTGCTCCGCGCCGCCCGCTGCAGCCGCGGCGGGGTCCTGCCCGCGGAACTCGCGGATGGCGGTTTCCACCGCCCGCCGCCATGCATCCTCGGCGGGGATGTCCAGCTCCAGAAGCCGGGCCGAGCCCGCCAGCCGGGTCAGGTGCGCCTGGATCTTGCGGGGCCGGCCGCCGACGGCCAGGAGGGATTCGAAAACGCCGTCGCCGCGGGTGGCGCCCAGGTCCGTGGCCATCAGCTGCGGCTGCGACGCGTCGGCAACGCGGCCGCCGTCGAACGCCGGGTCGAGGAAGACCAGAACGGTCGCGGGCGCAGGAACAGGGGCAGGAGTGGTCATGGCTAAAGCTTAGTCTCGGTGGTCGCGGGATAGGATTTGGTCACTGCCCGTTCGGAACTGTTCCGCGTGGCTTGTACGTTGAGGGGTTCGCCTGTGCTGTGGCCATTTCCGCTGGCGGAGACTTTACCGTCCTGGGCGATTCTGATTTTGACGGTGATCGACTTCGCCATCCGGGTGCTGGCACTGGGCATCATCCCCGGAAACCGGCGGCCCACCACCGCGATGGCGTGGCTGCTGGGCATCTTCATCGTGCCGACCATCGGCCTGCTCCTGTTCCTGCTGTTCGGCAACTTCCGGCTCTCCCGCAAGCGCCGCGCGCAGCAGGACGCGGTCAATACCCGAGTGCGCGCCGGGACCTCGGAACTGGCGATGCTGGAAAGCCGCTACGCCGGACCCGAATGGGTGGCTTCCGCCGCGGAACTGAACAAGACGCTGGGCTCGCTGCCGATGGTGGACGGTAACCAAGTGGAGCTGCTGCCCGGCTACCCCGACTCCATCAAGGCGATGGCCGCGGCGGTCCGCGGCGCAAAGTCCTTCGTCAACGCCGAGTTCTACATCATGAGCTCGGACCACGTCACGGACGATCTGCTGACCGCGCTGGAAGAGGCCGCCGAGCGCGGCGTCGAGGTCCGTGTCCTGTTCGATCACCTTGGCACGCTTCGCATCAAGGGCTATCGCAAGCTGATCGCCCGGCTCAAGGCCAGCAAGATCCGCTGGCGGCCCATGCTGCCGCTCAACCCGCTGCAGGGGCAGTGGCGCCGACCGGACCTGCGCAACCACCGCAAGATCATGGTGATCGACGGCGAGATCGCCTTCACCGGATCGCAGAACCTGATCGAGCCCTCCTACAACAACCCCAAGCACCGCAAGATCGGCCGTGAATGGGTCGAGCTGATGGCCTGCCTGCGTGGACCGATCGTCACCACGCTCAACGTCGTCTTCGCCACGGACTGGCTCAGCGAGACCGACGAATCCATTGAGGAACAGCTCTCGCACCGGCCCGAACTGCACGCCGGCAACATCACCGCCCAGGTGGTGCCCAGCGGCCCCGGCTTCATCACCGAAAACAATCTGCGGCTCTTCAACACGCTGATTTACTCGGCTCAGCGCAAGATCTCGATCTGCAGCCCGTACTTCGTCCCGGATGACTCGCTGCTGTATGCGGTGACGACGGCGGCGCAGCGCGGCGTCGACGTCGAACTCTTCGTCTCGGAAAAGGGCGACCAGTTCCTGGTCCACCACGCCCAGCAGTCCTACTATGAGGCGCTGCTTGAAGCCGGGGTGCGGATCTACCTCTACAAGGCCCCCTTCGTGCTGCACGCCAAGCACTTCACGATCGACGACGACGTTGCCGTGCTGGGTTCCAGCAACATGGACATGCGCTCCTTCTCGCTGAACCTGGAGGTCTCCGTGATGCTCCTAGGGGAGGACATCGTGCGGCGGATCAGCGCCGTGGAGGACACCTACCGGGGCATTTCGCGCGAACTTACGCTCGAGGACTGGATGAAACGTCCGATGGGCGTCAAATACGTGGACAACGTCGCGCGGCTGACGGCCACCCTGCAGTAGCCGGGGGCGGCGGGACAGCCGACTCAGCCCGTGGGAAAGCCGGCGCCGAGCGCCGAGAGGACACCGAACGCTTTGGTCCGGATTTCCTCGTACTCCTCCTGCGGGGTCGAGTCGGCGGTGACAGCGCCGCCGACGCCGAGACTCAGTTCCGCGGCACCCTCGCCGGGGGCGCTGACCACGAGGGTCCGGATTGCCACGGCGAGATCGGCGGCCCCGTTCAGGGAGAAGTAGCCGATCGCCCCGGAGTACACGCCGCGCGGCGCGGCCTCCAGCCGGTCCAGGATGGCCATGGTGCTGACCTTCGGGGCGCCGGTCATCGAACCCGCGGGGAAACAGGCCGCGACCGCCTCGGCCCGCGGCATCCCGGGCCGCAGCCGGGCATCGATGGTGCTCACCATCTGGTGCACGGTGGCGTAGCTCTCGATCGCGCACAGCCGGCTGACGGCCACCGAACCCGGGACGGCGAAATGGCTCAAGTCGTTGCGCAACAGGTCCACGATCATGATGTTTTCCGCCCGGTCCTTGGCCGAAGATTCCAGTTCCTCGCGCAGCGCGGCATCCGTGCCTGGGTCTGTGTCCCGGCGGCGCGTGCCCTTGATCGGCTCGGCCCGCATCCTGCCGTCCGCGGCAATCTGCAGGAACCGCTCCGGCGACGTGCTCGCCACGGCGAGCCCGCCGAACCGCAGGAAGCTGGCGAACGGGGCCGGGTTCCGGCGCCGCAGGTCCAGGTAGGCCGGCCACGGATCCACGCCCTGAGGCCCCGCGGGCGAGGCAGCCGTGAGCACCGTGGTCAGGCAGACCTCGTAGGTGTTTCCTTCCGCGATCTCACGCTGGGCCTCGGTGACCTTCGCCTTGTAGCCGGCTTCCGTGTCCCGGGCGGCGAAGCGCGGGGCGGTGGTTTGCGGGGCGGTGGGTTGCGGGGCGCTGACACGCTGGGCCGGGGAGGCGTGCGCGGCCCCGGGCGCCGGCGCGGCCGCGGTGACGGCCGTGCGTGCCGCCTCAAGCCAGTCCCCGGCGTCGGGTGAGTCCAGGGTCAGCAGCCAGGCTGTGCCCTCGGCATGGTCAAGGACCACGGCACGGCCGGCGAAGATCAGGCAGGCGTCCGGGGTGGTGGCGGTGACGTCGTTCCCGCCGGTTTCGCGCTTGAGCTCGTAGCCGAGGTACCCGAGCCAGCCCAGGGTGAACTCGCACGGGTAGGCCTCAGGTGCGCGGAGCGCGCGGCTGCCCCACACGCCGTCGAGCCAGCGGAAGAACGGGCCATCGGTGGTCACGGTGGCCTGGCCCGTGCTGACGCGGGTCCGTCCGGAACTGTGCCGGACGGCCTGGCCGAAGCGGCCGCCGTCGTCCGCCAAAATGCTGAAGCGGCTCCGCTCCGCGGCCTCCGGGGCCAGTCCTGCCGGGTCCAGGGAGGAGTCGAGCCACACGGCGTTGGGTGAACCGCCAAAGAGCGCCGCAAACAGCTGCCCGGCCTCGGGCCGGGCCTCGACCCGTTCCGCCAGCAACTGCAGCCCGCGCCGGGCGGCGAGTTCGGGCAGCAGGGCGGGGGCGACGGCGGGAAGGTACTGAAGGGCTTGCAGGACGTCGTCCGGGGCGGTGCCGTCCGCCAGGTTGAGCACGTGCACATCAGCGCGGGCCGGGACGTCATCGGCCGCCAGCCACTCCGCTTCCTGCGCAGCCCACTGGTCCCAAAACGGTTCGTAGGTGTCGCCGTCCCGGGCCAGCGCCCGGGCCCGGCGGTCCGCGTCGGAGGAGTCCGCCCAGATCACGGCGTCCAGCAGGGGCACTGCGGCCGCCGCGCCGGCACCGACGCCCTCCACCAGGACGATTTCGGCCGGGCGTGTGGTGCGGGCCTCGCCGTCGTAGTGCCGTGCCCAGTCCCAGCTGACCCATTCCGCGTTCTCCCCGCGCCGCAAGGGCGAAAGCACGGTGCTGACGTAGCGTTCGATCCCCGCCGCCAGCCCGTTCCAGCCGGGATAGATGTCCTCGAGGTGGAAGAGCGAGACCTTGTGGTGCTCCCTCAACCGCGCCGCCAGTTCGATGGCCAGGGTGGTCTTGCCGGAGCCGGAGCGCCCGTCGATTGCGATGATGACGGGTGCGGGGCTCATGAAATAGAGCGTACCGGCTGCTGTGCATTGGGTTGATCACTGCCGTGATGTTGCCCGTCCTGCCGCTCAAGCTCGGTGCGTACGTGCTGCACAATCCCCGGAAGGGAGGCCCGGATGAGGTTCCAGGTGGTGTCGAAGTCGGTGTGGCCGCCGTACCACGGGTCCTCGATGCCCTGCTCCAGCGGGTCCTTGTCCGCCACGGCGGGGTCGAAGCTGCGGAGCATGCGGATCTTGGCCAGGGAGTCCCGGTCCGGTGCTGCCTGCCGGAGCCAGCCGTAGTGGTCGACGTCGAGGGCCAGGATCAGATCCCGGCTCGCGAACCATTCGGGCCGCCATTCGCGCGCCACGTGGCGGTCCGAAGCGATGTTCTGCGCCGTGAGTTTGCGCGCTGCCCGGGGATCGATGGGCCGGCCGGCCTCATACGCGGTGGTGCCGGCGGAATCGACCACGGCCCCCGTGAGGCGCTCGGCCCGGAATGCCTCCGCCAGCATAAGTTCCGCCATCGGGGACCGGCAGATGTTTCCGGTGCAGACCGCGATGATCCGGTACTGGCTCGACATTGAGGTCATAGCTAAGCATGAACGATCCCGGGCCTCTTGGCTAGCTGGCCGCCGCGAAACATTACAAAAAATGTCAACTGGCTTTTACTTGTTGTCATGCCCGGGTCCGGGTGCGGCCGGGTCCAGCCCTAGGTGCCGGACCAGCGCGTCCAGGACCGGCAGCTGGCCCTTGACCAGCCTGGACCGGGCTGCGGGCCCGGCGGTCCATTCCGCGCGGTCGATCTCGGGGAAGCTTCCGATTGTGCCGGATCCCCTCGGCCACTCCTGCTCGAAGGTGTTGCTCACGATGCGTTCGGGCTGGAAGTCCGCTTCCGCCGTGAAGACCGTGATGATCTTGCCGGAGGGCTGGCGGAAGTCGCCGAGCCGGTGGTAGTCGGCGGCGGGTGCCGGTGTGCCGATTTCCTCCGCGAACTCGCGGTGCGCGGCCGCCAGGGGGTCCTCCTCGGCGAGGTATTCCCCCTTGGGGATGGACCAGCCGCGGGCGTCCTTGCGGGCCCAGAACGGTCCGCCCATGTGGGCTATCCAGACCTCAAGCTGCGGTGTGCTGCCGGATGGCGGCGCCCCGCCGGGCGGGGATGCACTCCTTAGCCGGTACAGCAGAAGGCCGGCGCTGCGAACGGTCATGGCTCCCTCCTGCCCCAAGGGTATTCCCTCATTGCTTGAGCGGCCGCGATCAGGCCGCCGGCCCCCATAGCGCCTTGCGGAGCAATCCCTTGAGTGTCGCGATCTCCGGGGCACTGAGGCCGGCCAGGGCGTGAGATTCCGCGTCCCGCGCCGCGGCCTCGGCCCGCCGGAAGAGGGCTTCCCCCTCCGGCGTCGAGGAAACAATCTTGGCGCGCCGGTCCAGCTTCCCGGGCGCCCGGATCACCAGCCCGCGCTTCTCCAGCTCGTCGATCAGGGCCACAATCTGGCTCGGGTCCAGGCTGAGGAACTCGGCCATCTCCCGCTGGGTTGGTTCCAGCCCGCTGTTGGCCAGGGCGAGCACCGAATAGGAGCGCTCCTTGAGATCGAACGCGGCCAGGGCGCGGTTGTTCAGGACCGACCCGCCGGCATGCAGCTTGGCCAGCAGGAAGCCCGCGTCCAGGCTGATGGTTGCCGCCGTGAGCTTCTCCGCCGGCTCGGTGCCCGGCCCGTCGTCAACTTCGGTCGCCATGCCCAACTCCAATAGTCCAAAAAATAAATCGTTGACTTTTTCAACTATCCATATTTTCATGGATACAGAACAGCATCCCACGCCGCGGGGCCGGATGCACAAGGCAGCTAGCAAAGGAGCGGCAATGAGCCTGTCAGGAAAAGTAGCAATCGTCACCGGAAGCGGACGGGGCCTCGGCCTGGCCTACGCCCGGGAACTGGCCCGCCAGGGCGCCGCCGTCGTCGTCAACGATGTGGACGCCGAGGTCGCCGCCGACGCTGTCCGGACGATTCAGTCCGACGGCGGCCGCGCAGCCGCCGTCGTCGCCCCGGTGGGCAGCTCCGACGTCGCCAAGAAGCTCGTGCAGGCAGCCGTCACCGAGTTCGGCAGGCTGGACATCCTGGTCACCAACGCCGGCATCCTGCGGGACAAGAGCCTGCAGAAGATGACGGACGAGGACTTCGACGCCGTGATCAACGTCCACCTGCGCGGCACCTTCACCTGCGCCCGGGAGGCCTTCGGCTACTTCAAGGAGCACGGCATTCCCGGCCGCATCATCACCATCGGCTCCCCGACAGGCCAGCGCGGCAACTTCGGCCAGACCAACTACGCCGCCGCGAAAGCCGGAATCGTGGGCATGGTGCGCACCTGGGCGCTGGAAATGAAGAAAGCCGGCGTCACCGCCAACGCCGTCATTCCCGTGGCCGCCACCGCCATGACCAAGACCGTCCCGTACTTCCAGAAGGCCGTCGAGGCCGACGAGCGCGGCGAGACGATGCCGGCCTTCTTCCGCCACGACCTCGGGTTTGGCACGGCCGGCGACGTCGCCGGGCTGGTGGCCTTCCTGGCCTCCGACGCTGCCGCCGGCGTCACCGGCCAGGCAATCGGAGCGGGCGGTGACCGGCTGCAACTCTGGACCCACCCCGACGCCGCCGCCACCGAATACCGCGAGGGCGGCTGGGGCTACCAGGATCTCGTGGACAACTTCGGCGCGCTCTTCGGGGACAAGCTGCAAAGCGTGGGCGAGGACTTCCTGCCGCTGCCGGCGGAACTGCAGCCCGAACCGGCCGAGGTCCGCTGAGATGGCTGCCCGGCGCTACGAACCCGGCATCGACGCCGCCTCACTCGATGCGATCGACATGCACGTCCACCTCGAAGTGGACGGCCACGGCCACGAGTCCCTGCCGGCGGCCCTGACCGAGGCCTCCGCCAAGTACTTCAAGGCCGAGGACCGCAGCCCTTCGCTGGACCGGATCGCCGAGATCTACCGCGAACTGAACATGGCCGCCGTCGTCTTCACCGTCGACGCCCGGACCCAGCTCAAGCACGAGCCCAACAGCATCCCGGACCTCATTGCCGGGGCGGCGCGGAACAACGACGTCCTGATCCCCTTCGGGAGCGTGGACCCCCGCACCGGCGCCGAGGCGATCCAGGGCGCCAAGCACCAGGCAATCGACCTCGGCGCGCGCGGGTTCAAGTTCCACCCGAGCCTGCAGGGCTTCGACCCCTCCAACGAGCAGTTCTACCCGCTCTGGGAAACCCTGCAGGAACTGGGCCTGCCGGCCATCTTCCACACGGGACAGAACGGCATGGGCGCCGGGCTCCCGGGCGGATACGGCATCAAACTGGCCTACTCCAACCCGCTCCTGCTCGACGCCGTGGCCGCGGACTTCCCGGAGCTGCAAATCATCATGGCCCACCCCTCGGTGCCGTGGCAGGACGAGGCCAACTCGATCGCCACGCACAAGGCCAACGTGTTCATCGACCTCTCCGGCTGGTCCCCGAAGTACTTCCCGGAGTCCCTGGTCCGGATGGCCAACTCGGTCCTGCAGGACAAGGTCCTGTTCGGCACCGACTTCCCGCTCATCACCCCGCAGAAATGGCTGGGCGCCTTCGCGGACCTGCCGCTGAAGGACGAGGTCCGGCCCAAGATCCTCAAGCACAACGCCGTCCGCCTGCTCGGGCTCGGTGGCTGAGGTGCCCGTCGAAACCGCGCCCCAGACAACAGCCCAGGAGCGCCTCTACAGCGTCTGCGACTACTACGACGCCGAGTCCCTCCTCACCGGCGGGGAGCGGAAAGTGCTGGGGCGGCTGCGGGAGTTCCTGGACACCCAGGCCCGCCCGCTCCTGGCCGACTACTGGGAGCGCGGCGAGTTCCCGGACCAGCTCACCCGGCCGCTGATCGATCTGGACCTCATGGAACCGGCGGAACTGACCGGCGTCCCGGGTGCGGGTCAGACACCGGCCCGGGGCATCTACCAGGGCTTCCGGATCTTCGAACTCGCCCGCACGGACGCCTCACTGGCCACCTGGTACACGGCCCAGGCCGGGCTGTTCCGGACCGCCATCCGGGTCGGCGCCTCCGCGGAACAGCAGGCCGACTGGATGCCCAGGGTCATCGACTTCTCGCTCAAGGGCGTCTTCTCGCTGACCGAGCCGGAATCCGGCTCCGACATCGCCGGCGGACTCGCGACGACGGCCCGCAGGGAAAAGGGGCGTGAGGCTGGCCCGGACGGCGAAAACTGGGTCCTGGACGGCGCCAAGCGCTGGATCGGCGGCGCGGCAACGGCCGACGTCCTGGCCGTCTTCGCCCGCGACGTCGCCGACGGCCAGGTCAAGGCTTTCCTCGTGGACCGCGAGGCGGACGGCGTGACCCTGGAGAAGATCCACGGCAAGACCGCGCTGCGGATGATGCAGAACGCCCACATCACCCTCGACGGCGTCCGCGTCCCCGAGGCCAGGCGGCTCCACAACGTGAACTCGTTCCGGGACGTGGCGGCGATGCTGCGGGCCATGCGCTCGGACGTCGCGTGGATCGCAGCCGGCATCGCGGCCGGAGCTTTCGAAGCCGCCCTGCGCTACGTCTCCGGGCGCCGGCAGTTCGGCCGCCCGCTCGCGTCCTTCCAGCTCGTCCAGGAAAAGCTCGCCCGGATGCTCGGCAACGTCACCTCGGCGCTGTCCCTGGTGGTCCGGCTGACTGAACAGCAGGAGAAAGGCATCTACCGGGACCAGGACTCGGCCCTGGCCAAGATGCAGACCTCCCTGCTGATGCGCGAGACCGTGGCGCTGGCCCGCGAAGTGGTGGGCGGCAACGGCATCACGCTCGCGGCCGACGTCGCACGGTTCCATGCCGATGCCGAAGCCGTCTACTCCTACGAGGGGACCCACGAGATCAACGCCCTGATCGTCGGCCGGGCCCTCACCGGCCACAGCGCCTTCACCCACTGACGCTCTATACCCGCTGACGCTCTTTACCCGCTGACGGCGTTCCGCGTACAACCAAACCCAACCGCTCCAGGAGCCAAAGATGCCCAACCTCGTCGTCGACTTCGACAAACTCCTCACCCTCGCCGGCACCGACCTCGGCGCCACCGACTACCGCGAAATCACCCAGGAACAGATCAACAAGTTCGCCGACGCCACGGGCGACGACCAGTGGATCCACGTGGACCCGGAACGCGCCAAGGACGGCCCCTTCGGCGCCCCGATCGCCCACGGCTTCCTCACGCTCTCGCTCATCATCCCGTTCTGGGGCGAGCTGTTCGACGTCGACGGCGTCACCACCAAGATCAACTACGGCCTCGACAAGGTCCGCTTCACCTCCCCCGTCAAGGTGGGTTCACGCATCCGCATGCGGGCCAGCATCGCGGAAGTCACCGAGGTCAAGGGGGGCGCCCAGATCAAGGTCGCCAACACGATCGAGATCGAAGGCCAGGAACGCCCGGCCGTCGTGGCCGAGTTCCTCGCCCGCTTCTACAAATAATCCGCCACACCCCTTCACCATCCCCCTCTGCCATAAGGAACAACGATGTCCCAAATTTCGCAGTTGCAGGCCATGGACGCGGGTACGCGTCGCCGTGAAGCACGGACCGTCATCGCCTCCAGCTATCTCGGCAGCACCATCGAGTACTACGACTTCCTGCTCTACGCCACGGCCGCCGCGGTGGTCTTTCCCAAGGTGTTCTTCTCCGGCGCGGACGAATGGGTGGGGGTGGTGGCCGCGTACGGGACGTTCGCCGCCGGCTACGTGGCGCGGCCCCTCGGCGGCATCATCTTCGGCCACTTCGGCGACCGGCTGGGACGCAAGAACATGCTGATTGTCTCGATGCTGGTCATGGGCATCGCCTCCACCCTGATCGGACTGGTGCCCGGGGCCGCGGTGGCCGGAGCCTGGGGTGCCGTGATGCTCGTGTTCCTTCGGGTCTGCCAGGGCATTGCCGTCGGAGGGGAGTGGGGCGGCGCCGCCCTCATGGCGCTGGAACACTCGGAATCGGGCAAACGCGGCTTCGCGGCCTCGTTCGTCAACGCCGGCGCCCCCACCGGCGCGGTGCTGGGCACCCTGGTCATGGGCGCGTTCGCGGCCCTGCCCAACGAGCAGTTCCTGGCCTGGGGCTGGCGCGTGCCCTTCCTGCTGTCCTTCGTCCTGCTGGGCATCGGCATGTTCGTCCGGCTCAAGGTCTCCGAAAGCCCCATCTTCAAGGCGGCACTGGAACAAGAGAAAGCCGAACGGGAACAAGCCGAACGGGACAACACCCAGCCGACGGTGCCGGGCAGCGCGTCGGCGCGCCGGGAGATTCCGCTCCTGCAGGTCCTGCGCCGGCCCAAGACCCTGATCTTCACCATGCTGGCCGGCGCGGCCGGGTTTGCCCTCCAGGTGGTGCTGGCCACGTTCTCCGTGACCTACGCCGTGTCCAAGGGCGCGGACCGGCAGGGCGTGCTCTACGCCTTCGCGGCCGCCTCCTTCGTGTCCATCGCCTTCGTGATCATGGGCGGCCGGCTCTCCGACAAGCTGGGCCGGCGGCCCGTCATGGTCGGCGGCCTGGTGCTCTTCATCCTTTACCTCACACCGATGTTCCAGCTCCTGTCCTCCAACAACATTGGGCTGATCTTCGTGGCCTTCGCCGTGGGCCTCATGATCCATTCCACCCTGTTCGGCCCGCTCGCAGCGTTCGTGTCCGAGCAGTTCGGCACCACCTCGCGCTACACCGGCGCCTCGCTGGGCTACCAGCTCGCCACGCTCCTCGGCGCGGGATTCACGCCGGGCATCGTGGCGCAGATCTTCAAGGACTCCGGACAGGACACCGCCGCCGTGGTCTGGTACCTGGCCATCATGTCGGTCGTGTCGATCGTCTTCATCCTGCTGACTCGAGAGCCCAAGAACAACGATCTGCAGGCTGTCCGGTCCTAACCCGGCCCGCTGGCGCTACCGTCTAACTAGAAAGGATTTTCCGTGGAGAATTTTGGCATCGGCTCGTGGCTGCAACGGCGCCGCCCGAAGTCGGGCACCAAGACCGCAATCATCGCCGGGGAACGCAGTCTCAGCTACATCGAGCTCGCGGACCGTTCCGCCCGGCTCGCGAACGCCTTCCGGGACCGCGGCGTAGTCAAGGGCGACAGGGTGGCCTACCTGGGCGAAAACGATCCCTCCTTCCTGGAGACCCTCTTTGCCGCCGGCCTGGCCGGGGCGGTCTTCGTCCCGCTGAACACCCGGCTTGCCCCGCCCGAGATCCAGTTCCAGCTCCGGGACAGCGGCGCTGTCCTGCTGGTCCACTCGGCGGCGCTCGCGGTGCTTGCGGAACGCGGCTCGGCGGAGACCGCTGTGGGTTCGCGGATCGTCGTCGACGAGTCGACGGTGCCAGCCAAAACAGTTCCCGATTCAACGCTGCCCGATTCGACGGTTCCCGACGGCGGTGCTGGCCGGGGAACCGCCGTGGAGGCGTATGAGGCCGTCATTGAGTCCGGTGCGGCGCTGGCGCCGGACGAGCCCGTGGGCCTGGACGACGCCGCCATGATCCTCTACACCTCCGGAACCACCGGAAACCCCAAAGGCGCGCTCCTGACCCACGGCAACATCACGTGGAACTGCGTCAACGTTCTGGTCGATTTCGACTTTGCCTCCACCGACGTGGCCCTCATGATCTCCCCGATGTTCCACGTCGCCTCCCTGGACATGGGCGTCCTGCCCACGCTCCTCAAAGGCGGCACCGTGATATTGGAGGCCAAGTTCGATCCCCGCCGGACGCTCGAGCTGGTCCAGCAGCACCACGCAACCACCATCAGCGGGGTGCCCACGACGTACCAGATGCTGTGCGAGCACCCGGACTGGGACGCCACGGACCTCAGCTCGTTGAACAAACTGACCTGCGGCGGGTCCGCGGTGCCGATGCGGGTCCTGGAAGCCTACGAGCGGAGGGGGTTGCGCTTCTCCAACGGCTACGGCATGACCGAGACGGCCCCGGGCGCCACCACGCTGCCGGCGGCGAGGTCCCGGGACAAGGCCGGGTCCTCCGGACTGCCGCATTTCTTCACCGATGTCCGGGTGGCCGATCCCCTCGACCCGGCGTCCGGGCCCGCTGCGCCCGGAACGGTGGGGGAGATCCAGATCAAGGGTCCCAACGTCATCCACCAGTACTGGAACCGGCCCGAGGCCTCGTCGGACTCCTACACAGGGGACGGCTGGTTCAAGTCCGGCGACATGGGCTACAAGGATCCGGACGGTTTCGTGTTCATCTCCGACCGGCTCAAGGACATGATCATTTCCGGCGGTGAGAACATATATCCCGCCGAGGTGGAGCAGGCGATCGCCGAGCTCGACGCCGTCGGAAGCGTCGCGGTGATCGGGGTGCCGGACGAGAAATGGGGCGAGGTGCCGCGGGCCGTGGTGCTGCTGCGGGAGGGCGCCCGGCTCACGGAAGAGCAGCTGCGCTCCCACCTGGAGGGCCGGCTGGCGAGGTACAAGATCCCCAAGTCCGTCGTCTTCGTGGACGAGATGCCCCGGACGGCGAGCGGCAAGATCCGGAAAGCGGACCTTCGGAAACTGGCGCCCGGCCACGTCTGACAGGGGAGCGGGGACGGCGGCCGCCCCCGGGGGCTAGTGGATTGCGGCCAGCAGGACGCCGACGCCGACGAAGAGCCCGCCGAAGGTCCGGTTCAGGACCTTCTGTCCGCGGGCGTCGCGGGTGAAGCGGTGGAAGGACCGGGCAGCAGCCGCGAAGAAAAACCACATGACCAGGACGTCGATCACAATCACGGTGGCGGCCAGGACCACGTACTGCGGCAGCAGCGGCTGCTCCGGCCGGATGAACTGCGGCATGAAGGCCAGGAAGAAGACCACGGCTTTGGGGTTGAGCAGATTGACCCAGAGGCCACGGCGGAACATGGACAGGCCCGGCTCGTTGTGCAGGGCCGCGGCCTTCTCCTGATCCAGGTCCGGCTTGTGCAGGAACTGCCGGATGCCCAGGTAGACCAGGTAGGCGGCGCCGGCGTAGCGGATCACGTTGAAGGCAACCGGTGAGCTCGCCACGAGCACCCCGACGCCGAGGGCCACGATCAGGATGTGCACCACGAGGGCGGCCTGCTGGCCCAGGATGCCCCAAAGGGACCGACGGAATCCCGAGTTCAGGGAGTTGCTCATGGTGTTGATGGCGCCCGCGCCGGGAGTGAAGCTGATCAGGACGCCGGCGCCGGCCAGGGCCAGCCAAAGGGAGGGTTGCACCAGGTAAGTTTACGGTCCCGGCCGTGGCGGGTCCGATTGATGACGGGAGTCAGTCGCGGCGGAGGCCGTAGCTGAGAATCATGTTGCCTTTGCTGGTCTGCTGGGACGACTGCAGCTCCAGCCGGGTGAGGGCATCGCCGTCGTTGAACAGCCGCCGCCCGCTGCCGGCGATCACGGGATGGACGATCAGCATCAAGGTGTCGAGCAGCCCGGCGAACAGTAACTGGTGGACCAGCGAAATGCTGCTGAAGATCCCGATTTCGCCGCCGTCGCTGTTCTTCAGGGCCGCGACGAAGTCTTCCAGCGGCCCCTCGATCAGGCGTGAATTTTGCCATTCCAGCCCGCCTGTCAGGGTCCGGGACGCGACAAATTTCGGCAGCGGATTGATGAATCCGGCAAAGTCCGCGTCGCTTTCGGCGTTGGGCCAGTATTCTGCCCATTGCTGATAGCCCACGCGGCCGAGGAGCGCAGTGTCGATCCGGCCCATCATCTCGCCCATCCCGGCACCGAGCTCTTGGTCGAAGCTGTCGAATTGCCACTTGAACGGGTCTTCAACCACGCCGTCCACAGAGCAGAAAAGGCCGGCCGTCAATTTGCGCATGGGTTTCTCCTTGCCGTGGGTCTCCAGTGCAGATATCTAATGCACCCTATCCGCAGACCCGGAAGCAGGGAATGGCTGCAGGCAACTCGACGGCGAACGCCCCGGAGGCCAGCCGAGCCGCCAGCATCGCGGGCCTTGGGCGTGCAAGGAGCGCGCCCAAGACCCGCCAAGGGTTAGCCGTTGGACGTGTAGCCATCCGTGGCGGTGTCCCCGGGGCCGCCATGGCCGCCGCCGGGGCCGCCATGGCCGCCGCCGGGTCCGCCCTGGCCTTCCTGGGTTGCGGTCACCGTGAAGTTCGCAATCCAGCAGGACGGTGGCGCGCGTGAAACTCCTTTGCTGGGGCCCGGGCTTCCGGGCCGGCCGAGGATTCGGCCTGTAGCCAGCCTCAGGCGCGGAGTTATGGCTGCACTTTCGGCGGGCTGTGCCGGTGCTGTGACCGCTGGCCGCCGCTCACGCCCGGGCGATGACCTCGCCGTTGGGAATCAGGAACCAGCCGTCGTCGGTGGAGCCCCACCGATGCCAGCCCGCGGAAATCCGGGCCAGGTCCGCCTCACTGGCCAGGCCGTACTCAAGCGCCTGGTCGGCAAAGGACGAATGCAGCACCCGCTCGCCCCACACCCGGGCCTGCCAGCGCCGCTCATGCCCGGTGGCGTAGAGCCAGTTGCTGCTGGACGGCGCCACATCCGTGAAGCCGGCGGCCTGCGCCCAGGACACGAGCCGGCGGCCGGCGTCGGGCTCGGCACCATTGCGTCTTGCGATCCGCTGGTAGAGCTCCATCCAGTCGTCGAGCTCGGGGATGGCCGGGTACCAGCTCATGCCGTGGAAGTCGGCATCGCGCACCGCCACTATCCCGCCGGCCTTGGCCGCCCGCCGCATCTCCCGCAGCGCCGCGACCGGGTCCGTGAGGTGCTGGAGGACCTGATGGGCGTGGACGACGTCGAAAGATTCGTCCGGGAAGTCGAGGTCGTAGATGTTGCCCGCGGCAAAGCCGACGTTGTCCACGCCCCGCTCGACGGCGAGGGCCGCGGCCTGGGCGATGATGTCGGGGGAGCGGTCCAGGCCCGTGACCATGCCCGGCGCCACCAGCTCCGCGAAGTCGCAGGTGATGCTGCCCGGGCCGCAGCCGACGTCGAGGACGGAGGTCCCGGGCATCAGATGCGGGAGCACGAACGCTGCCGAGTTCTCCGCCGTGCGGGAGGCATGGGCACGGACCACCGACTCGTGGTGGCCGTGCGTGTAAACATCGTCAGGCTGCTGCGCACTCATAATGGAACGCTACCCTCCCGCGCCCGGAAAAGGATGGATCCCCAACTGCGGGTCAGCAGGCGCGCGCCCGCAGGCAGTTTTTTGCGGGTGGCCGTCAGTTTTGCCGCTTCCGGCGCAGGCGATTCTACGGATGAATGGAGGAGTGAAGATCAGCAACAGCAACAGCAACAGCAACAGCAACAGCAACAGCGGCAGTGCCAGCGGCGCCGGCAGCGGACTGGGCCTGTTCCGGGCCACCGGAATCTATGTCGGCGCGATCCTGGGCTCGGGTGTCCTGGTGCTTCCCGCCATCGCAGCCAAGGAGGCCGGCCCGGCGTCGCTCCTGGCCTGGGCCGTCCTGCTGGTGTTCTGCATTCCCGTTGCCTTCAGCTTCGCCGAAATGAGCCGCCAGCAGCCCGACGCCGGAGGGATCGCCCACTTCGTCAAGCGTGCCTTTGGTCGCCGCGCCTCGGTGGTGGCCGGGTACCTCTTCTTCTTTTCGATCCCCTTCGGCGCCCCGGCTACGGCCGTGATCGGCGGCAACTACATCGCCCACGCCGTCGGCGGCGGCCGGGACACCGCAGTCCTCGCGGCGGCGGTGATCCTGCTGGCCGCCTTCGCGAGCAACGCCGTCGGCATCAGGGTTTCCAGCCGCATGCAACTGGCGCTCATGGTGCTGCTGGTGGCACTGCTCGCGCTCGCCGTCGTGCTCGCGGCACCACACGCCAAAGCGGAAAATTTCCAGCCCTTCGCCCCGCACGGCTACTGGGCGGTCGGCGGTGCCGCGAGTCTGCTGTTCTTCTGCTTCGCCGGCTGGGAAGCCGTCTCGCACCTGGCCGGTGAGTTCCGGAACCCCGGGCGCGATCTCCGACGGGCCACGTGGCTCACGCTGATTGTGGTGGGCGCGGTCTACATTGGCGTTGTCGCCGCCTCGGTGGCCGTCCTCGGCCCGGAACTGCCCGCTACTGCGGTGCCCGTCGCGGCGTTGCTGGAGAAAGGGCTGGGCTCATTGGCGGCCCCGCTCACCGCGGTTGCGGCGGCGGTTTTGACGTTCGGCCCCATCAACACCTTCGTGGCCGGGGCCAGCCGGCTCGGGGCTGCCCTGGCGTCCGACGGCGTGCTGCCGCCCGCCCTTGCACGCGGTGCCGGGCGGGGACAGGTACCCGCCGCAAGCCTGGCAACTCTGGCCGTCCTGACCTTGCTGTCCTTCGCTGCCGCCGTCGCCGGACTCACCGACATGCAGTTCCAGATCGGCGCGGCCTCGGCGTGTTTCACGGCCGTCACCGCGTTTGGGCTGGCGGCCGGCATCCGGCTGCTGCAGCCGCGGACCGTTGCCTGGTACGGCGTGATCGTGGCGGCCGGGGTCATGGTGGCCGTCCTGATCTTCAGCGGCTGGGCGCTGGGGGTTCCGCTGGCACTGGCAGCGGCCGCCGTCGGCGTCGGCAGGCGCTTTGGCGGGACCTCAGAACAGGAAACGCTGCCGGAAACGGCGGCTTCGGCACTGGCGGAGTCGCTCCCCGGTCGCCGGCCGGAAACCGCCGCCCATCCGTGACGTCCGGGCCGCGGGTCAGCCGGGGCGCTGCCCCGGCGCTTGCTCCTGCCCTGGGCCGCGGGCCGCTTCCTCGCCCGCCCGGACAGTGGCATCGATCATGGAGTTCATGAACCGGGTGACGATCTCCAGTTCCTCCGGCGTGAAGTTCGCCATGGCTGCACCCATGTGGCGGGCCAGCGGCAGGAACATTGCGCCGCCGTCCCGGTAGGCCTTGGGCGTCATGCGCAGCTGCACCTGGCGGCGGTCCGCGCCCTCGCGCTCACGGACCACGTGGCCGGAACTGTGGAGCCGGTCGATCAGTGCGGTGGTGGCCGGGGAGCTGAGGTTCAGCTCTTTCCTCAGCACCCCTGGAGTGACAATCTGGTCCCGCGCCGCGTGCCGCATGATGACGGCGAGGGCGTTGAGGTCCGTGCGGTGCATGTCATTGCGGCCGCCGGCGGAGTCCACATAGCGGTTGGCTTCGAGGGTGAATTCCTGCAGGAGCCGGACGAGGGGCGGCGGACCGGCGGCTTCGGGCGGGACTGTGTTCCTGGGCGAGGCCGCGTCTTCGGATAGGCCTGCGTTTTCGGATAGGCCCGGGGATTCGGCTGACACGGCGGACCTCCTTCGTCCCTTGATCCTGCCCCCGCGGTCTGACCGCGGCAGGTCGGCGCTGTCGACGGCGCCTTCGGGAGTCTACTGCAGGGTCTGCGCAGCGGCCTGACGCAGGCTGTCTCTATTCTCCTCCGGTGCCCCGGCCAATGGGTTATCTCTATGATGGAGATAGTCTACTATGGAGTTGATCTCTGCTCCCACTCCGAGGCGCACCCTGGAAGGAAACATGAAAACGACTTCGTCCGCGGCGACCCGTGTCCCGTTCTGGCTGCGCTGGCTGGTCCCCGCAGTGCTCGTCCTGGCCTGGCTGGCCATCGCCGGCGTCGGCGGCCCTACATTCGGCCGCCTGAGCGAGGTGTCATCCAATGACCAGGCATCGTTCCTTCCCGCCGGAGCCGAGGCCACCGAGGCCGCGGACTGGCAGGCCAAGTTCAGGGACTCCAAGGAGATCCCGGCAGTGATCGTGGTTGAGAGTGACTCCGCTTTCACTCCGGACCAGCTCCGCGAGACCGCGGCCCTCAAAGGCAAGCTGGAGGCCCTGCAAGCCGGGAGTACGGTGATCGGTCCCATCCCCTCCGAGGACGCCAAGGCAGTCCAGTTCGTGGTGCCCATTGCTTCCTCGGCGGAAGTGAAAACGGTGGTCAAAGAACTGCGCAACGAGGTCCGGGCGTCCGCGCCGGCCGGAATGCAGACCTTCGTCACCGGACCGGCCGGGCTCACCGCGGACCTTGTGAGTGCCTTTGCCGGCATTGACGGCATCCTGCTGCTCGTGGCCCTGGGCGCCGTGTTCCTGATCCTGCTGATTGTCTACCGCTCCCTGCTGCTGCCCGTCATGGTGCTGTTCACCTCGGTCTTCGCGCTGTGCGCCGCGATCCTGCTGGTGTTCGGCATGGCCAAGGCCGGCTGGATCCAGTTGAACGGCCAGAGCCAGGGCATCCTGTCCATCCTGGTGATCGGCGCAGCCACCGACTACGCACTGCTGTATGTGGCCCGGTTCCGCGAAGCCCTGACCCACACCACCAACCGGACGGCCGCCGCCGTCACCGCATGGAAGGCGGCCTGGGAACCGATCCTGGCCTCCGGCGCTACGGTAATCATCGCGCTGCTCTGCCTGCTGTTCTCCGACCTCAACTCCAACAAGGCCCTCGGCCCGGTGGCGGCGGCGGGCATCCTCTGCGCGCTCTTCGCCGCCCTGACCCTGCTGCCGGCCCTGATGGCACTGCTGGGCCGGGCCGCGTTCTGGCCGTTCCGGCCCAAGCTGCTCCCGGAAACCGATCGGGAACCGGAACTGGTCACCGGCCTCGAGGGCCAGAAGGGACTCTGGCGGGCCACCGGTTCGCTCGTATCCCGCCGGCCGCGCACGGTCTGGGTCGCCTCGGTGCTGCTGCTCCTGGTAGCCGCTACCGGCCTCCTGCAGCTTAAAGCCAACGGCGTCGCCCAGACCGACGTCATCCTCACCGCCTCCAATGCCGTCGACGGGCAGGATGCCCTGGGCCGGCACTTCGACGCCGGGTCCGGCAGCCCTGCGGTGATCGTGGCCGACGAGGCAAACGCCCAGGACGTTCTGGCGAAGCTGCAGACCAGCGACGGCGTCGGAGACGCCTATCTGCTGGCCGAAGGCGGCGCCCCGGTCATCACCGGCGCCCCGGGCGCGCCGGCTGCCCCCGCAATCAGGGACGGGAAGGTCCTGATCAACGCGACGCTGAACCACGCCGCGGACTCCGCTGAGGCCGAAAACGCCGTGGTGTCGCTCCGCCAGGACCTGAAGAAGATAGACAGCGGTGTGCTGGTCGGCGGTGTGACGGCCACGGCGCTGGATACCAACACCACTGCCCAGCGCGACCTCGTCACCATCATCCCGGTGGTCTTGGGCGTCATCCTGGTCATTCTCATGCTGCTGCTGCGCTCGGTGCTCGCGCCGGTCCTGCTGGTCGCCTCCGTGGTCCTGTCCTATGCCGCGGCGATGGGCGTCTCCGCCTTCGTGTTCAACAATGTCTTCGGCTTCCCGGGCGCGGACGCGACGGTGCCCCTGTTCGGCTTCGTCTTCCTCGTGGCACTGGGCGTCGACTACAACATCTTCCTGATGAGCCGGGTCCGGGAAGAATCCCTCAAGCACGGCACCCGAGCCGGCATCCTGCGCGGCCTCGTAGTGACAGGCGGGGTCATCACCTCTGCCGGGGTGGTCCTGGCGGCCACCTTCGCGGCCCTCGGCGTCATCCCGATCATGTTCCTGGTCCAGCTCGCCTTCATCGTCGCGTTCGGCGTCCTGCTGGACACGGTGCTGGTCCGCTCGCTGCTGGTGCCCGCGCTGGCCTACGACATCGGCCCGCGGCTTTGGTGGCCCGGCAAGCCCGGCCGGCCCGGGCGCGGGGCCGCTGCCCGCGATGGCGCCCGGGTCACGCTGTCCGCCGAAAATCCGAAGGCAGATCCGGCTGAAAACGAGGAGGCCGGGGTCCGCTAGGCGGAACCGAAGACCGCAGCCGCCGTCACTGTCCGCCAGTCACCGCCCGCCGTCCCTCCACCAGGCGACGGTGGCGGCGGCTGCCTCGTCCAGCGGGGTCGGTGTCAGACCCAGGGCAGCCTGGCTCGCCATGGAATCCATGACGAAGGGGTGCTCGAACTGGTACAGGGTCTCGGCCAGGTCCCGCATATCCGGAGAAAACACTCCCATTGCCCTCACCGCCCACCCGGGAACTCCGGTAACACGCGGTGCCCGGGCGCCGGCCGCCTTGGCGAATGCCCCCGCGATCTCGCGCTGGGTCAGTGCAGGTCCGGTGGGCGCATGCCATACCCGGTTCCACACCTGAGGCCTGTCAGCCGCCGCAATCATGGCGGCTGCGAGGTCCGGAACGTACGTGAAGGAATGCGGCTGGTCCGCCCGCCCGATCACCTGCATTGGCTTGCCGGCCGCGACGGGCCGGACCATGCGCTCGCCGGCGTGCGAGTTGCGGACCCGCGGCCCGAAGAAATCGCCGGCCACCATGCTCACGGTGGTGGTGGGGGAGGCCGCCCGGGCTGCGAGCAGTGCGGTCCGGACTCCGCGCTTGCCGCCCTGCGCCTGCCGGGGGCTGTCCTCGGTCATGATGTTTTCCGGGGTGCTGTAGGAGTACAGGCTTTCCGGGAAGACCACGACGGCGCCCGCTGCGCCCGCCGCAGCGAACACATTCAGCTCGGCGGCCGGGAGTTCCCTGGCCCACACCTCGGCGTTGTACCGCGAGCCGTGGATGCAGTGAAAAACGGCCGCGGCGCCCTGGAAGGCCTCGCCGAGCCGGGCGGGCTCGGACACGTCGATCGACACTCGTTCCACCAGCGGGTGGGCGGGTCCGCTGCCGGACCTTGTCAGGAGGCGCACCCGGTGTCCCGCCGCTGCCAACTGTTCGGCGACGGTCCAGCCCACCGGGCCGGCCCCTGTGACGACGTGGAGCCTGGACGGTTGGTGCCCGGAGGCTGCAGGTTGGGACATTCCGATCTCCTTTTCAATAACGAGAGCAGTGCTCTCCCATTCAGGATGCGACACCGTTGCCGGCAAGTCAAGAGCGGTGCTCACATTTGTTGACAGTGCTCTTGGATGTGGAATGCTGGACTCATGCCAGAGGACAGGATTGCGGGCGCGACAGACGCCGGCGTTGCGGCCGGCCCGGCCGGAGCGGCCCCGGCGGCGGTGCGGCTGCGCACCCCGCGCGAGCGTGCCCGCGCCCAGACGGTGGCCGATATCGTCCGCCTGGGCCGGGAGCATCTGGCGCTGCACGGGGCCGCCGCGCTGTCCCTCCGTGCCGTGGCCCGTGATCTCGGGGTCGTCTCTTCGGCGGTCTACCGCTACGTGGAGAGCCGCGAGGAACTGCTGACCCTTCTGCTGATTGATGCGTACAACGAACTTGGCGATGCGGTGGATGCCGCCGTCGGGGCCGTGCCGGAGGAAGACTTCGGCGGGCGCTTCGCGGCGCTGGGCGGCGCGGTGCGGGACTGGGCGGTGCGCGAGCCATCGCGCTACGCCCTGCTCTTTGGCAGTCCGGTGCCCGGTTACCAGGCCCCGGCGGAGCGGACCACCGGCCCCGGGACGAGGGTGATTACGGCCCTCATTGGAATCCTCGACGGCGCCTTCCGGGCCGGGCGGCTCGCCGCGACCGGCCGGCAGGGTCCTGCCATGGCCGCCGGGCTGGCGGGGGACCTGGCGAAAATCCGCGCCGAGTTCGGCCTGGCGGTGCCGGATGACCTCCTGGCCCGCGGCGCACTGGCCTGGACCTCACTCTTCGGCGCCGTCAGTTTCGAGGTTTTCGGCCAGTACGGCCCAGGCACGTTCACTGCCCGGGAGGAGCTCTTCGGCCACCACCTCGCGGTGCTGGCCGACGTCGCGGGCCTGCCGGCGGCCGGCACTGCCAGGTAAACCAGGTTCCCCTGTTGCCCTGCCGTGGCGCTCGATAGACTGCCCCTGCGCCCGCACGGGCGCGCCAGATGCGTCCAGGAAGGATCCATCCATGTCTGAAGAGACCAGGCCTGAAGAGAACAGGCCTGCAGAGAACACGCCTGAAGAGAATGTCCCCGGAGAAGCGGCGGCGCGGAACGTCGATGCCGGTCCCGCGGAAGTTGAGGTAGAGGCCGCAGCACCTGAGGGGCAATACGTTGAGGGCGACTACGGCTCCGCCGGCACGGCCGGCCAGGTCCCGCCCACCGCCGTCGAGGGGGAGTACGCGGCGGGGGACTATGGCGAGGCCGGTGTGGCCGGAGCCGCCGTCGTCGGCGACGTGGAAGGCGACTATCCCGAGGGCGACTACGGCGAGGGCGGGGTCTCAGGTGAGCCCGCCGGCGTCGCCGGTGAGTCGGCCGGCGTCGCCGAGGAAGGTGAATACCCCGAAGGCGACTACGGCAGCGCCGGTACGTCCCGTCCCGAGCGATCCGCCCCGCCGGCAACGGGAGAGCCTGCCGACGGCGACGCCGCTCGGGGCGACAACTAGCGGGACCAAAAGCTGGCGGGACCAGCCGGCGCGGGCGCCGGCTGGTCCCCTCGCCAGGTCTGCGCCCCTGCGCCCAGCGTGCAGGTTCGCGCAGGGCGAAACGCCGCCCGGGACGCGCCGGAAGGGCTGGATTGAGGGGAATTTAGGCGGCGAGGAGTTGCCTCGGGCGGGACGGGTAAGCAGGGTTGAGTCGACTTCGCTCAACTTTAAATTGACTTATGTCCCCCTCTGGGTAAAGTTGAGTGTAGATCGCTCAATAACGGTCGGACCCACTGCGGTTAGAGCCACTGCGGGTCCGCGGCCATCTCCGCAAGATTCCTAGGAAGTAAGGAAACAATCCATGTCACGTGCAGTAGGTATTGACCTCGGAACCACTAACTCCGTCGTCTCCGTTCTCGAAGGTGGCGAGCCCACCGTCATTGCCAACGCCGAGGGTGGCCGCACCACGCCGTCGGTTGTTGCCTTCTCCAAGTCCGGAGAGGTCCTGGTCGGCGAGATCGCCAAGCGCCAGGCCGTCAACAACATTGACCGCACCATCGCGTCCGTCAAGCGCCACATGGGCACTGACTGGACCGTCGCCATTGACGACAAGAAGTACACGGCGCAGGAAATTTCCGCCCGTATCCTCATGAAGCTTAAGAACGACGCCGAGTCCTACCTCGGTGAAAAGGTCACCGACGCCGTCGTCACCGTGCCGGCCTACTTTAACGACGCCCAGCGCCAGGCCACCAAGGAGGCCGGAGAAATCGCCGGCCTGAACGTCCTGCGCATCGTCAACGAGCCCACTGCGGCCGCCCTGGCCTACGGCCTGGACAAGGGCAAGGAAGACGAACTCATCCTGGTCTTCGACCTCGGCGGCGGAACCTTCGACGTCTCCCTCCTGGAGGTCGGCAAGGATGAGGACAACTTCTCCACCATCCAGGTCCGCGCCACCGCCGGTGACAACCACCTCGGCGGCGACGACTGGGACCAGCGCGTCGTTGAATACCTGCTGAACCAGCTCAAGGTCAAGGGCATCGACCTCACGAAGGACAAGATTGCCCTGCAGCGTCTCCGCGAAGCCGCGGAGCAGGCCAAGAAGGAACTCTCCTCCTCCTCCAGCACCAACGTTTCCCTCCAGTACCTGTCCGTCACCCCCGACGGCCCGGTCCACCTGGACGAGCAGCTGACCCGCGCCAAGTTCCAGGACCTCACCAAGGACCTGCTGGACCGCACCAAGAAGCCGTTCCAGGACGTCATCAAGGAAGCCGGCATCAAGCTCTCCGAGATCGACCACATCGTGCTCGTCGGCGGCTCCACCCGCATGCCGGCCGTCTACGACCTCGTCAAGGAACTGGCCGGCGGCAAGGAGCCCAACAAGGGCGTCAACCCCGATGAGGTCGTCGCCGTCGGCGCCGCCCTGCAGGCCGGTGTTCTCAAGGGCGAGCGCAAGGACGTGCTGCTGATCGACGTCACCCCGTTGTCCCTGGGCATCGAAACCAAGGGCGGCATCATGACGCACCTGATCGAGCGCAACACCGCCATCCCGACCAAGCGGAGCGAAACCTTCACCACCGCGGATGACAACCAGCCGTCCGTGGCCATCCAGGTCTTCCAGGGCGAGCGTGAGTTCACCCGCGACAACAAGCCGCTGGGCACCTTCGAACTGACCGGTATCGCGCCGGCCCCCCGCGGCGTTCCGCAGGTCGAGGTCACCTTCGACATTGACGCCAACGGCATCGTGCACGTTTCGGCGAAGGACAAGGGCACCGGCAAGGAACAGTCCATGACCATCACCGGCGGCACCGCGCTGTCCAAGGAAGACATCGACCGCATGGTCCACGACGCCGAAGAGCACGCAGCCGAGGACAAGGCCCGCCGCGAGGCAACCGACACCCGCAACACGGCCGAGCAGCTCGCCTACTCCGTGGACAAGCTGATCGCTGACAACGCCGACAAGCTGCCCGAAGAGGTCAAGACCGAGGTCAAGGCCGACGTCGACGCCCTCAAGAAGGCCCTCGAAGGCACCGATGACGCCGCAGTGAAGACCGCGTTTGAGAAGCTGCAGGCTTCCCAGAGCAAGCTCGGCGAAGCCATCTATGCCCACGCCGGATCCCCCGACGGCGCCACCGGCGCGGAGGGTGCCCCCGCGGGCGAGCAGGCAGCCGGTTCCGATGAGGACATCGTCGACGCCGAAATCGTTGACGAAGACGAGAAGAAGTAATTATGCCGCACCACGGTAACGAAGAAGAGCACGGTTCTTCCGAGAGCCGGCGCGACGCGGAACAGCAGGAGAACGAGCCGCAGAAGCCGGTGATCCACGATAACCGCAAGGTTGATCCGAAGACCGGCCAGGCCCGCCACCCCGGCCAGGATCACGCCGCTGCCGCGGCAGACTCCGGGGACGCCCTGTCCCAGGCAGAGGACATCCTCAACAGTGTTGAGGTGCCCGCCGCGGAATCTGTAGCGCAGGGCGTTGACGCGGCCGCGGCGGAGGAGCTCAGGAATGACCTCCGCCGGCTGCAGGCCGAGTACGTCAACTACCGCAAGCGGGTCGAACGCGACCGGGCCGTGGCGGGGGAGATGGCCGTCATCGGCGTCCTGAACTCCCTGCTCCCGGTGCTGGACGACGTCGACGCCGCCCGCCAGCACGGCGACCTCGCGGACGGCCCCTTCGCCGCGATCGCCGCCAAACTGGAGGCTGCGCTGAAGACGTACGGACTGGTCCGCATCGATGAGACCGGCGTGGAGTTCGATCCGACCATCCACGAGGCCCTCATCCAGCAGCCTGGCACGGATATCGAAATCGATACCGTCAGCCAGGTGCTGCGCTCGGGCTACAAGTCCGGCGACCGTGTCCTCCGCGCGGCCCAGGTGATCGTGGCGGTACCGGCGTAGGTTGCGCCCACGCCTTCGCGGATAAGGGGGCCCCGCCCCTACGCGTGGTGGCAAAGTCCTTACGGACTTTGCCACCACGCTCCGGCAGGCCCGATGCCACTCCCGGGCCCCCTCATCCGCTCCGGCGTTCAGCGTTCGCGTCACCTAAGGTGAGATGATCACAAGCTCGGAGCGATGCATGGGCCCCGGGAGTGGCATCGGGCCTGTCGAAGCCGGGTGGCTTGGGATCGTAGATCCCGAGCCACCCGGCGAAGGGGCGGGGGCCCATGCATCGCGGAGAGTTCGTTAAGAACAGATTTGAAAGGAAACGCCATTGGCTAGCCAGGACTGGGTGGACAAGGACTTCTACAAGATCCTTGGTGTCGCCAAGGACGCTTCCGACGCCGACATCAAGAAGGCCTACCGCAAACTTGCCCGGCAGCACCACCCGGACACCAATGCGGGGAACGTCGCGTCGGAGAAGAAGTTCAAGGACATCTCCGAGGCCTATTCCGTGCTCTCGGATCCCGATGAGCGCCAGCAGTACGACGCCATCCGGGCCATGGGCGGCGGTGCACGCTTTGCCCCCGGCGGAAGCGGCGGGGCCGGCGGCGGAGCTGGCTTCGAGGACCTCTTCGGCGGGCTCTTTACCGGCGGCGGGGGCCGCCATTCGGGCGGTTACAGCACGGCCGGCGGCATTCCGCCCGAGTTCGCAGATCTCTTCGGCGGCGGCGGATTCGGCGGCGGGGGCCAGTCCTTCCAGCGGGCCCCGCAGAAGGGCTCGGACCGCACCGCGTCGACCTCGATCTCATTCGGCGGGTCCATCCGCGGCACCACGATCGGCCTGCGTGAACCGGACGGCGAGGTCATCGACGTCCGCATCCCGGCCGGCATCAAGGACGGACAAAAGGTCCGCGTCCGCGGCAAGGGGCAGTACGCGCCCGCCGGCAACGGCGACCTCATGGTCACCGTCTCGGTAAAGCCGCACGAATTCTACGTCCGCGACGGCGACAACCTCCGGATCCACGTCCCGGTCTCCTTCCCGGAGGCGGCCCTGGGCGCCGACATCGAGGTTCCGACGATCGACGGCGACACGGTCAAGGTCAGGGTTCCGGCAGGGACGCCCTCGGGCAGGACCCTGCGCGTCAAGGGCCGCGGCGTCAAGCACGCCAAAGCCACCGGCGACCTGCTGGTGACGATCGACGTCGCTGTTCCGCGGAAGCTGAACAAGGAAGCGGAGGAGGCCGTGAAGGCCTTCGCCACGGCCACCGCCAATGAGGACGTCCGCGCGGGCCTGACAGCCAAGGCCCGGCTCTAGGAACGGGATCCAGCCATGGCCATCGACTTCGACCAGCCGATCTTCGTCATCTCCGTTGCCGCGGAACTGGCGGACATGCACCCGCAGACGCTGCGCCAGTACGACCGGCTGGGCATCGTTTCGCCCAGCCGTGCCCCGGGCAAGTCGCGGCGTTACTCGCAGCGGGATGTGAACATGCTCCGCGAGGTCCAGCGGCTCTCCCAGGAGGGGGTCTCGCTCGAGGGCATCAAGCGGATCCTGCAGCTGGAGAACCAGGTGGCCGCCCTGCAGCGCCGGGTCGGCGAACTGACTGAGGAGCTGGGCCGGCGCCGCCAAGGGGCCGATTCGCGGATCTTCGCCGCAGGAACTGCCGGCGACGTCGTCAGCCTGGCCCGCGGCAAGCGTCCGCAGGCGCGGTCGCAGGCGCTGGTGGTGTGGCGGCCGAGGGGCATGGGCTAGGACTCATCGGCCAGGACACGCAGCTGTGCCCGGGACCAGTGGTCCCGGGCACAGCTGTTGTTGCGTCCTGTTGTTGCGTCCGGTGGGGGGCTGCCGTGGCCTACTTGCTGGCGGCGATGAGCTGGTCGACGGCGGCGCGTTCGCTGTTTCCCCAGGCTTCCCTGCTGAGCAGGGCGGCTTGGTGCCGGGCAGGTGTGCCGACCAGGAGCAACGGAGCAAGAAGTCTGTTTTTTGCCCGATCAGCCGGCCGGCGGGCTGTGGAGCGAATCCGCCGGGGCAAGTAGCGGCAGGAGCGAACCGAGTACACCGGAACGCAATCAGGTACCCGACCATCCGATAGTCGGGTACCTCATTTGCGTGACTTCATGCCCATTCCGCGCGTTGAATTGGAGTGTCAGAAAAGGCTGGCATGACACGCCTACAGCTCCTACGGGAAGCCCGGGCGCGGAGCCAGCGCAGGAGCAGCGTAGACGCCGGGGGCATCGCATGCATGATTCAACCGAGTATGATCCGTCCACTGCCGATTCTTCACGGCCAGCTTCTTTGACGGGCACGCCGTGAGCCCGGGGCTCCAGGCGGCCGTGCTGTTTGCCGGCTCCCTGCCGGGGCACATCCTGATGTCCCTGGGGCAGGCCCTGGTGGTCGTCTGCCTGTGCTTCGATTTCGTCCGCGCGGTCTCCGTGCCGCGATCCCGCAGCCGGTACGTCGCCAACACGTGGTTCCGGACACTTGCGCTGCCTTCCATCCTGGTCATGGCGGTCAGCGTGCTCCTCGATGCCGCCTCCGGCTCTTGGCCCGAGGTCGCGGCCGGAGTGTTCGTCCTGGTCGCTGTGATCTTCCGGTGGCACTATGGCAGCGACGAGGACAGCTGGTGGAAGGGCAAAGGCAAGGCCCTGGGCCGTTGGCTCCGGAACCGGGCAGCCTCCGGTTCCCTGGTTGCTCCGGCCACGGCCTGAAAAAGACCTTGCTGTCCGGGCGTCCCAGGGTGTCCAATCCTTAACACAAGGCCCTGCAGGGCACGAGTGGATGCGACGCCGGGAGGTTCTCATGCCGTCGAAAGGCGCCAAGACGCCGTCAAGGGGACCGGTCCGGGGTACGTCTGACCTCCGGCGGGCAGACGCCAACGGCGTCGCGCCGCCGGAACAGCCGGACAAGGTCCGCAATGTAGCACTCGTGGGGCATTCCGGTTCCGGAAAAACGATGCTCACCGAGGCACTGCTTGCCGCCACCGGAGCCATCACCCGCAAGGGCTCGATCGCCGAGGGCACTACGGTGAGCGACTCGGATCCTTCCGCCATCGCGCAGCAGCGCTCCGTGGCGCTCGCGGTGGTGCCGGTGATGGTGGGGGACATCAAGGTCAACCTGCTGGACACTCCGGGCTATACGGATTTCATCGGCGAGCTGAGGGCAGGGCTCCGGGCGGCGGATGCGGTGCTGTTCGTCGTCTCGGCCACCGACGATGTCGACGCAGCGACCACGGCGCTTTGGAGCGAGTGCCAGCGGCTCGGGATGCCGCGGGCCGTGGTCATCAGCCGCCTGGACCATCCGCGCGCGGATTTCGACGCCGCCATCGCCCGCTGCCGCCTGGCATTCGGCGACTCCATCCTTCCGCTCTACCTGCCGGTCCCCGCCGACGGTCCCGTCACCGGGCTGCTGGGACTGCTGACCGGCACGGTCTCCGACTACAGTGATGCGGAACCGGCGCCGGCCACCCGGGCCGCGACCGGCGTCGAACTCGCCGCCGCGGAGTCCGCACGGGGCGCGCTGATCGAAGGGATCATTGCCGAGAGCGAAGACGAGACGCTCATGGAGCGCTACCTCGGAGGCGAGGAAATCGCCCCCGACGTCCTGATCACCGATCTTGAGACGGCGGTGGCCCGCGGGTCCTTCCATCCGGTGCTGCCGGCCTCGGCGGAGTCCGGACTCGGCCTGTCGGAACTGCTCGAGGTCCTGGTGCGTGCGTTTCCGACGCCGGCGGAGCGCGGCGTCCCCGCAGCGACCGACCTCGACGGGGTGCCCGCCGGCGCGCTCGGCTGCGACCCCGACGGCCCGCTGCTCGGTGAAGTGGTCCGTACGACGATCGACCCGTTCCTTGGCCGCGTCTGCCTGGTGCGCGTCTTCTCCGGCGTGGTGCGGGAGGACGCCGCCATCCATGTGGGCGGCCGCGGAATGGCCGACCGCGGCCACGAGGACCACGACAGCGACGAGCGGGTCACCCACCTCTACTCGCCGCTGGGATCAGGACTGCGGCCAGTGCCGTTCTGCGTCGCGGGGGATATCTGCGCGCTGACCAAGCTGGGCACCGCCGAGACCGGCGACACGATTTCGGCCAAGGAGCTGCCGCTGCTGGTGGCCGCCTGGGACATGCCGGACCCGCTTATGCCGGTCGCCATCGAAGCCGCCACGCACGGCGACGAGGACGCCTTGGCCAGGAACCTGGGGAAGGTCACGGCCGGGGACCCGACGCTGCGGGTGGAACGCAACTCCGAAACCCACCAGCTGATCCTGTGGTGCATGGGCGAGGCGCACGCCGACGTCGTCCTGGGCAGGCTGCGGGACCTAGGGGTGAACCTGCAGAGCGTCCCGGTCATCACGCCGCTGCGGGAGACGTTTGCCGCGCCGGCCGCCGGGCACGGGCGCTACGTCAAACAATCCGGCGGCCACGGCCAGTACGCGGTGTGCGACATCGAGGTGGAACCACTCGACCGTGGCGGCGGGTTCGAGTTTGTCGACAAGACCGTTGGCGGCGTGATTCCCGGGCCGTTCATCACCTCGGTGGAAAAGGGCGTGCGGGCCCAGATGCAGAAAGGCGTCTCGGCCGGGTTCCCGGTCGTGGATATCAAGGTAACGCTGATCGGCGGCAAGACGCACAGCGTGGATTCCTCCGATGCTGCCTTCCAGGCGGCCGGGGCGCTGGCCCTCCGGGAGGCGGCCGGGGCAACCCGCATCCAGTTCCTGGAACCGGTCTCGTCCGTGACCATCAGCGTTTCGGAGGACCATGTGGGCGCCGTGATGAGCGACTTGTCCTCCCGGCGGGCACGCCTGACCGGAACCACCTCCGCCGGCGCCGACGGCACCGAGATCAGCGCCGAGGTGCCGGACCAGGAACTGTTGCGGTACGCGGTGGAGTTGCGGGCCCTGACCGCCGGCAGCGGCCGGTTCCGGCGCAGCTACCTGCGGCACGAACCAGTGCCGCAGGCGCTGCGCTGATGGCCCCTGCTAAGTGCAGCGTCAGCCGTTGATGACCTGCGGAACGCCGAGGGCCTTGAGGCCTTCGACACCGAATTCGAGTCCGTAGCCGGACTGCTTCGCGCCACCGAACGGGATGCGGGGGTCCACGGCGCCGTGCTTGTTGATCCAGACGGTGCCGGCCTCGAGCCGGGCCGCCACCTTGCGGGCTTCGGCGGGGTCGGAGGACCAGACCGAGGCGCCGAGGCCGACGTCGACGGCGTTGGCCATTACGATGGCCTCGTCCACGGTGCCGTAGCGGATGATCGGCAGGGCGGGGCCGAACTGCTCCTCCGCGACCAGCGGGTTGCTGTTGGCGATGTCCGCGACCAGGGTGGCGGGGTAGAAGTTCCCGGGCTGGTCGTTCTCCGGGTTGCCGCCGAGCAGGATCCTGGCGCCGGAGTCGCGGGCTGCCCCGACGAGGCCGGCGACGATGTCGAACTGCTGGCGGTTCTGCAGCGGGCCCAGGACGTTGGCCTCGTCGAGTCCGTTGCCCATGGGCATGGCCCGGGCGACGGTGGTGAGTTCCTCGCAGACGGCGTCATAGATGTCGGCGTGGACGTAGAGGCGCTTGAGCGCCGCGCAGGTCTGGCCGGTGTTGATGAAGGCGCCCCAGAACAGGCCCTCGGCGATCGCCTTCGGGTCGGCGTCGGGCAGGACAATGCCGGCGTCGTTGCCGCCGAGCTCCAGGGTGAGGCGTTTGACGGTGTCGGCGGAGGATTTGATGATGGCCTTGCCGGTGGCGGTGGAGCCGGTGAACATGATCTTGCCGATCGTGGGGTGTCCGGCCAGGGCCTCGCCCACGTCACGGCCGCCGGAGACCGCCGTGAGGAGGCCTTCGGGGAGTTCCTGGTTGAGGACTTCGACGAGGGCAAGGACGGACAGCGGGGTGTATTCGGACGGCTTGATGACGACGGCGTTGCCCATGCGCAGGGCTGGGGCGAGCTGCCAGACGGTGATCATCATGGGCCAGTTCCAGGGGCCGATCGCGCCGACGACGCCGATGGGCCGGTAGTGCAGTTCGGCGCGGGTTTCGCCGTCGTCCACCACGGTTTCGGGGTCCAGGGGCGTGCCGGCGGCGACGCGGAGCCAGGCGGCGCAGGCGCCGACCTCAAAGCGGGCGTTCGGGCCGTTCAGCGGTTTGCCCTGCTCGCGGGAGAGCAGGCGGGCGAGTTCCTCGGCGGAGCGTTCGACGGCGTCGGCGGCCTTGAGCAGCGCGGCGGACCGGGCGTCGTGGCCCAGTGCAGCCCAGGCCGGCTGCGCGGCGGCTGCGGCGGCGATGGCGGCTTCGAGGTCCTGAACGGTGTGGACCGGTGCTTCGCCGACCGGCTGTCCGGTGGCCGGGTCAAAGATCGTGCGGGTTTCCCCGGCCACCGGGGTGATCGAGGCGAGTAGGGCGTCGTAGGTTTCCATGGGGGTACTCCACATCGAGTAGGTCAGAGAACGCGGCCGGTGCGGCCTAAGAGTGCTGTTTCAAGCGTGCTCCGGCGAGGGGCCGAGGGGCTTGTCTATCCGCGAAGAGCTGTTGTGCGGGAGCGAACGGAACACCGAAAGCAATTTCCCGAGGCTGCGGACCGGAGGGCGTCCGGCCGGCCGTGCAGGCGGCGACGGCCCTGGTGCTGACTACGCTCAGGAACAACAACCGGTCGCTCAGCGACAACAGCGTGACGGGCGCCACCTGCCATGCTGGATTTCACGGTGCAACGCACCCCCATTTCCCAGACCGCCGTTCCCCAGACTCATGACCGTTAAGAAGGATCCGATGAGTATTTCAAATTCAGATTCCCGGACCGCAGAATCCAGCCCCCGCACGGAGCACTCCACCGCGCTGCGTGCCGGCAGCGTCGGCGTCATGGGCATTCTTTTCTTTGTTTTGTCAGCCCAGGCGCCGTTGACCGGAATCGTCGGGGCGTCACCGCTGGCCGCAGCGCTCGGCAACGGCGCCGGCGCCCCCGGCGCGTATCTGGTGGTGGGCATCGTCATCGTGATCTTCGCGGTCGGCTTCGTGGCCATGAGCCGGAAGATCCAGGCCAACGGCGCCTTCTACGCCTATGTCACCGCCGCCTTCGGACGCAAGGTTGGCGCGGGAGCGGCGTGGCTCGCGCTCCTCGCGTACAGCACAGTCCAGGCCGCGATGTATGGATTGTACGGCGCGGCGTTCTCGGGCCTCCTCGGATCTGCCGGGATCGTGGTCCCTTGGTGGCTTCTGGCCGCCATCACCATGGCGGGCGTGCAGGTGCTGGGCTCCCTCAACATCGAACTCGGGGCGCGGGTCCTGGCGGTGCTCGTGGGCCTGGAGGTCGCCATCCTGCTCATGTTCGGGTTCACCGTGCTGTTGCGGGGCGGCGGGCCGGAGGGGATCAGCCTGGCGGCGTCCTTCTCTCCCGCGGCGATCGGCGCAGGCGCCCCGGGCGTTGCCATCATGTTCGCCGTCGCCTCCATGTTCGGCTTCGAATCAACGGCCATCTACTCGGCCGAGGCCAAGGACGCCCACCGCACCGTAGCCCGGGCCACATACCTCTCGGTAGTCGTCATCGCGGTCTTCTTCTCCTTCATTTCTTGGATGCTGGTCAGCTACTACGGACCCTCGCATGTCATCGACGCCGCGGGCGCGGCCCTCGAATCGGGCGATTCCACCGCGTTCGTGCTGACGCCGATGGTGGAGCTGTTCGGGCCGTGGGCCGGAACGGTCACCGGCATGCTGCTCGTGACCTCCCTGCTGGCCGGCATCATCGCCTTCCACAACGGCATCAACCGCTACCTCCATTCGCTGGCCCTGCGCGGGTCGATGCCCCGCGGAGTGGCCCGGACCAACCGGCACATGGCGCCCGCCGTCGCTGCACGGATCCAGACCGTGGTCGCCTTCCTGCTCGTGGCGCCGTTCGCGGTGCTGTCCCTGGATCCTGTCCTCACCCTCTTTTCCTGGTTCAGCGGGCTGGCCGTGGCCGCGCTCCTGGTGCTCTACATGCTCTGTTCGCTGGCCGTCGTCGCGTACTTCCGGCGGGAAAGGGTGCCCGGCCAGCTCTGGCAGACCGCGGTGGCACCGGTGCTCGCCACCCTGCTGCTTGGCTGGGTCCTGTCCCTCGTCATCATCAACTTCACCGCTCTGATCGGCGGCAGTGCCGAAACGGCCGTGGGCCTGCTGCTGACCGTACCCATAGTGTTTACCGCCGGTGTGCTGGTGGAAATTGCCGTGGAGGGCAGGGCCGCGCGCGCAGGGGTCACTGTCTGACGGGCGGCGGTGGGCATCAGCAGTGGAAGCAGAGGGGGCGGTGCCGGACAGATCCGGCACCGCCCCCTCTGCCTTTGTAGTTTCCGCGGCGCCGACAACGGCGGTGCTGACGACAGCAGGTGCTCTCGGCAGGGGGTGAAGGCCAGGCTCAGGCGCCGCGCCGCCAGTCACTGGGGGACTCACCGAAGGCATCCCGGAAGGAGCGGCTGAAATGGGCCGCATCCAGGAAGCCCCAGCGCGCGGCCACGGCTCCGACCGGCATTCCGGCCAGGAGCGGATCGCGCAGTTCGCGGCGCGCCCCCTCCAGCCGCTGGGTCCGGATCCAGCTCGCCACGGTGGTCCCGGATTCATGGAAGACGTTGTGCAGGTGCCGGGTGGAGATGAAATGGGCCGCCGCGATGGACGCCGGTGACAGCATTGGATCGGCCAGGTGGGCATCGATGTACTCGCGGACGGATGCCGCCAACAGGGCCTGGGGTTTCATGCGGTCGGGGGACATGTCCAGTTCCGAATGCAGCATCGTGGAGACGAGATCAAGGGCGTTGGTGGCCAGCCGCGATCCGCTGGGGCCGCTCAGCGCCTCCAGGTTCTCAGCGAGGTGGGCAATGAACGGCCCGACGATGGCGGCGAGGCCCCCGTCGGAGGCCAAACGCACGGCCGAAAGCTGTGCGATGCACTCCGGCGGCAGGGACAGTGCGTCCCAGGGAAACATCAGCACCATGAGCCGTGCGTCGCCCTCGAAGGCAAGCGTGTAGGGGCGGCTGGTGTCATAAATGGAGAGATCTCCCGGATGCAGGACTGCCTCGCGGTTGTCCTGGATGAGGAGCCCGGTGCCCTGCAGCTGGAGGTTGAGCTTGAAATAGCGCTGGTTGGACTGCGCAATCAGCGCCGGTGTGCGGTGGACCTCATGGCTTGTGGAGGAGACCTCGACGAGTGCCATGCGGTCCAGCCTGCGGGCCCGTAAGCGGCCGTGGAAGTTGTCCGCATTTGCGCTCGAGGCGGCCAGGGGAACGAAGGATTCCGCGACGAGGTGCCGCCAGTGGTCGAAGGATTCTGCCGTGCTGGTTCGAACGTCCTGTCCCGTGGGACCGAGCGAGGGGCGGGCTGCAACTGCGGTCATAGGAGATCCTGACGCCGTCGTATTTCTGGGAGTGTGTCATGGGACACAGTCCTTTCAGGGTAGCGCCGCAGCCCGCCGCTGTCATCTTTTTTCGACAACCGGCGAAAAAAGATCGCCCGGGCCCAATTACCGGGCCTGGCAGCCCAGCAGGGTCAGGAAGCCCTCCAGCTGCTCGTTCAGCCCGAGTTCCACCTGGCCTTCCGGGGTGAGTGCCGCCGTAATCTGCGCGCCGAGCAGGAGGTTGAGCAGCTGCCCGGCCAGGGCGGCGTCGTCGACGGTAGTGGTGACGGCGCCGGTCTGCCGCGCCTCGGCAAGGAACCGCCGCATCGCCGCAAGCCACTGCTCCATCGAATCCCGGTGGATCCGGGCCTTGCCGGGGTCGTTGATGGCCTTCTGCCAGAACGGGATGACAATCCGGGCCTCATTGATCCGCTCCTCATCCAAGGGCAGCACCTCGACGCAAAACGACCGCAGGGCCGCCAGTCCGGCCTGCCCGGCGGTGACACCTGCGATGCGGTCGTTGGTGCGGTTGAAGACGTGCCCGAACGCGAAAGTCAGCAGGTCATCCTTGGTGGGGAAGTACGGCTTGAGGGCGCCGTTCGCGAATCCTGCCTCGAGGGCAATTTCCCGCATGGTGGCACTTTCAATCCCGAGCCGGGCGATGATCCGCCACGTGGCGTCGACGAGTTCAAGCCGCCGCTGGTCGTGGTCGACAATCTTTGGCACCGGACAGCTCCCCAAATATTTTTCGTCGGACTCTTGTGGCACAGCTTACATTTCCGTATTCTCTACAACTATAGAAAATAAAGTTCTGACCCGCCAAGGTCACCGAACGAAGGCCGTCATGATGACCGCACAAACTGACACCCGTACCCCTTACAGCCCCCACAGCCTGGCCACGGGCGCCGAAATCACCGCGGTCCAGGGCATCCTGCGTGCCGCGGGACTGCTGGGCGAGACCCGCCGCATCGCGTACCTCGGTCTGCTGGACCCCGCCCGGAACGCGCCGGCCGAAAGTGAGGACCGGCGGTTCCGGGTCTTCCTGCACGATGCCGCAGGGGGAAGGCCGGCCGATGTGACCGTTTCGGTCTCCAGCGGCACGGTGGTTTCCGCCGTCGAGCTGGACACGGCGGTGACCGGCGAGCTCCCGGTTCTGGAGGAGGAATTCGAAGTCGTCGAACAGCTCCTGGCCACGGACGAGCGCTGGCTCAAGGCCCTCGCCAGCCGCGGTCTGGACGTCAGCAAGGTCCGCGTTGCCCCGCTGTCCGCCGGCGTCTTCGAGTACCCGGAGGAAAGGGGCCGCCGGATCCTTCGGGGTCTGGCCTTCGTGCAGGATTTCCCCGAGGACAGCGCCTGGGCGCACCCGGTGGACGGGCTCGTGGCATATGTCGACGTCGTGAGCCAGGAAGTGACGCAGGTGCTGGACACCGGCGCCGTCCCGATTCCCGCGGAGCACGGCAACTACACCGATCCGGAGCTCACCGGCCCGATGCGCACCACGCAGAAGCCGATCAACATCACGCAGCCGGACGGGCCCAGCTTCACGGTCACCGGCGGCAACCACGTTGAATGGGAAAAGTGGAGTGTCGACGTGGGCTTCGACGTCCGCGAGGGGGTGGTGCTGCACAACCTTGCCTTCGAGGACGGCGGCCGCCTGCGTCCCATCATCAACCGCGCATCCATCGCCGAAATGGTGGTCCCGTACGGGGACCCGTCGCCGATCCGGTCGTGGCAGAACTACTTCGACACCGGCGAATACCTCGTGGGCCAGTACGCCAACTCCCTGGAACTGGGCTGCGACTGCCTGGGCGAGATCACCTACCTCAGCCCCGTCATCAGTGACGCCTTCGGCAACCCCCGCGAGATCCGCAACGGCATCTGCATGCACGAGGAAGACTGGGGGATCCTGGCCAAGCACAGCGACCTCTGGACGGGCATCAACTACACCCGCCGCAACCGCCGCCTGGTGATCTCGTTCTTCACCACCATCGGCAACTACGACTACGGCTTCTACTGGTACCTCTACCTCGACGGCACCATCGAGTTCGAGGCCAAGGCCACCGGCGTCGTCTTCACCTCCGCCTACCCCGAAGGCGGCTCGGCCAACATCTCCCAGCTCGCCCCGGGCTTGGGCGCGCCGTACCACCAGCACCTGTTCAGCGCCCGTCTCGATATGGCGGTCGACGGCCTCACCAACCGGGTCGAAGAAGAAGACGTGGTCCGCCAGGGAATGGGCGAGGGCAACGAACGCGGCAACGCGTTCTCCCGGAAGCGGACTGTCCTGGCGCGCGAGTCGGAAGCCGTCCGGGAAGCCGACGCGCGCAGCGGCCGGACCTGGATCATTTCCAACCCGGAATCACGCAACCGCTTGGGCGAACCCGTGGGCTACAAGCTGCATGCCCAGGGCCAGCCCACTCTCCTGGCAGATCCGGAGTCCTCCATCGCCAGGCGCGCGGCCTTTGCCACGAAGGACCTGTGGGTCACCCGGTTCGCGGAGGAGGAGCGGTACCCCACGGGGGACTTCGTCAACCAGCACGCCGGGGGAGCAGGCCTGCCGGCCTACATTGCCCAGGACCGCGACATCGACGGCCAGGACATCGTGGTGTGGCACACCTTCGGCCTGACCCACTTCCCCCGGATCGAGGACTGGCCCATCATGCCGGTGGACACGGTCGGCTTCAAGCTCCGCCCCGAGGGCTTCTTCGACCGGAGCCCCGTGCTGGACGTGCCGGCCAACGCTCAACAGTCCTCAAGCTGCCATGGCGATGGCAACGCCGGCGCACACTGCCACAGCTGATATGTAGGTGTTCTTGTCAATAGGGCAAGGGTGAGCGGTCCAGGGCTGGTTTGTCTTGGACCGCTCTTTTCGTATCCGTTCTTCGGCGTCGTCCGGTTGGCTGGCGCGTCATGTTCGACGAGGGAGCGCTGTCTGGCTGATATGCGCGGGTTGGTTACCGCAGGACGAGGTGTTCGGCTGGAGGGGTGCCGCTGGTCTAGGAATGTCGGGCGTCACCGGTGTTAGCCGGTTGTCCATAGTT
>NZ_JBFUJK010000020.1:0-73522 GCF_056401395.1 Arthrobacter sp. P4_F11
GCCTATGTTCCGGTCGCCTCCGACCTGTACGCGACCTTCACGGTCCAGGTGACCGCGTCCCGGACCGGTCACGCCCCTGACTCGAGGACGTCCCTTCCGACGGCGGCGGTCATCAAGGGAGCGCTGGTCAGGTCCACGCCCACGATCACCGGCACCCCCAGGGTCGGGTCGACCCTGACCGTGAACCCCGGCATGTGGGGCCCGTCCCCGTTGGTCCTGAAGTACGCGTGGTCCGGTGCCGGTCGGGCCTACGGATCCAGCTATGTTGTGACGGGGTCGGACGCTGGCAAGACGCTGACTGTCAGGGTCACCGGGATCAGGCTTGGTTACTCCTACGTTGTCCGGAGATCGGCCCCCACAGCGGTGGTGCAACCTGGCACCTTTAGTGCGGCGCCGGTCGCCACGGCCACCGTGTCTCCGAGCCCGTCGGCGCCTGCGACGGCTACGGCCACCGTGTCTCCGAGCCCGTCGGCGCCTGCGACGGCTACGGCCACCGTGTCTCCGAGCCCGTCGGCGCCTGCGACGGCTACGGCCACCGTGTCTCCGACCCCGTCGGCGCCTGCAACGGCTACGGCCGCCGTGTCTCCGACCCCGTCGGCGCCTGCAACGGCTACAGCGACGGCCACCAAGGGAAACCTCGAATCGCAGGCCTCGGTCCAAGCCCCGATGACCGGCGTTCAGTTCGACTTGACCCCCGGGGCGGCCGGGCCTTATCCCGCCGTCAAGTCCCGGGTCGAGGTGGCGATGCCGGTGGATGCACCGATGACTCCCGACGCCGGGCCGACCGCTGCACCGTCGACAGCCGCTGTTCCGGCCACCATGGCGGCTCCCGGACCGAGCGCAGCGCCATCCCAACCGGTCGCTACGCCAGAATCGCAGGCTTCGACCGCGGGATCCATGGGCCCGCTGCCGTTCGTCCTCACAATCGGCGGAGCCTTGTTGGCCGGCGCCCTGGTCTGGGTTGCCCGCCCGATCCGTTCCGCAGTTGTCCGGAGGCGGGGAACCCGGGCCGACGGCTGACTCGCGCCCGCTATTTCAGGAAGCGGGACGTCCGGCGGTCGGCCAGAATCTTTCCTTTGGTCTGGCACGTCGGGCAGTACTGCAGGGCGGAATCGGCAAAGGAAACCTCCCGGACCGTGTCCCCGCATACCGGGCACGGTTCGCCGGTCCGGCCATGGACCCGCATGTGGCTCCGCTTGGTGTCCTTGAGCTCGTTGGGCGGCTTGCCCTTGGCCTCCGCCACCGCCGTTCCCAGAATGGTGTGGATGGCGTCGTAGAGGCGCTGCACGTCCGTCCGGTCCAGCGACTTGGCGATCGCGAACGGCGAAGTCCTCGCGGCGTGCAGGATCTCGTCACTGTACGCATTCCCAATCCCGGCGATGATGCCCTGGCTCCTGAGGACGCCCTTGATCTGCTGGGAACTGGAGCCGAGAATCCCGGCCAGTGCATCGACGTCGAAGTCCGGACTGAACGGATCCGGTCCGAGCGCCGCGATGCCGGGCACGTCGTGCGGATCCCGGACCACATAGACCGCCAGGCTCTTTTTCGTGCCCGCCTCGGTCAGGTCCATGCCCACCGGGCCGGAATCGCCCGAGAACGTCAGCCGCAGCGCGATATGGCCCTTGCCCATTTTCAGCTGGGCGTCGGTAGGGGAGTCCGTGAAGCGGACCCAGCCGGCCCGGGCGAGGTGGAAGACAAAATGCAGCCCGTCCGCTTCCACGCTGACAAACTTGCCGAACCTTTTCACGCCGCTGACGGCCTTGCCCTGGAGATCGGAGTAGGGAGGGTCTGCCGTCTTGAGCACGGCGAAGGAGACCGGCTGGATTTTCCGCACCATTGCTCCGCGCAGGTGCTCGTCCAGAAAGTCCGTCAGGGCCGCAACTTCAGGGAGCTCAGGCATGGCCTAACCCTGGCGTGTCCGGACGGTCCCGGCGCCCCGGTTGTTCACATTCCCGCCCTTCAGCGGAGCAAGTTCTGCCATGGCACCATCTTCGCAGATCCCTCCCCGGCCCCTGCCCGATATGCCTATACTTTCAGCGGCGGCTAGAACAAACGACTGCCGCCGCCAGGTGATTGACCCGATGAAAGGCCCGTCATGAGCATCATTCCCGAAGACCTGTCCTACACCGCAGAACACGAATGGGTTTCGGCCCCCAACGCCGACGGGGTTGTGCGCGTCGGCATCACTGATTTTGCCCAGGACGCCCTCGGGGATGTCGTCTACGCCCAGATGCCCGAGGTCGGGACCACCATCAAGGCCAACGACGTCGTCGGAGAGGTCGAATCCACCAAGAGCGTCAGCGACATTTACGCCCCGGTGACGGGCGAGGTGGTCGCCAGGAACGAGTCGCTGGACACCGATTCCGCCCTTATCAACTCCGATCCGTACGGTGAAGGCTGGCTGATCGAAATCAAGCTCGCAGAAGCCGACGCGGTCGAGTCCTTGCTCAGTGCATCCGAGTATGAACAGCAGGTAGGCTAAAGACAGAGGTCATTCGGGCCGGGGCCGCCGGCGAGTGTTGTTGGGATAACAAAACAAAGCCGCGCCCCGCCGAAGGGCCTCATTACCGGGACTGCACGGCTTTTCCGGACGGCATGCGTTGTTTGCAGGGGGGACACCTGCAACGAATGAGGAGGACTCAATGTTTGGGCACGAACGGAACGACACCGGTGACGGTTACGGCACGGGTGGAGTGAAGGCTTCGGAGACCACGTCGATCAACCTCACTCCGGTGCGCGACGAACCCAATTTCACGCCGAAGCTTTCGACTGAGGAACGGGCAGCGGTTGAGGCCCTTCCCTTCGGATCGGCCCTGCTCGTGGCGCACAGCGGCCCCAACGCCGGTGCACGGTTCCTGCTGGACTCCGACGTCACCACGGCGGGCCGCCACCCGGACGCCGACATCTTCCTCGACGACGTCACTGTCTCGCGCAGGCACGTTGAATTCCGCCGCACCGCGCGCAGCTTTGAGGTTGTGGACACCGGGAGCCTGAACGGCACCTACGTCAACCACGACCGCGTGGACTCGGTGGAACTGAAGTCCGGCAACGAGGTCCAGATCGGCAAATTCCGCCTCACCTTCTACCTCAGCCCTGCCCGCGCAGCAGGCAACGTCTGATTCCGGGGTAGTTGCCTGTGGCCACGGCACATGCGGATCGGCGCGGACCCCAGGTTCTGAACATCGGGGAAGTCCTGGCTCAACTGAGCGACGACTTCCCCAGCATGACTGCGTCAAAAATCCGGTTCCTTGAAGAAAAGGGACTCATCAACCCGCAGCGGACACCTGCCGGCTACCGTCAGTACTCCGAGAACGACGTCGAACGGCTGCGCTTCGTCCTCTCACTCCAGCGTGACCAGTACCTGCCGCTGAAGGTCATCAAGGACTACCTTGATGCGATCGACCGGGGCGAACGGCCGGAGAACCTGCCGGCAGGCGTCACGTTGTCCCCGCGGATTGTCTCCGAGGAGCTCGCCTCCGAGCTGCACAGCCGGGCACGCAGGCTCAGCGAGGAGCAGCTGCGCGCGGAATCCGGGGCGAGCGTCCCGTTGCTGGAATCGCTCCTGAGCTACGGCCTGATCGGGCACGTCAACGGCAAATTCGACGAACACGCGCTGCAGGTCGCGCGGGCCTGCGTCCAGCTGGAGAGCCATGGCCTGGAACCCCGCCACCTGCGGCCCTTCCAGGCCGCTGCCGACCGCGAATTCGGGCTCGTGGAGCGTGCTGTGGCCACCCTGACCTCCCGCAAGGACGCAGCCTCCCACGCCCGCGCCGCCGAGGCGGCCCGGGAAATCAGCGACCTCTGCCTGTCCTTGCACCAGGCGCTGGTCCACGACCGCATCTCAAGGATGGACATCTGATGATTGAGGTGGAGATTGTCGGCGTGCGGATCGAGTTGCCGTCCAACCAGCCGCTTGTCCTGCTCAAGGAAATCCATGGTGAGCGCCACGTGCCCATCTGGATCGGGACCCCGGAGGCCAGCGCCATCGCCCTGGCCCAGCAGGGGGTCATCCCGCCCCGGCCGATGACCCACGACCTCCTGGTGGACGTTGTCGAGGCCCTGGGCCACACCATCGTCAGCGTCAACATCGTGGCGGTGGAGGACAACATCTTCTACGGGCAGCTGCAGTTCGAGAACGGCACCACCGTGAGCTCCCGGGCCTCCGATGGGTTGGCCGTTGCCCTGCGCGCCAAGTGCCGGATCTGGTGCGCCGACGCCGTCATGGACGAGGCCGGCGTCCGGATCACCGAACACGACGAGGGCGAGGACACGCACCCCGGACCCGCCGTGGACGAGGAAGGCGAACTGCGGCGCTTCCGCGAGTTCCTCGACGACGTCGAACCCGAAGACTTCGGCGGCTGAGCCGGCCGAGGCAACCGGCGCCAGGGAACCTGCCCGATTGCGGGCGTGCCTGTGACTGCTGGTGTTTCTGATACGTGCGTGACAGCTGTGGCGGCACCAAACGTTAAAGCCGAGGATGAAACTTTCGACACGCCCTTGGAATAGCCCCAACGTCTTTGACCTTGGGCCTTGGCAGGCCTAACGTCGGAGGTACAAGTTCCCATTGCATACGGTAGCCGCGCAAGTCACACTGGAAGGTGCAGCCCGGCTGAATTACACGGATGAAGTATTCATCCGGTGTCATGCAGCTGTTCACATCTATTGCTGCCGATGCAACAATCCCATGGGAACCCACGACAAGGAGGGTCCACGTGAGTCCGAAAGGCGAAGCAGGCGAGCTGAAGCAGGCCTCAACGGCCGGCGTTGCTGTGCCCGCCAGCGGTGCCCAAGGCCTGCTGTTCACCGAGGATCTCCCCGTTCTGGACGAGGACGCGGGCTACCGCGGACCCACCGCCTGCAAGGCGGCCGGCATTACCTACCGCCAACTCGATTATTGGGCGCGCACCGGACTCGTTGAGCCCGCCGTCCGCGGCGCGGCCGGCTCCGGCTCGCAGCGGCTCTACGGCTTCCGCGACATTCTGGTTCTCAAGGTGGTCAAACGGCTCCTGGACACGGGCGTCTCCCTGCAACAGATCCGCACCGCCGTGGAACACCTGCGGGAGCGCGGCGTCGAGGACCTCGCCCAAATCACGCTCATGAGCGACGGCGCCAGTGTCTACGAGTGCACGTCGGCAGATGAAGTCATCGATCTCGTCCAGGGCGGCCAGGGGGTGTTCGGCATCGCCGTCGGCCGCGTATGGCGCGAAGTTGAGGGAAGCCTCGCAGCCCTTCCCAGCGAACACGCCGCGGACCAGTCCTTTCCCGACGACGAGCTGAGCAAACGCCGAGCGGCCCGCAAGATCGGCTAGCTCCCACAGCTGCAGGCATGACTGCGTACTGACACGACTGAGCACAGAAACGACTGAGGCCGCCTCCCGGACAGGGAAGGCGGCCTCATTTTGTTGGGCTGTGTACGGCAGTCCGGGGCTACCGAAGGCTGCGGTCGCGGACAGCGCCGGCCGGGGCCACGCTGCCCTGGTTCAACAGGTTCTGCAGCAGGGCATCGAAGAGCCCGGCCGCATTCTTGGCCGAGTCGCCGGGCCAGTGGTGGATGGAGTGGGCCGCGCCTTGGATCTGTTGCCAGTTGGCCTGCTCCGGGATATGCGGGCTCAACAGCAGCTGGCCGAACATGGATTCCATCTCCGAGAGCCGGAACGTGTGCTCGGCCGAACTGCTGCGCACCCTGTTGGCCACGATGCCGGCGGGGGACAGCTTGGGGGCGAATTCCTGCCGGAACAGCTGGATGGCGCGCATGGTGCGTTCTGTGCCGGCCACCGAGAAAAGCCCGGGCTCGGCCACCAGGGTCACCTTGTCGCTTGCGGACCACGCCATCCGGGTCAGGCCGTTCAGTGACGGGGGGCAGTCGACCAGGACGAGTGCGTAGTTCGTGGCGCCGGCCAGGACCGTGGAAAGCCGGCGAAGGTCGCGGCGGCCCAGGTCGGGGCGGTCGTAGATGCCGGTATAGGCGGAGCCGACGGCCACGTCCAGGACGGAGGTTGCCGCGCCGGACTGAATCCTGCCTTTCGCACTGCCGTTGGCGTTGCCGCGGCCGTTGATCCGGGCGTGTTCCACCCAGCCGCTGGGGACCACGTTGTCCGCCAGATGTGCCCGCCGCGGCGACCTCAGCATCCTGCCGATATCGAGCTGATCGTCCGGACTCACGCCCAGGGCCGTGCTGGCGTCAGCATGCGGATCAAGGTCGACGACGAGGGTGGGGATGCCGGCGGCCAATGCCGCCGACGCCAGTCCGGTGGTCACGGATGTCTTCCCGACACCGCCTTTGAGGCTGCTGATGCTCACTACTTGCACTTGAAAAACCAATACCTAACGCCGGTTGCCGAGACGGGGTCGTGCCGGCTCCTGCGTTCTTCGGAGCCGGGGCGTGCATGCGCCACCCACCCACTCATCATATGTTGATGCTCCGGCGAAACCCGTTTCATCCGGCGTGGGGCGCCAGAACCTCGCCAATCGGACGGACGGGGAAAGCTCTAAGGCCAAGGCCCTGCCCATCGCGGCGTCCGTGACGGATAATGCTGTGACAGTCGCCACAATGATTTGTGTTTGCCCGCACAGGTCCTAGACACTGTGAGCACTTACCGATACGCCCGCGATGAAGCAGGAGAAGTATGTTTTCTAAGATTCTGGTGGCCAACCGCGGCGAAATCGCGATTCGCGCCTTCCGCGCGAGCTACGAGCTGGGTGCCAAGACTGTCGCTGTGTTTCCCCATGAGGACCGCAACTCCATTCACCGCCAGAAGGCCGATGAGGCGTATCTGATCGGCGAGGAGGGGCACCCGGTCCGGGCCTACCTGGACGTTGATGAGGTGGTGCGCGTCGCCAAGGAGTCCGGGGCGGACGCCATTTACCCCGGTTACGGTTTCCTCTCCGAGAACCCGCGCCTGGCGCGGGCCGCGAAGGAGGCCGGCATCACCTTCGTCGGGCCGCCGGCCGAGGTTCTGGAACTCGCCGGTAATAAGGTTGCCGCCCTCGAGGCCGCGCGCAAGGCCGGCGTCCCGGTCCTCAAGTCCAGCCAGCCGTCGAAGGACCTGGACGAACTGATCGCCGCCGCGGATGAAATCGGCTTCCCCATTTTTGCGAAGGCTGTCGCCGGCGGCGGCGGGCGCGGCATGCGCCGCGTGGACACCCGCGAGGCGCTTCCGGAGGCTCTGCAGGCCGCCATGCGCGAAGCCGACGCCGCGTTCGGCGACCCCACCATGTTCCTGGAGCAGGCCGTCCTGCGCCCGCGCCACATCGAGGTCCAGATCCTGGCCGACGCGGAGGGCAACGTGATGCACCTCTTCGAGCGTGACTGTTCCATCCAGCGCCGCCACCAGAAGGTCATCGAGATCGCCCCCGCCCCGAATCTCGACGAAGGCATCCGGCAGGCGCTGTACCGCGACGCCGTGAAGTTCGCGAAGGCGCTGAACTACGTCAACGCCGGTACCGTCGAATTCCTTGTCGACACGGTGGGTGAGCGGGCCGGCCAGCACGTGTTCATCGAAATGAACCCCCGGATCCAGGTCGAGCACACGGTGACCGAGGAAGTCACCGACGTCGACCTCGTCCAGGCGCAGCTGCGCATCGCCGCCGGTGAGAGCCTCGCGGACCTGGGCCTGTCCCAGGAGAGCGTCCAGCTCAAGGGTGCCGCCCTGCAGTGCCGCATCACCACGGAGGACCCGGCCAACGGCTTCCGGCCCGACGTCGGCAAGATCACCGGCTACCGCTCGGCCGGCGGTGCCGGCGTCCGGCTCGACGGCGGCACCGTCTACTCGGGCGCGGAGATCAGCCCGCACTTCGACTCCATGCTGGTCAAGCTGACCTGCCGCGGACGCAACTACCCGGCCGCCGTCGCCCGGGCACGCCGCGCCCTCGCCGAGTTCCGCATCCGCGGCGTGTCCACCAACATCTCCTTCCTGCAGGCTGTCCTGGACGATCCCGACTTCGTCGCCGGGGATGTGGCCACCTCGTTCATTGACGAACGGCCCCAGCTGCTGAAGGCACGGGTTTCGGCCGACCGCGGCACCAAGTTGCTGACCTGGCTTGCCGACGTCACGGTCAACAAGCCCAACGGCGAACTCAAGGTCCACACGGACCCGGCGGACAAGCTACCGGCCCTGGATGACGCCGCGGCCCGGCCGGGGTCCCGCCAGCGTCTCCAGGAACTCGGCCCCGAAGGGTTTGCCCGTGCCCTGCGCGCGCAGGACGCCGTGGCCGTCACAGACACCACGTTCCGCGACGCGCACCAGTCCCTGCTCGCCACCCGGGTGCGCACCCGGGACCTCGTGGCGGCCGGTCCCGCAGAATCCAAGCTGCTCCCCGAGCTGCTCTCGGTCGAGGCCTGGGGCGGGGCGACCTACGACGTCGCCCTGCGCTTCCTCGGCGAAGATCCCTGGGACCGGCTTGCCGCCCTGCGCAAGGCCATGCCGAACCTGTGCCTGCAGATGCTGCTCCGCGGCCGCAACACCGTCGGCTACACGCCCTACCCGGAAGAGGTCACGGTGGCGTTCGTCAACGAGGCCGCCGCCACGGGCATCGACATTTTCCGGATCTTCGACGCCCTCAACGACGTCAACCAGATGGCTCCGGCCATCCGGGCCGTCCGCGAGACTGGTACCGCCGTCGCCGAGGTTGCCCTCTGCTACACCGCGGACATGCTGGACCCGGAGGAAACGCTCTACACCCTGGATTACTACCTGGAACTGGCGCAGAAAATCGTCGACGCCGGGGCGCACATCCTGGCGATCAAGGACATGGCCGGACTGCTTCGTCCGGCTGCCGCGGCGCGCCTGGTCTCGGCGCTGCGGGAGCGGTTCGACCTCCCCGTCCACCTGCACACCCACGACACCGCCGGCGGCCAGCTGGCCACGCTCCTCGCGGCCGTGGATGCCGGCGTGGACGCCGTAGACGTGGCCTCTGCCTCCCTGGCCGGAACCACCAGCCAGCCCTCGGCCTCGGCCCTCGTCGCCGCACTGGCCCACACGCCGCGCGACACCGGCCTTAGCCTGGCGAACGTCTGCGCCCTCGAGCCTTACTGGGAGGCCGTCCGCCGGGTCTACGCGCCGTTCGAGTCCGGACTGCCGGGGCCTACAGGCCGGGTATACCAGCACGAAATTCCGGGCGGCCAGCTCTCCAACCTGCGCCAGCAGGCGATGGCGCTGGGCCTGGGCGAGCGTTTCGAGGCGATCGAGGACATGTACACCGCGGCGGACCGGATCCTCGGCCGCCTGGTCAAGGTGACCCCGTCGTCCAAGGTGGTGGGCGACCTCGCCCTGCACCTGGTGGGCCTCAACGCCGACCCGGAAGACTTCAACGAGAACCCGCAAAAGTACGACGTCCCGGATTCCGTGATCGGCTTCCTCTCCGGCGAGCTCGGTGACCCGCCCGGCGGCTGGCCCGAGCCCTTCCGGACCAAGGCGCTGCAGGGGCGCACCGTCAAGGTCCGCGACGTCGAGATCAGCGCCGAGGACAGCGCCGCGCTCAACGGCGATTCCAAGACCCGGCGGGGCACGCTCAACCGCCTGCTCTTCGCCGGTCCCACCAAGGACTACCAGAAGAGCGTGGAGTCCTACGGCAACCTTTCGGTGCTGGACACGCGGGACTACCTCTTCGGGCTGCAGCGCGGCGCGGAGCACGAGATCGAGCTCGAGAAGGGCGTCCGGCTGATCGCCTCGCTCGAGGCCGTCTCCGAGCCGGACGAGAAGGGCATGCGCACGGTAATGTGCACGCTCAACGGCCAGTCCCGGCCGGTGGTGGTCCGCGACCGTTCAGTGGTGAGCAACGTCAAGGCCGCCGAACGCGCCGACACGTCCCAGCCGGGCCAGGTCGCCTCGCCGTTCGCCGGTGCCGTCACGCTCACCGTCAAGGCCGGGGACACCGTCAAGGCCGGCGACACGGTGGCCACGATCGAGGCCATGAAGATGGAGGCGTCCATCACGACGCCGGTGGCCGGCACCGTCGCGCGGCTCGCCGTCGCCGGGATCGAACAGGTCCAGGGCGGGGATCTGCTGCTGGTCGTCGAATAGCGGCAGCGCGGCAACCCGCACCCCATTAACACTGAAGGGTCCTTCCGGCTTCCGCCGGAAGGACCCTTGTGTTTCTGCCGAGCACTGCCTCCCGCGTTGCTCTGGTGCGGGGGTTGCTCTGGTGCGGGGCGGTCGCGGTTGCAGCCTAGGCGAGAGTGGGTCGCTTGGCGCTGTACATTTCCTCGATCACGTTCTCGAAGTCCTTGAGCACCTGGGCCCGCTTGACCTTCATGGAGGGGGTCAGATGTCCGGAGGCCTCGGTGAAGTCGGCCGGCACGATCCGGAAGGACTTGATCGCCTCGGCCTGGGACACAGACTGGTTGGCGTGGTTGATGAGCTCCTGGACCGCGGCCTTGACGGCGGGGTTGACGGCAGCCTCGGCGAGAGGGGTCGAGGCCGGGAGCCCGTGGCGGCCCAGCCAGCCGGGGAGGGCTTCCTCGTCCAGGGTCACAAGGGCGCCGATGAACGGGCGGTTGTCGCCCACCACGAGCACCTGCGAGACGAGCGCGTCCGCCCGGATCTGGTCTTCCAGCAGGGCAGGGACCACGTTCTTTCCGCCGGCCGTGACGATGATTTCCTTCTTGCGCCCGGTGATGGTCAGGAATCCAGCCTCGTCCAGCTGGCCGATGTCTCCCGTGCGGAACCAGCCGTCGTCGTCGAAGGTCGCGGCGGACAGGTCATCGCGCTTGTAGTAGCCGCGCATGACGCACACGCCCTTGGCGAGGATCTCGCCGTCGTCCGCGATCCTGACGGAGTTGCCCGGAATCGGGGCGCCGACGGTGCCGATCTTGATCAGGTCGGGGGTGTTGACCGTGACCGGGGCCGTGGTTTCAGTCAGCCCGTACCCTTCCAGGATCTGCATGCCGATGCCCTGGAAGAAGTGGCCCAGCCGTTCACCGAGCGGGCCGCCGCCGGAAACGGCATGGGAGACGTTCCCGCCCATTGCGGCCCGGAGCTTGCTGTACACGAGCTTGTCGAACACGGCGTGCTTGAGCTTCAGTACGAGCCCGACCTTGCCGGCCTGCCGGGCCCGGGAGAATTCGATGGCGGTGTCCGCGGCGCGGTGGAAGATGGCGCCCTTGCCGCCGTCCTCGGCCTTGGTCAGGGCCGAGTTGTAGACCTTCTCGAAAACGCGCGGGACGGCGAGGATAAAGGTCGGTTTGTAGCTCTGCAGATCCGGCAGCAGGTTCTTGATATCCGGGGTGTGCGCCACCGTGACGCCGGCCGCGACTGCCAGCACAGAGATGAAGCGTGCGAAGACGTGGGCCATGGGCAGGAACATGATGGTCCGCGCCTGCTCGTGGACGATCGTGCCCAGCGACGTGACCAGCGCGTTCTCGGACAGTTCCACGAAGTTGCCGTGCGTCAGCTCGCAGCCCTTGGGCCGGCCGGTGGTGCCCGAGGTGTAGATGATCGTGGCGACATCGTTCAGGGACGCCTGGCTGCGGCGTGCTTCGAGCTCGGCATCGCTGACGCCGGCTCCGGCCGCACGGACCTCGTCCAGGCTGTCGCCCTCGAGTTGCCAGACATGCCCCAGGGCGGTGAGGCCCTCGGAGGTGGCCGCCTGCCGGATGATGTCCTCGTGGTGCGCCGATTCGCCAAATGCGGCCACGGCGCCGGAGTCGCCAAGGTTCCAGGCCACTTGGGAGGGGGAGGAGGTTTCATAGATCGGGACCGAGACGGCGCCGGCGAACCAGATGGCGAAGTCGATCAGGGCCCATTCATACCGGGTGCGGGACATGATGCCCACCCGGTCGCCGGCGGCCACACCGCTGGCCATGAGGCCCTTGGCGAGGGCCGAGACGTCGGCCAGGAATTCGGTGGCGCGGACGTCCTGCCACTGGCCGGCTGCGTCGAGCCGCGAGAACAGCGCAGGGTTGGAGGCCTTGGCCGCCTGGCGCACCACTAGATCGGTGACATTGGTGTCCGGATCGACATTCACCAGGGGCGGGACAATGATTTCTCGCACGACAGCTCCTTTGGTATCCATAGGCCCGCAAGGGGTACCGCTAAGCCTAGTATGCGGCCCCCCGAAGGTGTGTTCTGCGACACCTACTGGCCAGTAACTTTACGGTCGGGACCGCCGTTCCGCCAGTCGGGGATGCTGCGGGCACGTGGGCGGCGCTCTGCTGCCGCGTCATGCGGCCGGGCCTTCGCTGCCGTTGCGGCCCCGGCGAATAGAATGGGGCACCATGCAGACACCATCACCCGGCCGGCAGTCCGGCCTGCGCCGTCGGACCGCCGCCTGGCGAAGCAGGACCCTGGCCGGCGCCGCGGCCGCCACTGCCGGGCACGACCTCCGCTCACACCTGCGGCTGGGCCGCAAGGGCCTGGCGATCGGCGTCGACATCGGGGGAACCAAGGTTGCTGCCGGCGTGGTGGACGCCGAGGGCAGGATCCTCAGCCAGGCCAAACGCTCCACCCCGGGCAACGACCCGCGCGCCGTGGAACAGGTCATTGTCGAACTGGTCGGAGAGCTGGGCGCCGGACACCGGATCTGGTCGGTCGGAATCGGCGCCGCCGGCTGGATGGACCTCGACGGCGGCACTGTCCTCTTCAGCCCGCACCTGGCCTGGCGCAATGAACCGCTGCGCGAGAACCTGCAGCGGCTGCTGCGCCGCCCCGTCCTGCTGACCAACGACGCCGACGCCGCCGCCTGGGCGGAATGGCGCTTCGGCGCCGGGCAGGGACAGGACCGTCTGGTCTGCATCACCCTGGGAACGGGAATCGGCGGGGCCATGGTCATGGACGGACGGCTCGAACGCGGCCGCTTCGGTGTGGCGGGGGAGTTCGGCCACCAGATCATCATGCCGGGCGGACACCGCTGCGAGTGCGGCAACCGCGGCTGCTGGGAACAATACGCCTCGGGCAATGCGCTCGGCCGCGAGGCCAGGGAACTGGCCGCCGCGAATTCCCCGGTTGCCCAGGAACTGCTCAAGGCCGTGGACGGCGACGTGGGACGCATTACGGGCGTGATCGTGACGGAGCTGGCCAAGGCCGGGGACCAGACCTCCCGCGAACTCCTCGAAGACGTCGGGGAATGGCTGGGCCTTGGCCTGGCGAACCTCGCAGCGGCACTGGACCCAGGCAAGTTCGTGATCGGCGGCGGACTGTGCGACGCCGGCGAGCTGCTCGTCGCGCCGGCCCGGAAGGCCTTCGCGCGGAACCTCACCGGCCGCGGCTTCCGCCCCGCGGCGGAGATCGAACTGGCGGCCCTGGGACCCAACGCCGGGCTGATCGGCGCCGCAGACCTCTCCCGGGTCAGCAGCCGCATGCACACCCAGTAGCGTGCCTTCCTACGCCCTGAACCAACCAGTGCGCGGGTTGGCGTCCTGACTGGGTGGATTAGATGCGAGCCCCGTCGTCGTGCTCGTCCTTCTCGCCCGGCAGCTTCATGATCAGGAACACCACGGAGGCCGCGAACGCGGCCACCATGCCCACGATCGCCAGCGTCGGGGCCGACCGCCAGAACATCGCCGAGAACACGAGCGCAATCGGGCCACCCACCGCGCCAATCCAGGCAAGGACGGTCATCGGATCTGCACCGGCCAGGCTGGGCGGCTCCTCCGGGACGAACACGCCATCGTCGTCGTCGGCCTCGTAGTCCCGGGGGCCGGATGCGGTGTCCGGTGCCTCACTGCTGCCCGCGGCCGGGTTCCCCGGGGCGGAGGCGAGCCGCTCCCTGGCGGAAAGTTCGATCGGCGCGACGCCGGCGAGGCCCAGCGGGTCGAAATCGCTGAACGACCTGTTCGCACCGGTGCCGGCGCCGGATCCAGCGCCGGTGCCGGCGGCGCTGTCCGTTCCGCCGGCCGGGCCGTCAGTTCCCCCGACTGCCTCGTCCCCGGCTGCCCCGACCCCTTCCAGCCTGGCGACGAGATCCAGCCACACGGCGTCGTCATCGGCAAGCGGTGCGTCCGCGGCGGCCGGGTCCTGCGCCTCAGGGGGCGGGGTAGTGCCCGGACGCTGGAGGCCGGATGCGTCAGCGCCAGGCGACCGGGCGTCGTCGGGGTCAGGGGTCTCGGGGTCCGGGACGCCGGGGTCCGGTTTAGTCATTGGCCGTGTCCTTCCGGCTGGCGCGGGCGGCGCCCGGACCGGCGGCGGCTGCAACGGACCGGACAAATTCGGCCGTGCCACGGAAGATCTCGGGCGCGTCGTTGTCCATGGTAGCGACGTGGTAGCTGTTTTCCAGCCGGACCACCTCGAGCGGGGCGTTGGTCAACCCGCGGCGCAGGGCCTCCATGCTGGACTCGGACACCACATGGTCCACTGTGGAACGGTAGACCCGGACCGGAGCCGTGACGCGGGGCAGCAGCCGCACGGTGTCCTTGAACATCTTGTTGAGCTCGTGCGCGGCGGCCACCGGAGTGCGCGGGTAGGCGCACTCATCCATGCCCGGTTTGAGAATGTCATTGGCGATCGCCGGGGTGCTCTTGAGAACAAACTTCAAGACGCCCGCCAGCGGGGCGCGGGGATCATCGATAACCAGGCCGGGGTTGACCACCACCACCCCCGCCACGGGGCGGGTGGCCGCGATCCGCAACGCGAGGGCGCCGCCCATGGACAGCCCCGCCACGACCACGACGTCGCATTCTTCCGCAAGCTCCAGGTAGGCCGCGTCCAAGGCAGCATGCCAGTCCTGCCACCGGGTCTTGGCCAGCTCCTGCCAGCTCGTTCCGTGCCCCGGCAGCAGGGGCAGCCGGACGGCGAACCCGGCACCGGCCAGGGACAACGCCCAGTCCCGCACACCGTGCGGGCTACCGGTGAAGCCGTGCGAGACCACGACGCCGGTCCGGGGGATGGTTCCCGTGAACGGGCTGCTGAACGGCGAGTGGTCCGGGAGGATGCTCATGGGGTCTCCGAGGGGGCGCGGGGCGGCGAAATGGCGTGGGCGTGCTGCAGGAAAAAACGCACTGATTCTTCAAAGAGTAGCGGCGCATCGGCGTCCAGGGTGGCAACGTGCCCGCTGTGCGGAAGGGGAACCACCGTGAGTTCCCGGGACCCGAGCCGCCTGCGCAGCAGCGCCAGGGACGACGGCGGGACCACGGCGTCGGTGTCCGACTTGAACACCAGGGCCGGGGCGGAGACGGACGGCAGGTCCCGGAGGGTCGCGGCGAACAGCCGGCGCAACTGGTGGACGGCGGCCAGCGGCGTCAGGGAGTAGTCACCGTCGTCAGTGGTGGCCGCCGTGGAATTCTCCTCCTGGATGGGCGTGGTCGTGCGCTGGAAGTACTTGAGCAGTCCCACGATCCGGACCCTGCGGTCATAGAAGCTCAGGCCGGGGTTGACGGCGGCCACGCCGGCCACGCTGTGGCGGGCCGCGGTACGCAGGGCGATCGTGCCGCCCATGGACAGTCCCGCGACATAGCAGTCATCAGTCCGGGCGGCCAGGTCCAGGTACGCCGTTTCAAAGCTCCTGTACCAGTCCTGCCAGCCCTGCCGGGCGAGGTCCCGCCAGTGGGTGCCGTGCCCGGGCAGAAGCGGTACCGATACGGCGAAGCCCTGGGCGGCGAGGTGGCGGGCCCACGGCAGGACGCTGAGCGGGCTGCCTGTGAAGCCGTGGCAGATGGCCACACCGGTCCGGGCGTTCGGGCCGTGGCCGGGGTAGCTGAAAGCGGCGGGCGCAGGGGAAGTGCTGCTTTCAGTCATGAGCCCATCGTGTCACCCTTAGCGCCAAAACTCACTAGAGTAAGGTGTCCATTGAAGCCTGGCCGGACCGGTTCGGGCCGCAGGCCAGACGCCTTCCGGAGAGGTCACCGAGTGTTTTATTGGTTCATGAAGACGTTTGTCCTGGGGCCGGTGCTCAGGCTGCTGTTCCGGCCCTGGGTCAAGGGCCTTGACAACGCCCCTGCCGAGGGCGCCGCGATCCTTGCCTCGAACCACCTCTCCTTCTCGGATTCCATCTTCATGCCGGTCATGGTGCCGCGGCCGGTCGCGTTCCTGGCGAAATCCGAATACTTCACCGGCACCGGGATCAAGGGCAGGCTGACCGCAGCCTTCTTCCGGCTCACCAACCAGCTCCCCATGGACCGGTCCGGGGGCGCCGCGTCCGCGCAGTCGCTGAACGCCGGCATGGACGTGCTCAAGAAGGGTTCCCTCCTGGGCATCTACCCCGAGGGGACCCGCAGCCCCGACGGGCGCCTCTACCGCGGCAAGGTGGGGGTTGCGCGCCTTGCGCTGCAGGCCCGTGTTCCGGTCATCCCGGTGGCAATGATCGGAACGGACAAAGTCCAGCCGATCGGCAAGCGCGTGCCCAACATCCGCCGCATCGGCATGATCTTTGGCGAACCGCTCGACTTCAGCCGCTACTACGGCATGGAGGATGACCGGCTGATCCAGCGTTCAGTGACCGACGAGATCATGTACGAACTCATGCGCCTCTCCGGCCAGGAATACGTGGATGAGTACGCCGCCGTCGTAAAGCTCCGCCTGGCGGGCAAAGCGCAGGACGCGGCCCCGGACAAAACCCTTGCCGGCCCTGACGCGGTGCAGGATGCGGCCGCCGGCAATACCCCGAACGAAGCCCCAAACACGGCCCCACCGGAAACCCCGAATGAAACCGCTGCCGGGGACGCGGGGCCGGAGGTTCCCGGCCCCGCATGAGCGGGCCACGGGCGCCATATGACGGCAGCCGGGCTGTCAATGACAGGCAGGGCCCCCGAACCTTGATGGGACTACTATCCTTAGATAGTGACCGAGCTATCTGAGAAACCAGTTTCCCCGCTGACCAGCACCGCCCAGAGCGGAGCCGCCAACTATCCCGGACTGGACAACTGGCGGGAGCTCCCGGCCTCGCAGCAGCCCACCTGGTCGGACCCGGCTGTGTTCGAGGCGTCCGTCAAGGAACTTTCCGTCCTCCCGCCCCTTGTGTTCGCCGGCGAAGTGGACATTCTTCGCGAGCGGCTCGCCGCCGCCGCGCAGGGCAAGGCGTTCCTGCTCCAGGGCGGCGACTGCGCCGAGACCTTCGAAGCCGCGACGGCGGACAAGATCAGCGCCCGCGTCCGGACCATCCTGCAGATGGCCGTTGTCCTGACCTACGGCGCGGCCATGCCCGTCATCAAGATGGGCCGCATGGCTGGCCAGTTCGCCAAGCCCCGCTCCTCCAACGATGAAACGCGCGACGGCGTCACCCTGCCGGCCTACCGGGGCGACATCGTCAACGGCTACGATTTCACGCCCGAGTCCCGCGCCCACGACGCCGGCCGGATGCTCAAGGCCTACCACACCTCCGCTTCGACGCTGAACCTGATCCGCGCCTTCACCCAGGGCGGTTTCGCGGACCTGCGCCTGGTGCACCAGTGGAACAAGGGCTTCACCGAGAACCCGGCCCACGCCCGCTACGAGTCCCTGGCCCGGGACATCGACCGCGCCATCAAGTTCATGGCCTCCTGCGGTGCCGATTTCGAGGCCCTGAAGCGGGTGGAATTCTACGCGAGCCACGAGGCCCTGCTGCTGGACTACGAGCGCGCCCTGACCCGCATCGACTCGCGCACGGGGCTGCCCTACGACACCTCCGCGCACTTCCTCTGGATCGGGGAGCGGACCCGCGAGCTGGACCACGCACACGTCGACTTCCTCTCCCGCGTCCGCAACCCGATCGGCGTCAAGCTCGGCCCGTCGACCAGCGGCGACGACGCCCTGCGCCTGATCGACAAGCTGGATCCGAACCGGGAGCCCGGCCGGCTCACCTTCATCACCCGCATGGGTGCGGGCAACATCCGCGAGAAGCTGCCGGCGATCGTCGAGCGCGTCACCGCCTCCGGAGCCCAGGTCCTTTGGGTCACCGACCCCATGCACGGGAACACGGTCACCTCGCCCAACGGCTACAAGACCCGCAATTTCGACGACGTCATTGACGAAGTGCGCGGATTCTTCGAAGTCCACCACGCGCTCGGCACCGTTCCCGGCGGCCTGCACGTGGAGATGACGGGTGACGACGTCGCCGAGTGCCTCGGCGGAGCCGACCCGATCGACCAGGAAGCCTTCCTGGACCGCTACGAGTCCGTCTGCGATCCGCGCCTGAACCACATGCAGTCGCTCGAGATGGCGTTCCTGGTGGCCGGAGCGCTCTCCAAGCGCTGACGCACTGATGGACAGAACGCGTCCGGCAGAACGCATTCCGGCAGAACGTTTCCCACAGAACGCATTCTGACAAAAAGCTCCGCCCGGCTACAGCAGCCGGGCGGAGCTTTCTTGTGCGAGCAGCAGGGGCCGGAGCGGGGTGCCAGTCAGACGACGGTGAGCGTGACGGTCGAGCCTTCCGGGGCCTTCGTGTCCACCGGATTCTGGTCCCGGACCGTGCCGAAGAAACCGCCGAGGATGTTATCGACCTGGACCTTGAAGCCGAGTTTCTCAAGGGCTTCCTGGGCCTCCGAGGCCTGCTTGCCGATGAAGCTGGGCACCTCGACGAGCTTCGGGCCCTTCGAGATGGTCAAGGTGACGGTGCCGCCCTTGGTCAGGTTGCCGGAGGCCGGGTCCTGCGCCAGCACCGCGCCCTCGGGGACATTCCTGTCGTTCACTGCTTCCGGGGCCACCACGGCCTTCAGGCCTGCATCCTCAAGGGACTTAACGGCGGCGTCCTGCCCCTGCCCGCGGACATCCGGGACCGGGATGGGCTGCGGGCCCTTCGAGACGGTCAGGCCCACTGGCGTCCCGTGCCTGACCGGGTTGCCGCTGCGCGGAGCCTGGGCAAGGACGGTTCCGGCAGGTGCCTTCTCGTCGAAGGTCTCGGTAATCGGGCCCAAAGCCATCTGGGCGCCGTTGAGCGTGGTCTTGGCCTCCTCCAGGCTCTTGCCGGCCAGTTCCGGCAGCGGGAACAGCTCCGGGCCCTTGGACACGGCCAGCGACACCGGCTGGAACTTGCGGATGACCTCGCCGGCGGTCGGCTCCGAGCCGACCACGAGCCCGGGCGAGACGTCGTCGTCGAAGACATCCTTCACGGTGGATTGGAAGCCGGCGGTGCGGAGCAGGTCCTGGGCCTCGGCAACGGTCTTGTTCGCCACCGGGGGAATCGTTCCCGGCGACCCCGGACCCATGCCGAAGAACCAGCCGGCGACGGCGGCGAGCAGCGCCGCGACGACGAGCAGGACGATCCACAGCAAGCCGCGGCGCCGGGGGTTGCCCTCGTGCAGGGTCCTGGTGGGCGTGGCGGCCGCGCGCTGGCGCGCCTTCTCCTCGTCCCGGTCCAGCTTGCGCTGGGCGCGTTTGCTGGGGGCAACCGCGCTCTCCGCCGGGCCGTCATACCCGGCGCCTTCGTAGGCCGCCTCGTCCGGGGTGGACAACGGTCCGTAGGCCGGACGCCGCGGGGCACCGGACATCACGGTGGTCGGGTTGCCGCTGGTGCGGGAAATCATCTCGGTGGGCCGGGCGAGGCTGCCGTATACCTCAGTCTGCAATTCCGTGGGCCTTTCGGCGGGCGGCAGCACGTGGGCCGTTGCCTGCGCGTCCGACGCCGGACCGGTACCGCCCGGAGGCCGGGTTGGCGGTGCTGCCACGGCCGGCAGGGTGCTGCGGGCCGCCGGCGGCTGGAGGTCGAGTTCGGCGTCGCTGAGGTTGGTCCTGATGTGCCGCAGTTCCGACAACAGGGCGCTGCCGTCGACGGGGCGCTTGTCCGGGTCCCGGTCCGTGCACCACTGGACGAGTTCGTCGATCTCCGCGGCCAGCCCGGGCACCTCCAGCGAAGGCGCTGCGACGGTGGAATTGACGTGCTGGTAGGCGACCTGGATGGGCACGTCGCCTTCGAACGGCTGCCGGCCCGTGATCATTTCGTAGAGCATGATCCCGACCGAATAGATGTCGCTGCGGGCATCTGCCTGTTTGCCCAGGACAAGTTCGGGGGAGATGTAGGCGACAGTCCCGATCAGGGCGCCCGTGCTCGTCGACGTCGAGATAGCGCGTGCCAGGCCGAAGTCGCCAAGCTTGATCCGCCCGTCGTCGGCGATCAGGACATTTTCGGGCTTGATGTCCCGGTGGATCATTCCGGCGGCGTGCGCGGCGCCGAGGCCTTCGACGACCGGATCGATCAGCGCCAGGGCCAGCCGCGGCGACAGGGCGCCCTTGTCATTGAGGACATCCCGCAGCGTGTGGCCCTTGATGAATTCCATCACCAGATATGCGAGCCGGCCGTCTTCGCCCTGGTCCAGGACGCCCACGACGTGCGGGTGGGAGAGCCGGGCGGCAGCCTTGGCTTCGCGGCCCAGCCGGTCAAGGAACTGCGGGTCGTCGGCCAGATGGGGATGGAGCACCTTCAGCGCGACATCACGCTCAAGGCGCTGGTCCGTGGCGAGGTACACGGTGGACATCCCGCCGCGGGCAAGCCTGGATTGAACCTGGTAGCGGTTGTCCACCAGGTTCCCTACGAGAGCATCCGACACGTATTCCTGCACCTTACAATCGTAGTCGCTGGACAGAAACGGGCCCGAATCAACATGCGATCCGGGCCCGTAGCGTCACGCTCCGCCGAAAGGGAGCCTGTGCTGGAGTCTGTAGTTGGCCGAACGGCCGGGTTTAGCCGAACAGCTGCCGGTTGGCCTTGATGGCGGCGACGTAGCCCTTGGTGTCCTCGAACATGCCGTTCTGGCTCACCGAGTACTGGCCCTGGTAGTAGCCGGCAATTGCGGTGTCCACATCCGGGCTCGTGCGGACCAACTGGCGGATGATCGCGATGCCTGCCGTGGCGTTGTCGTACGGATCGAGCAGGTTCAACTTGCGGCCCACCAGATCGGAAGCCCATTCGCCGGAGGACGGGATGACCTGCATGGTGCCGATCGCATTGGCCGGTGACACGGCACGCTGGTCGAAGCCGGATTCCTGGAAGGCAAAAGCCAGTGCAAGGCTGGCGTCCACGCCCATGCGCCGGGCCGTGTCCGCCACGATCGACTTCATCTGCTGGCGGGTGGGCACCGGAGAGGCATTGAGCAGCGCCTTGTTCTGGTTGGCCGAGCTGACCACCGCGGCCGGGTAGCTGAACCCGAGGAACGTGCTGGGCACGAGGGGCGTGGTGGTGGCAGGCGTGCTCGATGCCGGTGCGATGGTCGACGCGCCGGGGATGACGAGCTTCTGGCCGGGGTAGATGATGCTCGACATTGTCAGCCGGTTGGCCGACAGGACGTCCGAGAGCCTGACACCGTTGCGGGCCGCGATGCCCGAGAGGGTGTCGCCGGCCTTGATGGTGTAGGAGCCGGAACTGGCCGGCGCGGGCGCCGACGGCTTGGGTGCGGCGGCCGTCACCGGTGCGGAGGGGGCCGGCGCGCTGGAACCGCCGCCGACCTTGACCTTCTGGCCGGGATAGATCACGGAGCTCATCCCGAGCCCGTTCCACTTGAAGATCTCGGAAAGCCCAACGCCGTGGCGGGTGGCGATGGCGCTCAGGGTGTCGCCGGACTTAACGACGTACACGCTGCCGCCCGAGGCGGGCGTTGTCGGCGTCGACTTCGCCGGTGCGGACGGCTTGGGCGCTGCCGGCGCCGGCGACGAGCCCGTGAGCTTGATCTTCTGCCCCGGGTAGATGATGGTGTTCGCCTGCAGGTTGTTCAGCTTGAGCACGGCAAACGTGTCCAGGCCGTAGCGGCCGGCAATGGCACTGATGGTGTCGCCGCGGGCGATCGTGTAGACGGCCGGAGCAGCCGCCTGCGCGGGCCGCAAGGCGCTCGGCAGCGTCACCGGGACGGAGGCAGCCGGGATCACTGCCGCCTTCAGGGATGTCGCCGCGTCAGCCTTCGCCTGGGCACGCATGGCTGCCGCGAGCGTTGCCGGGACCGACCGCACCCGCGATTCGGCTGCGGCAGGCTGGGCGATCGCCAGGGAGGAAAGCACGACGGCGGGAAGCGCCGCCGTCGTCGCCGCGATAAGCGGCAGGCTGCGCCCCGGACGGAGCTGTGGCGAACGTGAGGTTGTCATTGGAAAGATCCTCTTCTCAGCGGCAACGCTGCGGTCAGGCCGGTAGAACTGGTGTTACCAGTGTGACAAAAGTTATTTCTGTTACAAATGTGATCTATGTGAATCTCTCATGAATTGGCAATTAGCACAAGAACCGTTTGACATTCCGCAAACCGGATTCCGGTGGAGTGTCGCCCGAAAGTCGTTCCAGTGGAGTCCCTCGGTGTTGCCGGGCGGCATTCCGGCTGGGCGGGACCGGCCATGGCCGCAGGGTGAATTCTGCGGATGCCGACTAGGCGGCGGGGCACCGGCCATGGCAATCTTTATGCGTGAGTAATGTAGAAAGCCTCGTGGGCGAATGGCTGCCCCTGCCCGATGTCGCACAGCTTCTGAACGTATCTATCACCAAGGTCCATGCATTGCTGGACGAGCGTGCGCTGGCGGCCGTGAGAATCGGCGACCGGCGCATCCGGTCCGTGCCTGCGGCTTTCATCCAGGACGGGCATGCGGTGGAGAGCCTGAAAGGCACCATCGTTGTTCTCTCAGACGCCGGATACTCGGATGAGGAACTGATCAACTGGCTCTTTACGCCGGACGATTCCCTCCGCGGCCGGCCCATTGACGCCCTGCGGGAAGGGCGCAAGACCGAAATTCGCCGCAGGGCACAATCACTGGCCTGGTAAAAGCACACCGGCAGCAACTGCGCCGGCAGCATCCCCCGGACGTGCCTGACGGGCCGTGCACTGCTCTTGCACCGTGCACGGCCCGCGGCGTTTCCAGGCACCCTATAAAAGGCGGTACTGCCGTGAGGGGCCGGGCTAAGCGGCGCGGCTGACCGTGGCTTCTGCCAGCCTCCGGAGCGCGGTTTTGGGCAGCTCCTGAAGCGGCAGCAGGTCCAGGGCGGCGAAGGCGGCCTTGCCGAACTCCTCGATGAGCACTTCCGTGGCCTGGAGTGCACCGCAGTCCACGATGATCCGCCGGATCTCCTCGATGTCCGCATCGCCGAGATCGGGGCTGCCCAGCTTGGCGTCGATGAACTCTGATTCAGCCGCCGAGGCCTGGTCCAGGGCGAAGGCCACCAGGACCGTGCGCTTGCCCTCACGGAGATCGTCCCCGGCAGGTTTGCCGGTGGTGACGGGGTCACCGAAGACGCCAAGGACATCGTCCCGCAGTTGGAACGCCTCGCCGAGCGGCAGCGCGAAGGCGGAATAGCCGCGCAGCAGCTCGTCGCCGGCGCCGGCCAGGGCGCCGCCGAGGGCGAGCGGGTGCTCGGTGGAATATTTGGCCGACTTGAACCGGATGATGGACTGGGCCCGGCTGACTGCCCCGGCGCGGTCCCGCCGGGGCCCGGCGACCTCTTCCAGGATGTCGAGGTACTGCCCGGCCATGACTTCTGCGCGCATGAGGTTGAAGATCAGCCGTGCCGGGCTGCCGGAGGCTGCCCGGTGTCCGATCTCCGTGAACGATTCCTCGCTGAAGGACAGGCACAGATCCCCGGTCAGGATCGCTGCCGCGTGGCCGAACCGCTCGCTGTCCAGCGCCCAGCCCTGGGCCTCATGCAGTTCAATGAACCTGCGGTGGACGCTGGGTCCGCCCCGGCGGGTGTCCGAGCGGTCAATGATGTCATCGTGGATCAGGGCCGCGGCCTGAAACAGCTCCAGGGCCGAGCCGGCCGTGACCACCTCGGCCGCGCCGGCTTCTCCGCCCGCGCCGCGCCACCCCCAGTAGCACATGAGCGCCCGCAGGCGCTTTCCGCCCGTGACCAGGTTTGAGATCGAGCCCATGAGCGGATCGATGTCCTGGGAGATCGAGGCCATAACTGCCTGGCGGCTGGTCAGGAACTCGGTGAGCTTGCCGGCGACGGCGGCCACGTAATCCGCCTGCTCGAGCCGCAGCTGTTCGGCGAGACTCACTTGACGGACTCGGCAGCGACGTTCGCACCGATCGTGAACGTGGACACCCCAGTTGTCTGCATGACGGAGATGTTCACGGTTTCGTTGTCCCCGCGCAGGAAGTCCTTGGACGGCAGGGCACCGACGGTTTCCCCGGGTACGGGCTTGAAGCCCTGCGCCTGCAGCCCCTTGGCGTAGAAAGCCAGGACATCGGCGGCGGGGGCGGTGATGCTGCCGACCAGTGCCGCGGTTGCCGGCACCGTGGTTTTGTCGAAGCTGCTGGAGACCACCTGTGCCCCGGGCATCAGCGGCAGGAGTTTCTGCGGGAAGCCGGGCACGAGGGCGCCGACTGTGGCTGACGTGCCGGGCGCCGCGGAAGGGCTGGGGGGAGCCGTGGTGGAGGACTGCGCAGAGGCGTCCGGGGTCGACGCCGGCGACGCCGCCGGGCTCCCGGTGCCGGCAGGCGTGCATGCGGCCAAGGCCAATAGCGCGCCAGCCGCCGCGATGGCGGCTGCGGCACGTTTGCGCTGTCCAAATACCTTCACAGGGACTTTCCTCCTGGGGTTGAAGCGGAATCAGCCTCCAGTTTAGTCAGTCCCCGGGCATAGGATTGAAGACGTGGGGCCGGACGCAGAGAATCAGCAGACAGTGCAGACGAATATGCACCCCAACGGGCCCTCGAATGCACAGCCCCAGGTCCAGCCCGCCGGCAGCCTGGGAGGGGACTCCCTGCTGGAACTGCGGCGCAGCAGCATCATGCACGTGGACATGGACGCCTTCTTCGTCTCCGTGGAGTTGCGCAGCCGGCCCGAGCTGAAGGGAAAGCCCGTGATTGTGGGCTACCCGGCAGACCGCTCCGTGGTGCTCTCCGCATCCTATGAGGCCCGCGCCTTCGGCGTCAGATCAGCGATGCCCATGGTGGTGGCGGCGCGGATGTGCCCCTCTGCTGTCATCATCGAGCCCCGCCACAAGCTGTACTACGAAGTGTCCGGCCAGATCATGGCAATCTTTGGTTCCATCACCGACCTCGTCGAGCCGCTCAGCGTTGATGAGGCGTTCCTGGACGTCGGGGGAGCCATCCGGAGGCTCGGGCCGCCACGGGAGATTGGCGAACTCATCAGGGCACGCGTGTTCCGGGAGCTGGGCATTACGGCATCAGTGGGCATCGCCGCCAGCAAGTTTGTGGCCAAGATCGCGTCCACCCGCTGCAAACCGGACGGACTGCTGCTGATCAGGCCGGAGGAAACCGTTCCCTACCTGCACAGCCTTCCCGTCAGTGCGCTCTGGGGAGTCGGCGGCAAGACCGTGGAGGTGCTGGCCCGCCGGGGCATCAGGACGGTGGCGGACGTGGCCGCGTCGCCGCTGCCTTCCCTGCGCAAGCTGCTGGGCGCATCGGGGGAGCATGTCTACCGGCTCTCCTGGGGCATCGATCCACGGCCCGTGACGCCGGTCCGCCTGGAAAAGAGCATTGGTGCCGAGGAGACGTTCGCCACCGACACCGCGGATGACGCGCTGCTTCACAGGGAGCTGCTGCGGCTTTCGCACCGGACGGCGGAGCGCCTCCGCAGTGCCGGCATGCACGCCCGCACCGTGGCTCTCAAGCTGCGCTACGCCGACTTTTCCACTATTACCCGCAGCCGCACCGTGAGCACACCGATCGACAGCGCCCAACTCCTGTACGCGGTGGCGGTGCAGCTCCTGGAATCGGTGGGTGAGCGGCCCATGACGGTCCGGCTGGTCGGCATCCGCGCCGAGCAGCTGGAAGAGGCCGCCGATGCCCCGCTTCAGCTCAGTCTTGACCGCCGGGACGACAACTGGCGGGCCGCCGAACAAGCCCTCGATGCTGTCACCCGGAAGTTCGGCAACAAGTCAGTCCTTCCGGCCCGGCTCCTGGATTCCGGGGGCGCCCCCGAGTAAGCCCGGCCGGAACCCCGGCGGGCCGCCCGTTCCCAAGTGTTCCGGCGGCGAAAGGGCCTTAAGACTGTCTTTCAGAACAGGCCGCGACAATCTATCCTTATTAATACCTAGGTTTAGGACTACTGGATCGACCGTTCGGGCGACCTGGCCAGCTAAGACCGGCGCGGGAGAGCTGAATTGCCCCCCTTTTCACCAATGGCGGTGACGGGGGAACCACTTCGGAATCCCGGGCGTTAGGGAATTAGGGCAATGGCCACGTCATGCCCGGACGTTGGCAGACTTGAGGAGGTCGTGATGCCGCTCTCGGAACACGAACAGAAGTTGCTGGAGCAACTTGAGAAGCAGCTGCATGAGGACGACCCAAAGTTTGCAAGCTCAATGGGATCGGTCCCCGGACGCTCATGGTCCACCCGCCACCTAGTCATCGGCGTGCTCGCGACTCTCGCGGGCGTCCTGCTGTTGTTGGTCGGGGTGTCGATGCAGAACATCTTTGTCGGGGTCCTCGGCTTTGTTGTGATGGGCGCCGGAGTCTATTTCGCCACGATGCGCAGTTCTGCGGTGGGCAAGTCCAGGGCAGCCGGCGGACGCAAGCAGGGCAAGCCCCGGAGTTCGTTCATGAGCAACCTCGAGCAGCGCTGGGACGAACGGCACGGGGGCGAGTCCTAAACCGCTCAGTGACGGCCCCGTAAAGTCCTCCACTTCCCGCCACCGGTCCGCCGGGGAGCGGCGCGAGACCCGCTTCGGCGGGTCTTTCGCCATTTAAGGCGGTAATTTCCGGCACCTTTGCTGCAGCATTGCTGGAATTTGGCTTCGATGGCGCCGTAATAAGGGACAACCGCGCCGAATTATTCGCTCCCGCGCCGGTGCGCCGCGTCAATCGGTGCGGGGTGGGAGGCAAGCAGGGAAAAATCGCTCCACTTTCCCCCGCCAGTCCCGATTCCCTGCAAATGCTGGGAAGAAGGGGGATAAACATCCGCAGAATTGTCTAAACATCCCGGGCGTGTCGTTGACTGTGGAGCGATGTGGAGTAATGTGGAGGACGTAAGAGGGTAGTGGCAGCACAGGGGACGTTGGACTTCCTAAAACAGACAGGCGGTGGGCCGTGTTTCTCGGCACACATTCGCCGCGTCTGGATGAAAAAGGTCGAATTATCCTCCCCGCGAAGTTCCGAGAGGAACTTGCCAGCGGGCTGGTTCTCACAAGGGGCCAGGAGCGTTGCATCTACGTCTTCAGTGAGGCGGAATTCGGCCGGGTTCACGAGCAGATGCGGGAGGCTCCAATTTCCTCCAAGCAGGCACGTGACTACATCCGTGTTTTCCTCTCTGGAGCCTCGGACGAGGTACCTGACAAGCAGGGGCGCGTGACGATTCCGCCGGCGCTCCGGGAGTATGCAGGTCTTGGCCGGGAACTCGCCGTCATTGGCGCAGGATCCCGGGCAGAGATCTGGGACGCCCAAGCCTGGAATGAGTACCTGGCCGAAAAGGAAACCGCCTTCTCGGAAACAGACGACGCCATCCCGGGGATTCTCTGAACCCCCACTGATCCACCAGCAAACAACGTTCCTTGATCGAGATCTCCAGCCGCCCATCCGGTTGTTGTCCTGGCTCACTTCCCCGGAGCCAGGCCGGCGCAGGATAGGCGCGGATGGGGATCTGGACCAAGGAACGTTGCGTAAGAGCAGTACCAAGCAATCCGCAACCAGCAAAGCTCAACAAGCCAAGCTCAAAAACAAACAAGGCCAACGAAAGGACGAAGGCATGACGGATCCCGACCAGGCGAAGCCGACGTCCGAACGCCATGTACCGGTCCTCAAGGACCGGTGCATCAATTTGTTGGCCCCCGGCATCGACGCCGCACGGAGCCGCGGCGAGACCCCCGTGGTGATCGACGCGACGCTCGGCATGGGCGGACACTCCGAGGCCCTCCTGGAGCGCTTCCCGGACCTTCACCTGATCGGCATCGACCGCGACGAGGAGGCCCTGGCACTGGCGGGGGCCCGGCTGGCGCCCTTCGAGAACCGGACCGACCTCGTTCACGCCGTCTACGACGAAATCCCGGACGTCCTCGAAGACCTGGGCTTCACCGAAGTCCACGGTGTGCTCATGGACCTCGGCGTATCGTCGCTCCAGCTGGACGAGCGGGAGCGCGGCTTCGCCTACTCCTTCGACGCGCCCCTGGACATGCGGATGGACACCAGCCGGGGCCAGACGGCCGCCGACGTCGTCAATAACTACAGCGAAGAAGAACTCGTCCGGATCATCCGGAAGTGGGGCGAAGAGAAGTTCGCCGGCCGCATCGCGAACAGGATCGTGGCCGCGCGCGCCGAAAAGCCCTTCACCACCACCGGCGAACTGGTCGACCAGATCCGGGCCGTGGTGCCAGCCGGTGCCGCCAAATCCGGCGGCCACCCCGCGAAGCGCACTTTCCAGGCGCTCCGGATCGAGGTCAACGAGGAACTGGACGTCCTCGAGCGCGCCATCCCGGCAGCGATCGAGGCCATCGCCCTCGGCGGCCGCGTGGTGGTCATGTCCTACCACTCCCTGGAAGACAAGATCGTCAAGGGCTTCTTCCAGGCCGGATCGAAGTCCTCGGCGCCGCTCGGCTTCCCGGTCGAACTCGAAGAGCACAAAGCCGAACTCAAAACCCTGACAAAGGGCACCGAGGTACCCACCGCCGCTGAAATCGCCGAAAACCCCCGCGCAGCTTCCGCCCGGCTGCGCGCCGTCGAACGCATCAAAGCCAGGAGAGCCGCATGAGCACCGCCGCCGTCAACAGCTACCCCGTTGCCCAGGACGCCACTGCCCGTGCCCTGCCCGGCCTCCGCCCCGGCCTTGACCAGCCCCGCAAGGCACGCACCCCGCTGTCGGTGGTCCGATCCGTGCCGCGCAAGCGCCGCGCACCGTTCGTGGTGCTCTGCTTCGGACTCCTGGCGATTGCCCTTATGGCCGTGCTGGTCCTGAACATCTCCGTTTCCTCCGCCCAGTACCAGCTGGTCCAGCTCCGCAGTGAACAGACCACACTGACCAAGCAGAACCAGGACCTCACCCAGCAGGTGCAGAACTTCGACGCCCCGCAGAACCTGGCGGCCAAGGCCACGGAGCTGGGCATGGTGGCTTCGGTCGCCAAGGGCCAGATCGACCTCTCCACCCTCAACGTCACCGGCAAGGCCAAGCCGGCCGTCAAGGGTGATGCCCCGGGCGCCGTCATCGCTGCACCGGCCGTCGCCGGGCAGCTCACGGTGGTCCCGCCGGCCACGGAGAACGAGCCTCTCGCCCAGCGCAAGGCGGCGGACACCAAGCCGGCAGACACCAAACCGGCGGACACAGACAAGGCGCCGGCAGCTGTGAAGCCCGTACCGAAACCCGCCGCCCCCGCCGTGGAGCTCCACGGCGGCTCGGTTCCCGCCCCCGCACAGAAGACGCCGGGGCAGTAACGTTCACTGACCACCAGCAAGGCAAGCAGCAAGGACTCACCGTGGCGAAGAACTCCGGCAGGGCAAGCAAGGCGAAAGCCCCAAACCCCACCCGGCGGCTCCGCGTGGGGCTGGGCATCATGCTGGCGCTCCTGCTGGTGGTCGGCGGCAAGCTGTTCATGGTCCAGGGCCTGGACATCGGGGGACTGGCTGAGGCCGCCCTCAACAACCGGCTCACGCCCACCGTGCTGCCCGCGGAGCGCGGCAGCATCCTTGATTCCTCCGGCGCGGTCCTGGCCAGCAGCGTCATCCGCTACAACGTCGTGGTGGACCAGACAGTCAATACCAAGACCGAATCCTTCCGCCGGTTCGAGACCATCAACGGCAAGGACGAACTCGTCAAGGTCACCCGGGACCAGGGCATCTCCGAACTCGCCGCCGTGCTCGGCATGGACCGCGGCACCCTCCGCGATGCCCTGACAGGAACCCAGCGCTACTACATCGTGGCCAAGGACCTGAAGCCGGACGTCGAGGATAAGGTGTCCAAGCTGCAGATTCCCGGCGTCGTCACCGAAGGCACCAGCAAGCGGGTGTATCCCAACGGCTCCGTGGCCGGCGGAATTGTGGGTTTCCTCAAGGACGGCAGCACCGGACAGGCGGGCCTCGAACAGACCCAGGACGAGGTACTCAAAGGCACACCGGGCAAGCGGCTGTTTGAAATCGGCGCCGACGGACTGCGCATACCGGTGGGCGTGGACCAATTGACGCCGGCGGTGAACGGCAAGGACATCAAACTCACGCTGAACTCGGACCTGCAGTACTTTTCCCAGCAGGCGATCCAAAGCCAGAAGGACAAGCTCAGCGCCGAGTGGGGTGTGATTGTGGTCCAGGACGCCAAGACCGGAAACATCGTCGCCATGGCCGATACCGACTCCCCGGATCCGAACGACCCCGGCAAGGTTGCCGCCGAGGACCGCGGGGTCCGGGCAGTCACCGCCGCCTACGAGCCCGGCTCGGTGGAGAAGATGATCACGGCCGCAGCGGCGATCCAGGAAGGGAAGTCCAGCCCTCTGGACAGGTTCACCATTCCACCGACCTACACCGTGGACGGCCAGACCTTCAGCGACGCGTTCGAACACGGCACCGAGCAGCGGACGCTGGCGGGCATTGTCGGCTACTCCATGAATACGGGCACAGTCATGGTGGGCCAGCGGCTGAGCAAGGAACAGCGTTATGAGTGGCTGCGGAAGTTCGGCATCGGAGAGGCCCCCGACATCGGTCTGCCGGCCGAATCCAAGGGCATCCTGACCCCGGCCGACCAGTGGGACGGGCGCCAGCAGTACACCGTGCTCTTCGGCCAGGGCGTCGCCCAAACCACCCTCCAGACCGTCCGGGCCTACCAGAGCATCGCCAACGACGGCGTGATGCTCCAGCCCCGGTTGATCGACAGCTACATCAACCCGGACGGTGCCGAGGAAAAAGTCCCGGCCAAGGCTCCGCAGCAGGTCGTCTCCAAGGAGACGGCCAAACAGGTCCGCGACATCCTTGAGAGCGCCGTAACCGAGGGTGAGATCAAAGAGGCTGCCATCGACGGGTACCGGGTGGGTGCCAAGACCGGCACATCCGAATCGCCCTGCGACGACGGCAAATCAGGGTTCTGCGGCTATACAGCCTCCATCATCGGAATGGCGCCCATGGACGATCCGCGGTTTATTGTTGAGGTGGTCCTGCAACGGCCCAAGGGAAGCATCTTCGGAATCACCAACGGACCGGTGTTCCGTTCGGTGATGAGCCAGACGCTGCGCACATTCAACGTCCAGCCCTCCACCGGCGAACCCGCGCGGCTGCCGCAGTACGCCAAGTAGCGCCTGTTCCACCTGGCACCCGGAAGTCACCAGCCGACGCCACACCCATTGCCTGCGCGCCGGAGCATTTCCGCGTGCGCAGGTCCCGATCTACCAGTGCCGATTCATTCAGTGCCCGATTTTTTTCAGTGCCCGATTTTTTTCAGTGCCCGATTAGTTCAGTGCCCGATCCACTAGCACCACAACGGAGATCCACTTTGTCAGAGCTCACCGACCCCGATGCTTCCGCGCCGTCCGGCCATGACTCCACCCAGGGCTTCCGGCCCACTGCGGTTGCCGCAGTGCCGCTGGCAGCCATTGGCGCGGCGATTGGCGTCGCCGTTCCCGGTGCGTCCGGCTCCGTCCAGGTCATCGGGATCTCCCTGAACTCCCGGTCCGTCCGCCCGGGAGACCTGTACGTGGCCCTGCCGGGCGCCACACGGCACGGGGCCGACTTCGTGTCCCAGGCCGTCGACGCTGGCGCCGTGGCGGTCCTGACAGACGACGCCGGGGCGCGCCTGCTGGCCCTGGGCCATGACATCGCCGTCCCGGTGCTGCTGGCCCACGAGCCGCGCAGCGTGGTCGGCCGGCTGTCCGCGCTCATCTACCAGAGCAGGCCCGACGGCGCCGGGGCGCCGGCCCTCTTCGGGGTGACAGGCACCAACGGCAAGACCACCACCACCTATTTCATCAATGCCCTGCTGCGGGCGCTGGGCAAGCGGACCGGGCTGATCGGGACGATTGAGATCCTGGCCGGCGGGGAGCCGATACCGAGCCTGCTGACCACGCCCGAATCCACGGATGTGCACGCGCTGCTGGCGCTCATGCGCGAACGCGGGCTCGATGCCGCCTCCATGGAGGTTTCCTCGCACGCCGTGTCCTTCCACCGCGTCGACGCCGTGGTGTTCGACGTCGCCGGCTTCACGAACCTCACCCAGGACCACCTGGACCTGCACGGGACCATGGAGGAATACTTCCAGACCAAAGCCCGGCTGTTCACGCCGGAACGCGCCCGCGCCGCCGTCGTGACCATCGATGATGACTGGGGCCGCAAGCTCGCGGCCGCCGCCGAAATCCCGGTCACGACCCTGGTCACGGCCGGGGCCGACGGCGCCGGGCCGGCTGACGCCGACGGGACCGCGGACTGGACCGTTGCCCGGACTGCTCCGCGGGGCCTCGGCTCCGACTTCGTCCTCCGGCACCGCGACGGCGCCGAGCTGCGCGTTCACACGGGCCTGCCGGGCGGCTTCAATGTCGCCAATGCAGCGCTGGCCACAGTGATGGTCCTCGCCGGCGGCCACGAGCCGGCCGCGGTGCAGGCCGCCCTCGACGCCGCGGATCCCTTCACCGTTGCGGTGCCGGGCCGGATGCAGCTCGTGTCCACGGCCCCGGCCGCCGTGGTGGACTTCGCGCACAACCCCGACGCGCTGGCCCGTGCCCTCGAAGCCGTCCGGTCCCCGGAACCCGGATCCAAAGTGATCATCGTTTTCGGCGCCACCGGACAGCGGGACCAGGGCAAACGCCCCGCGATGGGGGCCATCGCGGCGCGGCTGGCGGACACCGTGATTGTCAGCGACGACGATCCCCACGACGAGGACGCGGCGGCCATCCGCGCGGACGTCCTTGCCGGGGCCCTGGCGGCCAAGGATGACGAAGGCCTGGACTGCACAGTCCTGGAGGTCTTCCCGCGCGACGCCGCCATCCTGAAGGCCGTAGAGCTCGCCGGAGCCGGGGACACCATCCTCGTAGCCGGGCGCGGGCACGAGGTCTGGCAGGAAGTCAAGGGAGTCAACCTGGCACTGGATGACCGGGTGGAGCTTCGGAACGCCTTGACAGCACGGGGATTCACCGTTCTCGAAGACCACCGGATAGAGTCCTAAACCGAGATGATTGCATTTACAGCGGCGGAAATCGCCGACATAACCAACGGCCGGCTCGCCGCGGAACCGGGAATTACCCCCGCCTCCGTGGTGACCGACTCCCGCGAGGCCACGGCGGGTTCCCTCTATGTGGCCAAACCGGGGGAGAACGCCGACGGACACGACTTCGTCGGCGCAGCCTTTGACCGGGGTGCCGTATTGGCGCTCGTGGAGCGCGAAGTGGCCGACGCCGCCGGAACGGACTATCCCGCCGTCGTCGTTGAGGACGCTGTCCTCGCCATGGGCGCGCTGGCCGCCGAAGCCGTCCGCCGGATCCGCACCAGCCGCGCCGCGGCCGGCGCCGCTTTCACCGTGGTCGGCATCACCGGCTCCGCCGGCAAGACCACCACGAAGGACCTGCTCGCCGGAATCTTCACGGCCGCCGGCGCCGAAGGTGCCACAGTTGCACCGCAAGGGTCCTACAACGGCGAGATCGGCGTGCCGCTCACAGTCTTCAAAGCCGACTTCGACACCCGCTACCTCGTCATCGAGATGGGCGCCACGGGCATCGGCCACATCCAATACCTCGCGGACATGGTCCGGCCGGAGATCGGCGTCGTCCTCGGCGTCGGCTCCGCCCACGCCGGCGAGTTCGGCGGCGTCGAGAACATCGCTGTCGCCAAGGGCGAACTCGTGGAGGCGCTCCCGGCCGGGGGCACCGCCGTGCTGAACCTGGACGACTCCCGCGTCGCCGCGATGGCCACCCGGACCCGGGCCCGCGTGCTCGGCTACACCTCACGCGCGGCCGGCACCGGCCCGGACAACACCATCCAGGCCGACGTGGCCCAAGCCGATGTGGTGAGAGCCGCGGATGTGGAACTGAACGCCGACGGCCACCCGGAATTTGAGCTCTACCTGCCCGCCGAGGTGACGGCACAGCAAGGACCAACCCGGCACCACGTCGCCGCCAAGCTGATCGGCGCCCATCACATGGCCAACCTCCTCGCGGCCGCGGCCGCGGCGCACGCGGCCGGCATCCCCGGCGCGCAGATCGCGGCCTCGCTCAGCGCGCAGACCGCCGCCAGCCGCTGGCGGATGGAGCGCACGGAGCGTCCCGACGGCGTGACTGTCATCAACGATGCCTACAACGCCAACCCGGAGTCCATGCGGGCAGCACTGCGGACGCTGGCCGAACTGGGCCGCGGCCGCCGCACCTGGGCGGTCCTGGGCGCCATGCTGGAACTGGGCCCGGATTCCATCCGCGAGCACATGGCAGTCGGCACCCAGGTGGTGCGGCTGAACATCTCGCGGCTCGTCGTGGTGGGCCGGGAGGCGCGGTCGCTGTATGTCTCCGCCGTCAACGAAGGCTCCTGGGGCGACGAATGCGTTTTCGCCGAGACGGCGGACGAGGCCTACGAGCTTCTCCAAGCCGAGCTCCAGCCCGGCGACCTGGTCCTGTTCAAGTCATCGAACGGCATCGGGCTGCGCCACTTGGGGGATCGGATAGCATTACCCCCACATGCCACCCAAGACTCTCCCGAGCGACCTGCTGAGGGAACTGCTGCCACCGCCACAGAAGGGAGTGCACAGCTGTGATTGCACTGCTGATGGGCGCCGGAATGGCGCTGCTCCTCGCGTTTGTGGGCACCCCGCTGTTCATCCGGTTCCTGGTCCGCAAGGGCTACGGACAATTCATCCGGGACGACGGACCCACCTCCCACCACACCAAGCGGGGCACACCCACAATGGGCGGTACCGTGGTGGTCGTGGCGGTCCTGGTCAGTTACGGGCTCACGCACCTGATCATGTGGATGATGAACCCGCACTCACCGGGGCCAAGCGCCTCCGGGCTTCTCCTGCTCTTCCTCATGGTGGGCATGGGGCTGGTCGGATTCCTGGATGACTTCATCAAGATCTCCAAACAGCGCAGCCTGGGCCTGGACGCCAAGGCCAAGCTGATCCTCCAGGGCGCCGTTGGCATCATCTTTGCCGTGCTGGCGCTGAACTTCCCGAATGCCGCGGGCCTGACCCCGGCGTCCACCCAGATCTCGCTGGTGCGCGATATTCCGTGGCTTAACCTCGCGTTCGCCGGAACCGTGCTCGGCGCCATCTTGTTCGTGCTGTGGTCCAACCTGATCGTCACGGCCGCGACCAATGGCGTGAACCTCACCGACGGCCTCGACGGCCTGGCCGCCGGCGCTTCCGTCATGGTGTTCGGGGCCTACACGCTCATGGGCATCTGGCAAAGCAATCAGGCCTGCGGATCCCCGAGGCAGGCCGGCAGCGGCTGCTACTCGGTCCGCGACCCTCTGGACCTGGCCCTGCTGGCCGCCATCCTGAGCGCGGCGATGGTCGGGTTCCTGTGGTGGAACACCTCGCCAGCAAAGATCTTCATGGGCGACACCGGCTCTCTAGCCATCGGCGGCGCCGTCGCAGCCTTCGCGATCCTGTCCCGCACTGAACTGCTGCTGGCCTTCATCGGCGGGCTCTTCGTCCTCATCACGCTCTCGGTCATCATCCAGGTGGGCTACTTCAAAATCACCAAGGGCAAACGGTTCTTCAAGATGGCACCGCTCCAGCACCACTTCGAACTCAAGGGCTGGGCCGAAGTCACGGTGGTGGTCCGGTTCTGGATCCTGTCCGGGTTGTTTGTCGCCGCCGGCCTGGGCATCTTCTACGCCGAATGGGTGGTGCTGCTGTGACCAGTCCCATCCCCGCCCCGCTCACCACCTCGCCCCGGCTGCAGGGACTCACCACCTGGGATTCCGACTGGGCCGGCCTGCGCGTCGTGGTCACCGGCATCGGCGTCTCCGGATTCGCCGCCGCCGACACCCTCATTGAACTCGGCGCCCGGGTGGTGGTGGTGGACGCCGCCACCAGCGCCAAGGCGCTGGCCCAGGCCGACACGCTCCGGATCGTCGGCGCCGTGGACGTCCTGCTGGGCGAGGAAGCGGTGGAGTCCGTTCCGAAGATCGACGGGCAGAAGCCGGACCTGGTGGTCACTTCCCCGGGCTGGCGCCCGGACCAGGCCCTGCTCGCCGCAGCGGCGCGGGCGCACATTCCGGTGTGGGGCGACGTCGAGCTCGCCTGGCGGCTCCGCGAACGCGAGGGACGCAAGACCGCCGACTGGCTGGCCATCACCGGCACCAACGGCAAGACCACCACGGTCGGCCTGACCGAATCCATGCTTCAGGCCGCCGGCCTGAAAGCGATCGCCGTAGGCAACGTCGGAACCCCGATCCTGGACGCCCTGCGCGATCCCGTGGACTACGACGCCTTCGCGGTGGAACTGTCCAGCTTCCAGCTGCACTGGAGCCACTCGGTGTCGCCGGTGGCCAGCGTGTGCCTCAACGTCGCTGAAGACCACGTGGACTGGCATGGCTCCTACGCCTCCTACCTGGCCGACAAAGCCAAGGTCTACGCGAACACGCAGAAGGCGTGCATCTACAACGCCGAGCAGATCGAGACCGAACGCATGGTCGAGGACGCGGACGTGGTGGAAGGCTGCCGGGCCGTGGGATTCACCACACTGACCCCGGCCATCAGCATGCTCGGCGTCGTGGAAGGGCTGCTGGTTGACCGGGCGTTCATCGCCGAACGCAAGGACAGCGCGGCCGAACTCGCCTCGATCGCCGACCTGGGACCGGTGGCGCCGCGCCACATGGTGGCCAACGCGCTGGCAGCCGCTGCCCTGGTCAGGGCCTACGGGGTGGAGCCATCGGCTGTGCGCCAGGGCCTGCTGAACTACCTTCCGGGAGACCACCGGATCCAGCTGGTGGCCCGGCATGAGGGTGTGCTGTGGATCAACGATTCCAAAGCCACCAACCCCCACGCCGCCGCCGCCTCGTTGTCCGCGTTCCAGAATGTGGTGTGGATCGCGGGAGGCTTGTCCAAGGGCGTGAATTACGACTCCCTGATCCAGGAACAGGGCAGCCGGCTCAAGGCCGTGGTCCTGATCGGCGCGGACTCCAGCGACCTGCAGGCCGCCCTGAAGCGACACGCGCCGGATGTCCCCGTGATCGGGCAGGGCAAGGGCGAGACTGAAGACGTGCAGACTGCCGGTACGGCCAAAGCCGACGCAGGCCCTTCGCCGATTTTCGGCGAGACTGTGATGGCCCAGGCCGTTGCCTCGGCGGCGCAGCTGGCCGCCTCCGGGGACACTGTGCTGCTGGCCCCGGCGGCTGCTTCCATGGACCAGTTCTCTTCCTATGCTCACCGTGGCGATGCCTTCATCGAAGCTGTCCACGAGCTCGTGGAAGGGCAGGCTCAGACCAGCGAGGAGTAACAATGGTCAGCACGCCCACACGTACGACGACGACACGATCCGCCGCAGGCGGGGCCAGTAGTGGCACGCCCGCCGGCCGTCCGGCCCCTTCGGCGGCACGGCCAACGGCCGGCGGCCCCGCCGTCACCCCCGCTGCCCGGGTGCGTGCCTGGAGCCGCGGATTCTGGTCCGCGCTGGAAGGCACCGGCAAGTCCCGCAACGGATCCACGTACTACCTGATCCTTGGCTCCACCCTGGCGCTGACGGCGATCGGGATCATGATGGTCCTCTCGGCCTCCAGCGTGGAAGCCATCGCCGCGGGGGAGTCGCCGTACTCGGCCGCCCTCAAACAGGGCGGATTCGCCGCGATTGGCGTCTTCGCGATGCTTGTCCTCTCCCGCGTGAACGTCGTCTGGCTACGGCGCTTTGCCTGGCCGCTCATCTTCCTGGCCATTGCGCTGTTGGGCCTTGTTCTCCTCGTGGGACGCAGCGCGCTGGGCAACCAGAACTGGATCGACGTCGGTCCGTTCACGTTCCAGCCCTCCGAAGCCGCCAAGCTTGCCCTCGCGCTCTGGATGGCCACCGTGCTTGACCGCAAGGCCAAGCTCCTCCACGAATGGCGCCACGCGCTCATTCCGGTCGTGCTCCCGGGCGCCATTGCGGTCCTGGGCCTCATCCTGGCCGGAAACGACCTCGGGACGGCCATGATCGTGATGATCATCGTGGCCGCCGCGCTGTTCTTCGCCGGCGTGCGGCTGTACCTTTTCGGCTTCGCCGGGGCGGTCCTGGCCCTTGGCGCGACGATCCTCGCCGTCACGAGCCCGAACCGGATGTGCCGCATCCTGTCATGGACGGGCCAGACCTGCGCCGACGGCTCCGACCTGAACTACCAGTCCACCAACGGCCTGTACGGGCTCGCATCCGGCGGCTGGTTCGGTGTCGGACTGGGCCAGAGCCGGCAGAAGTACAGCTGGATCCCGGAAGCACACAACGACTTCATTTTCGCGATCATCGGCGAGGAACTCGGACTGGTCGGCACGATCGTCGTCCTGGTCCTGTTCGCCATCCTCGGCACCGCCATCTACCGCGTGGTCGTCGCCCAGCACGATGTCTTCCACCGCGTCCTGGCCGGCACGATCATGGTCTGGCTGCTGGGCCAGGCCAGCGTCAACATGGCCGTGGTCACCGGGCTGGCACCGGTGATCGGTGTCCCATTGCCCTTCATTTCCTATGGCGGCTCGGCCCTGCTGATGTCGCTGTGCGCAATCGGCGTCGTCCTGTCCCTGGCCCGGGCCCAGATGGACCCCGGCATGCAGCCGAAGAAGATGCTCAGGTTCGGCCCGGCCGCCTTCGCTAATTCCGTCCGGAGGGCCCGCGCTGCCCGGGCTGCAAGGACTGCCGCCAGCCGGTCCGCCGCCAGCACGGCCTCCAGCCGGTCCGCCGCCCGCACGGCAGCCCGACCCAAGGCCCCCGCAGGCAAGAGCCCCGCCAAGAGCCCCGCCACCAAGAGCCCCGCCAAGAGCCCCGCCGCCAAGAACCGTACGAAAGCGTAAACAGCCCTTCATGAACACCGAGTCGCCCTTGTCCGTAGTCCTTGCCGGCGGCGGAACCGCCGGCCATATCAGCCCGCTGCTGGCAATCGCCGGCGCCCTCCGGAAGTCCCGGCCCGGAGTGCAGCTCCTGGCTGTCGGGACCCCCGGCGGAATGGAAGCGCGGCTCGTCCCGGCGGCCGGCCTGGACCTTGCCACCATCAGCCGTGTCCCGCTTCCGCGCAGGCCTTCCGCGGACCTGCTCCGGCTGCCGGGCCGGATGGCCGGTGCGGTGAAGCAGGCGGGTTCAATCCTGGACGAGGCAGGCGCCGACGTCCTGGTGGGGGTCGGCGGGTACGTGTGCACACCGATGTACCTCGCTGCCCGGCGCCGGAAGATCCCGATCGTGGTCCACGAGGCCAACACCCGTCCCGGCCTGGCTAACCGCGTTGGCGCAGGCCTCGGCGCCCACGTGGCAGTGGCCTTCGCCGCGACCAAACTGGGCCGCGCCGCCCGGCACGTAGGCATGCCCATGCGCCCCGAAATTTCCGGCCTCGACCGCGCGGCCGCCCGGGCCGGTGCACGGCAGGCGCTCGGCCTGGACGCGGACCGGCCGACGCTCATCGTCACGGGCGGGTCCTCGGGCGCCCAGAGCATCAACCGGTCCCTCGCTGCGGCCGTAGGGGCCCTCGCCGACGCCGGCGTGCAGACCCTGCACATCACCGGCCGCGGCAAGTCCGTCCACGACGCCGACGGCAAACCGCTCGCCGCGCCAGGCTATCGGCAGGTGGAGTACGTCGACGGCATGGAAACCGTCTATGCCGCGGCGGACCTGCTGCTGGCCCGTGCCGGAGCCGCCACGGTCTGCGAGGTGGCCGCCGTGGGCGTGCCTGCCGTTTTCGTGCCCCTGCCCATCGGCAACGGCGAGCAGGCGCTGAACGCCGCGGGCCTGGTCGCCGCGGGAGGCGCATTGATCGTCGATGACAAGGCCTTCTCCGCCGACTGGATCAGCGGGAACATCATTCCCCTGCTGCTGGACACGGACAGGCTGGCCCGGATGGCAGCCAGCGCCGAACAGCTCGGCATCCGCGACGCCGACCGGCGCATGGCCGATCTCATCCTCGACGTCGCGTCTTCGAACGAGCACAGCGGGAACCGGCAGCGTCCGAAACAGCAGGGCCCGAACCAGCACGGCAGGAAGCAGTAGAGCAATGACCCAGCCCCAACACGGCACGCATGCCCTGGAATCCCTCGGCCGCGTCCACTTCATCGGCATCGGCGGCGTCGGCATGTCCGCCGTTGCCCGCATCATGGTGGCCCGCGGCATCCCGGTGAGCGGCTCCGACGCCAAGTCGCTGCCCGTCATGGCGGACCTCGCGGCCGCCGGGGCGCGGATCGCCGTCGGCTATGCTCCCGGCAACCTGGGAGACGCCCAGACGGTGGTCGCCGGCTCCGCGATCCGGGCCGACAACCCCGAGCTCGCAGCGGCCCGTGCCGCCGGACTCCCGGTGCTGCACCGCTCCGAGGCGCTGGCCGCCACGATGGCGGATGACACTGTGGTGGCAGTCGCCGGAACGCACGGCAAGTCCACCACGACCTCCATGATCACGGTGCTGCTGCAGGGCGCCGGGCTGGACCCGTCCTTCGCGATCGGCGCCAACGTCCCGGCGCTCGGAGTCAATGCGGCACACGGCACGGCGGGCATCTTCGTCGCCGAGGCCGACGAGTCGGACGGCTCCTTCCTGAACTACCGCCCCAGGATCGCCGTGGTGACCAACGTCGAGCCGGACCACTTGGACTTCTACGGCACCGCCGAGGCCGTCTATGCCTCCTTCGACAGCTTCACGGCCCTGCTCCCGGCGGACGGCGTCCTGGTGGCGTGCGCTGACGACCCCGGGGCCAGGGCACTGGCGGAGCGCACCCTGGCCCGCGGCAACACCCGCGTGGTGCTTTACGGAACCGCCGACGACGCCGCCATCCGGCTGCACGACGCGGGACCTGGCCGGATGGGGATCTCGACGACGGCGGGCACATTCGGCGTCGAACTCCAGGTTCCGGGCCGGCACAACGCACTCAACGCTGCCGCCGCCTTCGCCGTGGCGATCGAACTCGGCGTCGCGCCCGACACCGCTGCGGCGGCACTGGCCCACTTCTCCGGCGCCTCGCGCCGTTTCGAGTTCAAGGGGGAGGGCCGGGGCGTCCGCGTCTACGACGACTATGCCCACCACCCCACGGAAGTCCGCGCCGCCCTGTCCGCGGCACGGGCCGTCGCCGGGCAGCACAAGGTGCACGTGCTCTTCCAGCCGCACCTGTTTTCCCGGACCCGCGAATTTGCCCGCGAGTTCGCCGAAGCGCTCAACACGGCGGACACGGCCCTGGTCCTGGACATCTATCCTGCCCGCGAGGATCCCATTCCAGGGGTCACCAGCGGGCTGATCGCCGAGCACCTGGGCTCAGGCGGCCGCCTTGTCGGACCCGACGGGGAAGCTGTGCAGGCACTGCTGACGGCCGCAGGGCCCGGGGACATCGTGCTGACCGCCGGCGCCGGTGACGTCACGGCCTACGGGCCTCTGATTGTCGAGGCCCTGACGGCCGAGGCCGCCGGTGCCTAGCACCAGGCGCCCCACCTACCGTGGCGGATCCGGCACCGGCGGATCCGGCTCCCGGCCGCCGTCCGCCGGAACGGGCACGGATGTCATTTCTGCGTCCAAGACCGCCGCGGACACCGCCGTCGGTCGGTCCCGCAATCCGCAGAACCTGCAGAACCCGCAGGGCACCCCGGACAACGGGCCCGGCAAGGTGCTCTCCTTCCCCGAGCCCAAGGGCAAGCGTCGCCGGCGGATCCTGCTGAGCACCATCGGGATCGTGGCCGTGCTGATGGCGGGGATCGTCGCGGCCGCTGTCTACTCGCCGGTGCTGGCCCTGCGCACTGTCACGGTGGAGGGTACAAAGATGCTGCACCCGGATCAGGTCCAGGCCGCCCTCGCGCCTCTTCAGGGCAAGCCGCTGCCGCAGATCAGCGAGGAGGAGGTCACAGCCCTGCTCAAGCCGCTGGTCCAGGTCAAGGACGTCACCGCGAAGGCGCTGCCGCCCAACACCCTGCAGGTGCACGTCATCGAGCGCATTCCCGTGGCCATGGTCAAGCAGGGCAAGACATTCCAGCTGGTGGACGTCGACGGTGTCCAGCTCAGCACCACCGCCGATGCGGCCTCGGTATCGCTGCCGGTGATCGACGGCGGCAGCGGAACGCTGCCGAAGGACCTGTTCCAGGCCATCACGGCGGTGCTGGGGGCCCTGCCGGCGGATGTGCTGGCGCGGCTCTCCAACGCCTCTGCCGCGTCGGCCGACGCCGTCGAACTCAAACTCGTCGACGGGCAGACAATCGTCTGGGGCAACGCGGGGGAGAAAGAGCTGAAGGCACGGGTCCTTTCTGCCCTCCTGAAGGTCCCGGCCGACCCCAAAAACCCGGTGAAGGTCTACGATGTCAGCGTGCCCCGGCACCCTGTCACGCGGTAGCCGGCAATCAGATCCGCCGCAGCCCGGATGTCCAGCGGACGTCCAGCTGCCCTCGGGACTTTTTACAGGGGCTATTTGCCCGGTATTCCCGCGACACGCGGCGGCGGTTATTGAATGTCCCCGGCATAGGAAATACCGTCACAGACATGAGTTACTTGACATAACTATAACCTTCAAGTCGAAGGTTAAGGTTCAAAGCTTCAAGCAGGACTCGACCAGTTTTCGCATTAGTACACGAACAAGGGACACGTAACGTGGCAGCTCCGCAGAATTACTTGGCCGTCATCAAGGTCGTCGGCATCGGCGGCGGTGGCGTGAACGCAGTCAACCGCATGATCGAGGTCGGTCTTCGCGGCGTCGAATTCATCGCCATCAACACCGATGCCCAGGCATTGTTGATGAGCGATGCCGACGTCAAACTCGACGTCGGGCGTGAGCTGACCCGTGGTCTCGGTGCTGGCGCGAACCCTGAGGTTGGCCGCCAGGCCGCCGAGGACCACGCCGATGAAATCGAAGAGGTCATCCGGGGCGCAGACATGGTCTTCGTCACCGCCGGCGAAGGCGGCGGAACCGGCACCGGCGGCGCCCCCGTCGTCGCCCGGATCGCCCGGTCCCTTGGCGCCCTGACCATCGGCGTCGTGACGCGCCCCTTCACGTTCGAAGGCCGCCGCCGTGCCGGCTCCGCCGAGGCCGGCATCGACGCCCTGCGCGATGAAGTCGACACCCTGATCGTGATCCCGAACGACCGCCTGCTCTCCATCAGCGACCGCAACGTCTCGGTCCTGGACGCGTTCCGTTCCGCCGACCAGGTCCTGCTCTCCGGTGTCCAGGGGATCACGGACCTCATCACCACCCCCGGCCTGATCAACCTCGACTTCGCCGACGTCAAGTCCGTCATGCAGGGTGCCGGTTCCGCGCTGATGGGCATCGGTTCTGCCCGCGGCGAAGACCGCGCCGTGAAGGCCGCGGAGCTGGCCATCGCCTCCCCGCTGCTGGAAGCATCGATCGACGGCGCGCACGGCGTGCTGCTGTCCATCCAGGGCGGCTCGGACCTTGGCCTGTTCGAAATCAACGAGGCAGCCCGCCTGGTCCAGGAAGTCGCCCACCCGGAGGCCAACATCATCTTCGGCGCCGTGATCGACGACGCCCTCGGCGACGAGGCACGCGTCACCGTCATCGCCGCCGGCTTCGACGACGTCAAGGCCACCTCGCCGTCCATGGACCAGTCCCTGCCGGCCGCGCCGCCGCGTCCCGCGTCCGCCGCCCCCGCCCCGGCGCAGGCACCCGCCTCCGCCCCGGTCCAGCCGCTGCACGCCACCGTCGGCGCCTCCGGCTACGGCGGCTGGGGCCAGCAGCGTCCCTCTGCCGTACCGGCCGATTCGGGCTTCGACGTCGACCTTCCGGCCGTCGTGGAGCCGGACCTGTCCGGCCGGCACTCCGATGACCTGGATGTCCCGGACTTCCTGAAGTAAATAGTTCCGCTCCTGCATGGCACCGCCGTCCGGCGGTGCCATGCTGCATTGCGGCGGGTTACGGTGGATTATATGAACGCAGGTATTCCGGACATGTTGATGGCGGTGTTGTGATTGTTTTGCTGGCGGGCTGAAGTCCGGGCGGGCGTATGGGTGGCTTTCACCGACGCCGGAGCCGGGAACCTGGCACTGCATGTCGGTGACGACCCCGTGGCGGTGCGCCGCCGGCGCGCGGATCTCGAAGCGGCCGCCGGGCTCGGCGGGCGCTCCTTCCGGTACATGAACCAGGTCCACGGCAGTGACGTCGCCACCATCGTCGGGTCCACGGCCGCGGACTCCGCTGGCGAAGGTCCGGCCGCGCCCACGGCCGATGCCATGGTCTCCCTGGCTGAGCCGCTGGCCGTCCTGGTGGCGGACTGCGTGCCGGTGGTGCTGGTCGGCGAGGATCCGGCCGGGGCGCCGGTGCTGGGCGTCGTCCACGCCGGACGGCCAGGCGTCGCCGCCGGGGTTGTGCCAGCCGCCGTGGCCCGCCTCCGGGAGCTCGGTGCGGACCGCATCAGCGCCTGGGTGGGCCCCTCGGTCTGCGGGCGCTGCTATGAGGTCCCCGACAGCCTGCGCGCGGACGTTGCCGCGGCCGTGCCTGCCACCTGGTGCACCACCTCTACCGGCACCCCTGGCCTGGACCTGCCGGCCGGAGTGCGGAGCCAGCTGGAAGCTGCGGGCGTCGCGATCGAATACTCCGGGGGATGCACCCTCGAGGACGACACCCTCTTCTCCTACCGCCGGAACAGCCACGCCGGCCGCTTCGCCGGGCTCGCTTGGACGGACGGCATCCACGGGACTGACGGGACTGACGGGAATAGGGCGCAGGGCCATGACTGAACCGGCGCAGCGCCCCGACGCACACGCCGGCCAGCCCGTCACGGCGCCGGGGGAGAATCATGAGAACCGAACGGACGCGCTGGAAGGCCCCCGACTGGCCCAGCTGGAGGCGAACCTCGGGGCCGTCCGCCGCCGGATCGACGCCGCCGTGGCCGCCGCGGGCCGGCAGGCGGCGCCACCGCGCCTGATCGTCGTCACCAAGTTCCATCCTGCGCAGGACGTCCGGCGGCTGGCGTCGCTGGGGGTCACCGACGTCGGGGAGAACCGGGACCAGGAGGCCGCGGAAAAGGCGGCGCAGCTTCAGGACCTTGGCCTGAGCTGGCACTTTATCGGCCAGCTCCAAAGCAAGAAGGCCAAATCCGTGGTGAAGTACGCCGCGTCCGTGCACTCCGTGGACCGGGAAGCCGTCGCCTCGGCCCTGGCCAAGGCGATGGCCGTCGAAACCGACCGCACCGGACGCCCGCCCCTGGACTGTTTCATCCAGGTCAGCCTGGCCGAGCAGGCCGGCGATGCAGCAGGGGCACACCGCGGAGGCGCGGCGCCCGGCGAAGTCCCCGCGCTGGCCGAACAGGTCGCCGGTGCCGGCGGGCTGAGGCTCGCCGGCGTCATGGCCGTTGCCCCGCTCGGGGCGGACCCGGGGGCTGCTTTCGAAAAGCTGGCGGGCATTTCCGGGCGGCTGGCCGAACAATTTCCGTACGCCACGGGAATATCCGCCGGCATGAGCCAGGACCTCGAAGAGGCCGTCCGCTTCGGGGCGACACACCTGCGCATTGGCTCCGATATTCTCGGTCCGCGTCCGGCCCTGCGGTAAGTTCGACATATTGGAAGGTAATGGCGGGGATTCCAAGGCTGTCTAGTCACTAAGCGGCCCGCTTACGGACAAGATTAGGAGTCGACCATGGCTGGCGCTCTGCGCAAGACAATGATCTATCTTGGGCTCGCCGACGGCGACGAACACTACGAGTCTGAGCACCCCACACCGCACAAGGATGAGGACGAATCCATGGAGCAGGACCGCGAGGAACGACGTGCTCCGGCGCCCGTCCGCGAGGTCCCCCGGGAAGAGCCCCACGCCGCTGAAGAGGAATATCGCGCACCTGTGACACCCATCAAGCGTGCGGCATCGAGCCGCGAAGAGACCACCGGACTCCGGCAAATCACGACCATCCATCCGCGGTCGTACAACGACGCCAAGCTCATCGGCGAAAGCTTCCGCGACGGCATCCCCGTCATCATGAACGTCACCGACATGGGCGAGGCTGACGCCAAGCGCCTCGTGGACTTCTCCGCCGGTCTTGTTTTCGGCCTCCGCGGCAGCATCGAACGGGTGACCAACAAGGTCTTCCTGCTCTCGCCGTCGTACATCGAAGTCATTGGCGACGACAAGAAGGTCAGCGAGACGCAGGCAAGTTTCTTCAACCAGAGCTAGGCCCGAATATTCGGTACTGATGCCAGGCGGGGACACCTGCCTGGCATCCGTGCGGAATTATCCGTGTTGAAATAGAAGTGACACTTTCCTTAGGACACTTCGGTATCCGGAATGAACATGGAGATATGAGTTAGCTCATGGGAATTGTTTTGGGGCTCGTCTATATCGCTCTGTTGCTTTTTTTCGTGGCATTGATCATCCGCCTGGTCTACGACTGGGTGCAGATGTTTGCCCGAAGCTGGCGGCCGCGCGGTTTGGCACTAGTGACCGCCCATGCTGTGTATTCGGTCACGGACAAGCCCCTCAAACTGCTCCGCCGGCTCATCCCGCCGCTGCGGTTGGGCGGAATGTCGCTTGACATCGGCTTCCTGCTGCTGTTCGTGGCCGTGAGTGTGGCGATGTGGATCGTCAAGGGCCTGGTGTACGCCCAGCCGATCGCAGCATAGGCCGCGGCCGCAGCCGGGCAGCGACCTGCCCGGCCCCGGCCCAAACCGAAAGTAAACTCCGGTTTGACACTGCGGTGTTGAATTAGAGGAACCAGACCATATTTAGGTACCGTAGTTTGACGGCCGGAAGGCCTACTGACTAACTAGACCAACGAGGTGACCAGATGGCTTTGACGCCAGAAGACGTTGTCAACAAGCGCTTTCAGCCGACCAAGTTCCGCGAAGGCTACGACCAGGACGAGGTTGACGACTTCCTGGACGAGATCGTCGTCGAACTTCGGCGCCTGAACCAGGAGAACGACGAGCTGCGCAAGAAGCTCGCCGAATCCGGCGCCGGCACGCCTGCCAGCTCCGCAGCCGCCGCACCCGTGGTGGAAAAGGTCCCGGCACCCGTCAAGGCCGAGAAGGAAGACACCGCCAAGGCCGAGGCCGAGGCCAAGGCAAAGGCGGCCGCAGAAGCCGCCAAGAAGAAGGAAGCCGAGCAGGCCGCCAAGGCCGCCCAGGTTGTCGAGCCGGCACGCAGCGCCGCCACCCCCGCGTCGGAGTCCGCCGCCGGCCTGCTCGCCATGGCGCAGCAGATGCACGACAAGCACGTCGCAGACGGCGAGCAGCAGCGGGACAAGATCATCGCTGAAGCCCAGATCGAGGCCAGCAGCCTCGTCAACGATGCGCAGGAAAAGTCCCGCAAGATCCTCGGTGCCCTCGAGCAGCAGCGCTCCGTCCTGGAACGCAAGGTCGAGCAGCTTCGCGGCTTCGAGCGCGACTACCGCTCACGCCTGAAGGCCTACATCGAAGGCCAGCTCCGCGACCTGGACGCCCGCGGCTCCGTCGCGGCCCCCGAGGTTGGCGAAGCCAGCTAGGGCAAAAAGCAAGTATTCTGAAAGCCGGTGGCTGAGGATTCCTCGGCCGCCGGCTTTTCCCTTTTCCCGCAACGTGCCGGCACCGGCCCAGGTGCCCGGCGCTTGCCGGTACCTGAACCCGGTCCCCGCACTGGCTCCCGATCGAAAGCCCTATGACTGACGCACCATCACCAGACGCCATGCAGCCTGTCGAGGCGGCACAGCCCGTGCGCGCCCGGCCGCGGCGGGCAAAGCTGTTTGTCCTTTTCGCTGCCTTCGCGGTCTTCGCCTACGTGTTCGACCAGCTCACCAAGCTCTGGGTCACGACCACCATGACCGAGGGTGAGCGGATCCCCGTGCTTCCCCCGCTGCTGCACTGGTTCTACATCCGCAACTCGGGGGCGGCGTTCTCAATCGGCGAGAACGTCACCTGGGTGTTCACGATCATCATGGCGGCCGTGTCTGTCGCGATCCTGCTGCAGCTGCGCAAGCTCGGTTCGCTCTGGTGGGCCCTGGCGCTGGGACTGCTGCTCGGCGGCGCACTCGGGAACCTGACGGACCGGCTGTTCCGCGAGCCGTCCTTCGCGATGGGCCATGTGGTGGACTTCATCCAGCTGCCAAACTTCGCGATCTTCAACATCGCCGACTCCGCCGTCGTCTCCGCCGTCGTGATCATCTGCCTGCTCACGCTCCGCGGAATCTCCCTGGACGGCTCGCGCCACACGAAGGATACGGTGGCTAACGATGTCTGACACTGCCTCAGGAAACGCCGCTGACATGGCGGCCGATATGGCCGCCGAAGCCGGCACCGCACCCGCCGGGCACCACCGCTTCACCGTCACGGAGGACCTCGCCGGTTCCCGCGTGGACGCCGGACTGGCCAGGCTGATGGACATCTCCCGCTCCCAGGCCGCAGTCCTGATCGCCGAAGGCAACGTCACCAGCAACGCAGGGAAGGTCGGAAAGTCCCTCAAACTCACCCTGGGCACAGTGCTCGAGGTCGTGGTGCCGGACCGCAGGGACCCCCTGGAAATCGTGGAGGAAGTAGTGGACGACCTGTTGATCCTGCTGGACGATGACGAATTTGTGGTCATCGACAAACCGGTCGGTGTGGCCGCGCACCCTTCGCCCGGCTGGGTGGGACCCACGGTGGTGGGAGGCCTCGCCGGGCTCGGCTACCGGATTTCGACGTCGGGCGCCCCGGAGCGCGCCGGCATCGTCCACCGGCTCGATGTCGGCACGTCCGGTGTCATGGTGGTGGCCAAGACCGAAAATGCCTACACCGTGCTCAAGCGGGCCTTCAAGGAGCGCACCGTGGACAAGGTATATCACGCCGTCGTCCAGGGCCTTCCCGATCCGCTGGCGGGCACCATCGACGCGCCCATCGGCCGGCACCCGGGCCATGACTGGCGGTTTGCCGTGACCGAGGACGGCCGTGATTCGGTGACGCACTATGAGGTCCTGGAAGCTTTCGGGAAAGCCTCACTCGTGGAGGTGCACCTCGAGACGGGCCGCACCCACCAGATCCGCGTGCATTTCTCGGCCCTGCGCCACCCCTGCGCCGGTGACCTCACCTACGGTGCGGACCCGAGGCTGGCCGCCACCCTCGGCCTCACCCGGCAGTGGCTGCACGCCCGGGAACTGTCCTTCGACCACCCGCGGACAGGGGAGCGGGTTACCGTCGCCAGCGAGTACCCGCAGGACCTGCAGTACGCGCTGACGGTCCTGGAGTCCGGAAACGCCTGAGCCGCACGGCACGGGCGGCCTGAATCCACGGGGTTCTGCCGGGCCGCCCGCTGCCGCCGTTCGGTGCCAACCGCCGTGGCTGCACGCCGCCGTCGTGGCACGGCACTAGAATGGTGCGGTGACTTCCAGCAACGACTCGTTTGTCCATCTCCACAACCACACCGAGTACTCGATGCTGGACGGTGCCGCCCGGCTCGGTGAGCTGTTCGACGAAACCGAACGGCTCGGCATGCCGGCCCTCGCCACGACCGACCATGGCTACCTGTTCGGCGCCTTCGACTTCTGGAAGCGCGCAACAGACCAGGGCATCAGGCCCATCATCGGCGTCGAAGCCTATGTGACTCCCGGGACCGCCCGCACGGACAAGACCCGTGTGCGCTGGGGCGAGGAGCACCAGCGCAAGGACGACATCTCCGGCGGCGGCTCGTACACGCACATGACCCTGCTCAGCTACAACAACGTGGGCATGCGGAACCTTTTCCGGGCCTCCTCGATCGCCTCGCTCGACTCGGTCTTCGGCAAATGGCCCCGGCTGGACCGTGAGCTGCTGAACACCTACTCGGAAGGGCTCATCGCCACCACCGGCTGCCCGTCCGGCGAGGTCCAGACCCGGCTGCGGCTCGGCCAGTACCGCGAAGCCCTGGAGGCCGCGGCGGAGTTCCGCGACATCTTCGGTGCGGAGAACTACTTCTGTGAGCTCATGGACCACGGCCTGGACATCGAGCGGCGCGTCACCGGTGACCTCCTGCGCCTGGCCAAGGACCTGAACCTGCCGCTGGTGGCCACCAACGACCTGCACTACACGCACGAGCACGACGCCAAGGCGCATGAGGCCCTGCTGGCCATCCAGTCCGGTTCCACCCTCCTGGAGCCGACCTACGACAACGGCGGCTCGCGCTTCGCCTTCTCCGGCAGCGGCTACTACCTGAAGTCGCCGCAGGAAATGCGCGAACTGTTCCGCGACCACCCCGAGGCGTGCGACAACACGCTCCTGATCGCCGAACGCTGCGAAGTCTCCTTCAACACCGGCGCCAACTACATGCCCCGGTTCCCCTGCCCGGAGGGGGAGGACGAAACGTCCTGGCTGGTCAAGGAGGTCGACAAGGGACTCCACTACCGTTATCCCGGAGGCATCCCGGACAAGGTCCGCAAGCAGGCCGACTATGAGCTCGAAGTCATCACCTCGATGGGCTTCCCGGGCTACTTCCTCGTCGTCGCCGACTTCATCAACTGGGCCAAGAACAACGGCATCCGGGTCGGTCCCGGGCGTGGCTCCGGTGCTGGCTCCATGGTGGCCTACGCCATGCGCATCACCGACCTGGACCCGCTGCACCACGGCCTGATCTTCGAGCGCTTCCTCAACCCGGACCGCGTCTCCATGCCTGACTTCGACGTCGACTTCGATGACCGGCGCCGTTCCGAAGTGATCGACTACGTCACACGCAAATACGGCGACGAACGCGTGGCGATGATCGTCACCTACGGCACCATCAAGACCAAGCAGGCCCTCAAGGACTCTTCGCGCGTGCTGGGCTACCCGTTCAGCATGGGCGAACAGCTGACCAAGGCGCTGCCGCCGGCGGTCATGGCCAAGGACATCCCGCTGGCCGACATTCAGAACCCCCAGTCCAAGCGCTACAGCGAGGCCGGCGACTTCCGCCAGCTCATCAGCACCGACCCGGAGGCCGCCAAGGTCTTCGAGACGGCGCTGGGCATCGAGGGCCTGAAGCGGCAATGGGGCGTGCACGCCGCCGGCGTCATCATGTCCTCGGACCCCATCATCGACGTGATCCCGATCATGCGCCGCTTCCAGGACGGCCAGGTCATCACCCAGTTCGACTACCCGACGTCCGAAGGCCTCGGCCTGATCAAGATGGACTTCCTCGGGCTGCGAAACCTGACGATCATTTCCGATGCCCTGGAAAACATCAAAATGAACCGCGGCATCGAGCTCGACCTCGAAACGCTCGAGCTGGATGACACGGCGTCCTACGAGCTGCTCGCCCGCGGAGACACACTGGGCGTCTTCCAGCTCGACGGCGGACCCATGCGGTCCCTGCTCAAGCTGATGAAGCCCGACAACTTCGAAGACATCTCCGCCGTGCTGGCCCTCTACCGGCCCGGACCCATGGGCGCCAACGCGCACACCGACTACGCGCTGCGCAAGAACAAGATCCAGGAAGTCATCCCGATCCACCCGGAACTCGAGGAACCGCTGTCCGAAATCCTCGGCGGGACCTACGGGCTGATCGTGTACCAGGAGCAGGTCATGGCCGTGGCGCAGAAGCTCGCCGGCTATACCCTGGGCCAGGCCGATATCCTGCGCCGCGCCATGGGCAAGAAGAAGAAATCCGAGCTGGACAAGCAGTTCGCCGGCTTCTCCCAGGGCATGCAGGACAACGGCTATTCCATGGCCGCGGTCAAGACCCTCTGGGACATCCTCCTGCCGTTCTCGGACTACGCCTTCAACAAGGCGCACTCGGCCGCCTACGGCGTGATCTCCTACTGGACCGCGTACCTGAAGGCGCACTACGCGCCGGAGTACATGGCTGCCCTGCTGACCTCGGTGGGTGACGACAAGGACAAGTCGGCGATCTACCTCAACGAATGCCGGCGCATGGGCATCACGGTGCTGCCGCCGGACGTTAACGAGTCAGCCCTTAACTTCACCCCTGTGGGCACCGACATCCGCTTCGGCATGGGCGCCATCCGCAACGTCGGCGTGAACGCCGTCGAAGCCATGGTGGCGGCGCGCGAAAAAGAAGGCGCCTACACCTCCTTCAAGGACTACCTCCTGAAGGTCCCGGCAGTGGTCTGCAACAAGCGCACCATCGAATCCCTGATCAAGGCCGGCGCCTTCGACTCGCTCGGCCACCCCCGCCGGGCCCTGGCCATGATCCATGAAGAAGCGATCGACTCCGTCATCACCCTCAAGCGCAACGAGGCGATCGGCCAGTTCGACCTCTTCGCCGGCTTTGAGGACCAGGAGCCCGAGGCGTCGCTCAGCACCGAGATCCCGGACCTGCCGGAATGGGAGAAGAAGGACAAACTGGCGTTCGAGCGCGACATGCTCGGCCTCTACGTCTCCGACCATCCGCTGCAAGGACTGGAAGGGCTCCTGAGCCAGCACGCCGACCGGTCGATCACCTCGATCATCGCCGAAGACGGCCCGCCGGACGGCTCGATCGTGACCATCGCCGGCATGATCACCTCGCTCAGCCGACGGATCGCCAAGGCCAGCGGCAACGCCTACGCCCGGGCCGAAATCGAGGACCTCGCCGGTTCCATGGAGGTCATGTTCTTCGGCCAGGTCTACGGCCCCATCGCCTCGGTGCTCGCGGAGGACCTGATCGTGGTGGTCAAGGGCCGGCTGCAGCGGCGCGACGACGGCGCCGTCACCTTGAACTGCATGGAACTCTCCGTACCGGACCTCAGCGACAGCCAGAACGGGCCCGTGGTGATCACCATGGCCACGCACAAGGCCACCGAAGCCGTGGTCACCGAACTGGGCGACGTGCTGCGCACCCACCGCGGAAATTCGGAGGTCCGCCTGCACCTGCAGGGCGACACCCGGGTGGAGGTCATGGGGCTGCCGGTGCACCTGCGCGTCAACCCGAGCCCGTCACTGTTCGGCGACTTGAAGGTGCTGCTCGGCCCGACGTGCCTGGATAACTAGGGCGGGCTACCGGCCCCGGGCACTGGAACGGCCGGCCGGCCGGCGGCTAGATCTCGTAGTCGAGTGGAACGGGCTGGCTGTAGCCCCCGGAGTGGTAGAGCAGGGGAACGCCGTCGTCGCCGACCTGGCCCTCCACCACCTCGACGACCACGACGGCGTTGTTCTCGAAGGAGAGCCGCATCTGGACCTTGCCGATCAGCCAGCCGCTGACCCCCTTGAGCACGGGCACCTCGTGGGGGCCGAGCTCCCAGTGGTCGCCGTCGAACCGGTTGCCGGCCCGGGCGAAACGGTCGGCGAGCTCCTGGTTTTCCAGCCCGAGCATGTGCACGCCAATGTAGGTCGTGTTCGCCACGGCCGGCCACGAGCTGGAGGTCCTGGCCATGTTGAATGTAAAGCGCGGCGGCTTGGCGGACAGTGAGGCCACAGAGGTCGCCGTGAATCCGAACGGGACGCCGTTGTGGTTGGCCGTGATGATGGCCACGCCCGCCGCGTGCCGGCGGAACATTTCCCTGAATGTTCCCTCGAAAATACCTTCATCTGTGGCCACTGCGATCCAACTCCCTGCTGCACGTGCGTGTCGTACTTATACTCTGCCAGCGTATTGCGCAGGGGAATCGAGTGCGGCATTTTCTTTACGTCTCCCGTCATGTGCTGCCGGCCGGCGTCATGCGCCGCGGCAATCCTTGTTACGGTTTGTTGCATGACACAGTCCGCAGTAGACGGCCCCGTCCACCACTCCGGGGAGCCCGCACAGCCCGAGCGGCATCCCGAGGGGCAGCCAGGTCCCGGGCGGACATGGCGGAAGGCCACGGTCATCGCGGCCGCCGGCATCCCGGTGGGGCTGCTCTGGTGGCTTCTGGCGCCGTCGGGCCTCAATATCCTGACCGGAAACCCTGACCTCGCCGCCGGCACCAACACCGCCACCTGGCTGCCCAGGGACCTTGTGCTGGCGGGGCTGTGCCTGCTCGCAGGGTGCGTTGCCGGGTCGTTCGTCGCCGGCAACAAGCACCAGCAGCCCGGCCCCGTCACCGTTGTCCTCGTGGTCCTCGCCGGCGCAGCCGGTGCGCTCATCGCGTGGGGAACCGGCGTGCTCAGCGCCCAATGGTGGGGAGCGCCGGCGGATACTTCGGCCAGCGCCAGCGTCGCCTTCTCCCTGCGCTCCTATGCGGTCCTCGCCATCTGGCCGGCAGCGATCGCCCTGGCCATCTTCCTGAACAGCCTCTTCCCGGGCAACGGGGGCAAACCCCGCCGCGGCGGGGCACGTAAAATGATCGGGTGAGCCTAACTCCTGACAGCCCCGTGACCCCGATGACCGCCGCCCTTAACTTCCGCACGGTGGACGTGCGCGGTGCGCACCTGTCTCTCGCCGGACTCCGCGCAGCCGTGCCCCGGGCACAGTCCGGGACGATGGCCGACGCCGAGGGCAAGGTCCTGGATATCATCTCCGCCGTCCGCGCCCGGGGCTTTGGCGCACTGCAGGAGCTGGCACTTGCTTTCGACGGCGTTGAGCAGGCGCATCCCCGCGTCCCTGCCGAGGCGCTGCGTGCAGCCCTTGAGAACCTGGATCCCGCCGTCCGCGCGGCCCTGGAAGAATCCATCAAGCGGGCCCGCGCCTTCGCCGACGCCCAGCGCCCGGCGAACATCGACGTCGAACTCGGCGAGGGCGCCGTCGTCAGCCAGAACTGGGTGCCGGTGGCGCGCGTGGGGCTCTATGTCCCCGGCGGCCTGGCGGTCTACCCGTCCTCGGTGATCATGAACGTGGTCCCGGCCCTGGCCGCCGGCGTCGAATCGATTGCCCTGGCCTCGCCGCCGCAAAAGAACTTCGGCGGCCTCCCGCACCCCACGATCCTGGCTGCGGCCTGCCTGCTGGGCATCGAGGAGGTCTACGCGATCGGCGGGGCGCAGGCCATCGCGGCCTTCGCCTACGGCATCCCGGCCGACGCGTCCGACGGCGGCCACCTCCCCGGGATCGAGCCCGTGGATGTCGTCACCGGTCCGGGCAATATCTTCGTGGCCACCGCCAAGCGCCTGGTCAAAGGCGTTGTCGGGATCGATTCCGAGGCCGGCACCACGGAGATCGCGATCCTCGCGGACGCCACCGCCAGTCCGGCGCTCGTGGCCGCGGACCTCATCAGCCAGGCCGAGCACGACCCCAAGGCTGCATCGGTGCTGTTCACCGACTCCGAGGCCCTCGCCGCCGAGGTCCGCGTGGAGCTTGAGCGGCAGGCCGCTGCCACCAAGCACTCCAGCCGCGTCCGCGAGGCACTCTCGGGCCCGCAGTCCGGGGTGGTGCTGGTCGAGGACCTGGAGCAGGGCATTGCCGCCTGCGACGCGTACGCCGCGGAACACCTTGAAATCATGACCGCCGACGCCGCCCGGGTGGCCCGCCGGATCCGCAGCGCCGGTGCGATCTTCGTGGGGGACTACAGCCCCGTGAGCCTGGGGGACTATTGCGCGGGCTCCAACCACGTGCTGCCCACCAGCGGCACCGCTGCCTTCTCCTCCGGACTGAACGTGACCACGTTTCTGCGTGCCATCCAGGTCATCAACTACACCCGGTCCGCGTTGGAGCAGGTCAGCGGCCACATCGTCAGCCTCTCCGGCGCGGAGGACCTGCCGGCGCACGGCGAGGCCGTCACGGTGCGGTTCGCCGCCCGGTAGTTCAGGACCCAGACCACTACATGTAGTAATTACAGGCTTGTTATTCTGCTACATCTAGTCGTAAACTGAGGTCACACCGGATTGCGACAGGGGAGGAACCGACATGTATTGCCCGTTCTGCCGTAACCCTGATTCGCGCGTCGTGGACAGCCGGATCGCCGATGACGGCTCCGCCATCCGGCGCCGCCGGCAGTGCCCCGAATGCGGCCGCCGGTTCACCACCGTGGAAACCACGAGCCTGACCGTCATCAAGCGCTCCGGGGTCGGCGAGCCGTTCAGCCGCAGCAAGGTCATCAACGGCGTGCGCAAGGCCTGCCAGGGCCGCCCGGTCACCGAAGACGACCTCGCCCTGCTGGCGCAGGAAGTCGAGGAGGCGATCCGGGGATCCGGCGCCGCCGAAATCGAGGCCCACGAAGTCGGGCTGGCGATCCTGGAGCCGCTGCAGCGTCTCGACGAGGTCGCCTACCTGCGGTTCGCCAGCGTCTACCAGGCCTTCGAATCGCTCGAGGACTTCGAATCGGCGATTTCCCTGCTTCGCCATGAGGCCGAGACCAAGGGCCGGGACGGCAAGAGCCCGGACAAGCGGCCGCTCCAGGCGCCGTCGTAAATGTCCTGATTGTCCTGGTGACTGCGTCCCGGGATCCACCACAGACTCCGGTGGTGGCAGCGGAGGGGAAGCCGCAGCCACCACCGGCTCCACTTAACCGCTCCACAAAGAAATTGAGCTATCACTCCGGGTCGTTCCCAGCGTTCAGAACGACCCGGAGTGATAGCTCAATTGGTTTTTGCGGCGTGATGGGCCTTTATTTTGCCAGCTTGTGCTTGAGGGCAATCTCGATGGCCGCGCCCACGATCCCGGCGTCGTTCTTCAGCTCGGCCGGGACGATCGGCGTGCGCAGCTTCAAGCGCGGCAGGTACTCGTCCGCACGCTTGGAGATGCCGCCGCCTACAATGAAGAGCTCGGGGGAGAACAGGAATTCAACATGGGAGAAGTAGCGCTGCAGCAGGACGCTGTACTGTTCCCAGCTGAGGCCCTCGCGCTCACGGGCCACGGCTGAGGCCTTGGTCTCGGCGTCGAAGCCGTCAATCTCCAGGTGTCCGAGTTCGGCGTTGGGAACCAGCTTGCCGTCGAAGATGAACGCAGAACCGATGCCGGTGCCAAGGGTGATCACCAGCACCGTGCCGGCGACTCCCTCGCCGGCACCGAAGCGGGCCTCGGCGAGTCCGGCCGCGTCGGCGTCGTTGATGACCTCCACCGGGCGGCCGAGACGCGCCGTGAGCATGGCATCGATGTCGGCTTCCAGCCACGACTTGTCTACATTCGCGGCCGAATGGACCACGCCGTGCTGGATGATGCCGGGGAAGGTGACTCCCACGGGGCTGCTGGCGTCGGGGGCATCGGAACGGGCAGAGAGCTCGGCGACAACCTGCGCGACGACTTCGGCCACGGACTCAGGGGTGGAGGGCTGCGGCGTCGGGAAGCGCACGCGGTCACCGATCAGCTTCCCCTTCTTCAGGTCCACGATCCCGCCCTTGATTCCGGTGCCACCGATGTCAATGCCGATCAGGGGGGCGTTCTTCTTCGACTTTTCGTCCTTCTTGGCCAATGTCGTTCCGTTCGTGGCAGGGGCGGGCTGTAGTGACCGGGCAAGGCCGGTGGTGAAAGAGCGGGGTGGTTCCGGGAACTAGCGTGTGGAGCCGGCGGTCAGGGCAGCGTGAGGACCTCGGCACCGGACTCCGTCACGAGCAGGGTGTGCTCGAACTGGGCGGTGCGCTTGCGGTCGCGGGTCACGACGGTCCAGTCATCGGCCCACATGTCCCAGTCAACGGTGCCCAGGGTCAGCATTGGCTCGATCGTGAACACCATACCGGTTTCCATGGTGGTGTTGTATGCCGGCGCCGCGTCATAGTGCGGAATGATCAGCCCGGTGTGGAAGGCTTCGCCAACTCCGTGCCCGGTAAAGTCGCGGACCACCCCGTAGCCGAAGCGCTTTGCGTAGGACTCGATGGTCCTGCCGATCACGTTGATTTCGCGTCCGGGAGCCACGGCCCGGATGGCGCGGTTAAGCGATTCCCGGGTGCGCTCGACGAGGAGGCGGGATTCCTCGTCGACGTCGCCGACCAGGAAGGTGTAGTTGGTGTCGCCATGGACGCCGCCAATGAAGGCCGTGATGTCGATGTTGAGGATGTCGCCGTCCCGGACCACCGTGCTGTCCGGGATGCCGTGGCAGATGACCTCGTTGAGGGACGAACACAGGGACTTCGGAAAGCCCCGGTATCCGAGGGTGGAGGGGTACGCGTTGTGGTCCAGCAGGAACTCATGGCCCACCCGGTCCAGCTGGTCGGTGGTGACGCCGGGTTCGATGTGCCTGCCGACCTCCACGATGGCCTGGGCGGCGATTTTGGAGGCGATCCGGATCTTCTCGATGGTCTCCGCCGACTTGACCTCGGACCCTGTGAACTTCGCAGGAGCCGGCTTGCCTACATATTCCGGACGCGGGATGGACGGCGGCACGGGAAGCTGCGGGCTCACTGTCCCCGGGACCAGCGTGCCGATGGGTGCAGTTGAGGCTAGAGAAGGCATAGATTGATCATATAAGTAGCCGGGCTCGCCCCGGAAAATACAGCCCGGAAAATACAGCCCGGAAAATACAGCCCGGAAAACACGCCGGGACACGCTCCGGGCCATGAAGGAGCCCCGATGCCCGAATACTGGTACAACGTCAACACCCACGAGATCGAGGAAGACGCGATGTCCGACTGGAGCCAGCTGATCGGACCGTACAAGACCCGTGAGGAAGCCGAACATGCCCTGGAAAAGGTCAAGGCGCGCAATGAGGCTTGGGACAAGGACGAGGACGACTAGCCCGTACGGGCCTGCTGCGCCCGCGGGAACGTCCCCCGGCGATCGCGGACCGGACAGCGCACAGGCTGACTGATTTTTCCCAGCCCCTGATTCTCACCCTGTGAGGGTGGGTGCGAGCCGGTTGCCGACAGCCATACTGGGAAAATGCCGACGCGCGTTGCCCGCACCCGCGGCGCCCGAATCTCAGACCTCGCCAGGCTGGTCCTTGCCTGGGCTGCCTCGACTGTAGCCCTCATTATCACCGGCGCCCTGCTTCCGGGGTTCTCTGCGGCCAGCTGGTGGTCATACGCCGCCGTGGCGGCGGCAGCCGGCCTCGTCGGCCTGGTCCTGCGCCCGGTGCTAGTGGAGATCTCGGCCAGGGTGGGCTGGGTGGCAGTGCTTCTCACCGCCCTGGTGGGGCAGGCCCTGATCATGTACGTCGCCATCCGTCTGGTGCCCGGCATCGAGTCGACGCCTTTGACAGCCCTCGCCGCTACTTGGGTCAGTGCCGTCGTGGGCACGCTCATTTCGTGGGCCACCACAGCCGGAACCGATGACGGCCTCATCACCTCGCTGGCCGGACGGGCACGCCGGCAGGTACCGGTGACCGATCCGGAGGTTGACGGTGTCCTGTTCGTCCAGCTCGACGGGGTCCCCTTCCCGGTGCTGCAGTGGGCTATCCAGTCCGGGGGAGTGCCCCATCTCCGCCGCTGGCTGGCCTCGGGGGACTATCAGTTCCGTGAATGGACTCCCCAGCTGCCTTGCACGACGCCGGCGAGCCAGATGGGCATTCTGCACGGCACGGTCGACGGGATCCCGGCCTTCCGGTGGTATGACCGTGAGCTCCAACGCGTCCTGGTGGCCAACCGTCCGGCAGACGCCCGGGTGATCGAAGAAAGGCACAGCACCGGCCAGGGACTGCTCTGCGACGACGGCGTCTCCATCTCGAACCTGTTCACCGGTGACGCGCCCCGCTCGTTTTTGACGATGAGCCGGGTAGAGGTCCGGCGCGGCTCGACCCAAACCCGCCGGGCGTTCGCCTGGTTTTTTGCCACCCCGAACGGCTTCATGCGCAGCTTCACGCGGACCGTCGGCGAGATCTTCAAGGAGCGTTGGCAGGCCCGGAGACAGGTCAAACGTGACCTCAACCCGCGGGTGCGGCGGGACTGGACCTTCGCCCTGCTGCGGGCAGTCACCAACGGTCTGCTGCGGGACCTGAACACGGCGCTGGTGGCAGAGGAGCTGCGTCGCGGCACGAAGAGCATCTATGTCGACTACGTTGACTACGACGAGATTGCCCACCACGCAGGCATGTTCCGCCCCGAGTCGCTTGCAGCCCTGGATGGCTTGGACCGCACGCTCGGTGCCTTGGCCGAACTCGCCGGGTCCGCTCCCCGCCGCTACCGGCTGGTGGTGCTCTCGGACCACGGCCAGTCCCAGGGCACGCCGTTCGCGGACAGGTATGACCAGGCGCTTGGTGATCTGTGCGCGGAACTGATGCAGGAACACGTTCAGAACGTGGACGCGTCCGTCGAGGGACTCGGGCGCGCTGACTCCATCGCCGGCGACGTTGCCACTGGCGGATTGTCCGGGAAGCTAGCCGGCCGCGCCGACAAGGTGCTGACCAAGGCACAAGAGACGCCGGCACAGCAGACATCCGGCCCAGGCGGCGCGGAGGACCCGGTGGTCGTGTTGGGCTCGGGCAACCTGGGCCTGGTGTACCTGCGGGGTGACCGGCGCCTGAGTCTCCAGGCCCTCGAGCATCGGTGGCCCGCCCTGGTCCCTGGCCTGGCGGGCCATCCCGGCATCGGGTTCGTGGCCGGCATCGATGAAGAGGGCGGGGCGTGGGCGATCGGAAGCGGTGGGCGCGTCAACATCACCAGCGGGGCAGTGGAGGGCACCGACCCGCTGGCCGGTTTCGGGCCGCATGCGGCGCGGGTGCTGAATCTCGCGTTGATGCACCCCGAGGCGCCGGACCTCTATGTCAACAGCGCGGTGGATCCCGCGACCGGCGACGTTGCAGCCTTCGAAGGCCTCGTGGGATCGCACGGGGGACTGGGAGGCTGGCAGGACCGCGCCGTGCTGATGGGCCCGGCCGATCTCATGGCGCGGCTGCCCGAGCGGATCGAGGGTGCCGGGGAACTCCACCAGGTGCTGGTGGCGATGCTTGAGTCCTGTGGCCAGCGCGCCACGACGGCGTCCCGCGGCTGAGCGACCAACCGGGGGGATTTCCCCGGGGCGGATCCAACCCGAGGCCCCTGGCTTACGAGGGCGCGACCCAGGACTGGCCGGCAGCGAGGACCACTGCCGTGCAGCCGGGAGCCTGTTCCGCCACGGCAGCGGCGAACCGGTGGCCGGGCCGCTCGAGCCAGCTCCGGGCAAAGTAGGTGACGAACGGAGGGTGCAGCGTCCCCCAGTGCACCGGCAGGGCGAACCGCGCGCCGCTCATCGCGACAGCCCGGGCGGCGGTCTCCGGAGTCAGGTGTCCCGCCGAGAGCCTCGGCCCCCACCCCCAGACCGGCACCAGGGCGACATCGATCGGCCCTCCCGCCATGGCGGGGAGCGCGGCCATCTCCGGGAACAAGCCAGTGTCACCGGCGATCCACACGATGCCCGACTGGCCGCGGACGAGCTGGCCATTGGCGTCGTTGGGTCGGTGCGGCATTGGCCGGCTGCGATGCTCGGCCGGCACCTGGCGAATCTGGACGCCGCTGCCTACCGGGGTCCAGCCGTCGCCCAAGGAAACTGTGTGCGCCAGCTTTCGGCGACGCAGCCAGGCCACGTTCGCCGGCGCGCTCATCAGCGGTGCCCCGCGCAGCATGCGCAGGGAGCGCAACTCGGCGTGGTCGTGGTGCAGGTGGGAGAGGAGCACCGCGTCCGGTCGGTCCCACAAGGCCGGGTCCGGACGCGGTGCCAGGCGTCGGAGCAACCCGGCATGGGAACGGAGCAGCGGATCGGTGAGGATCCGAACCCCGTCGAGATCCAGAACCACCGTGGAGTGACCAAGCCAGGTGATTCTCATGTCGGGCGTAGCCCGTTTTCGTGTCAGGCCAAGGCCTTTGCCTTGAGCGAATCAAACTCGGTCTGGTTGATGGCTCCGGAATCGAGCAGCGCCCTGGCATCGGCGATCTGGCCGGCCGGGCTGGCCGTCGAGCCTGCGGCCTGCTTGATGTACTCCTGCTGGGCAGCCTGCTGCTGGGCCAGCATCTTCATCTGACGATCGGTCATGCTCCGGCCCCGGGCGATCAGGTAGATGAGGGCGCCGAGCCAGGGAACGAAGATCAGCAGGATAACCCAGCCGGCCTTGGCCCAACCGCTGAGTTCGTGGTCGCTGAACAAGTCCATCAGGCAGCGGAACCACACCATCAGCGCAGCGATCCAGATGAAGAACCAGAAACTCCAGAGCAGAACGTTCCAGAAGCTATTCGTGTCCATCGATACTCCTCGAATCGTGTCCGCCGGAGCCTGACCTGACGCTTAGCGCATGAAACCGTCCGGGCCGGCGGAACATCTTGAGGTCCTAATGCAGACCTTATTGGTCAGCCTGCCCGTACCTGAGGCGCAACGCATCGCCCGTGAAGGATGAGGTCTTGCAAAAGAGTCCCCGGAACCGGAAGGTCAGGGGCCCGCCGGAGCGGAACTAGAAGGAGTGTTCCGGGCCGGGGAACTGGCCTGAGCGCACGTCGTCGCCATAGGCTTTTGCGGCGTCACTGAGCGACGTGCGGAGGTCGGCGTACTGTTTGACGAATTTCGCCATCTTTCCGCCGCGCAAACCGGCCATGTCCTGCCACACCAGGACCTGTCCGGTGGTGGCGCTGCCGGCGCCGATGCCGACCGTGGGGACGTCGACGGCGGCATCCACGGCGGCTGCCGTGGCGGCCGGGACCATTTCCATGAGCACGCTGAACGCGCCGGCGTCCGCCAGCGCGACGGCGTCGTCGATCAACCGCTGGGCGTCATCGCCGCGGCCCTGGACGCGGTAGCCGCCGAGGGAGTGCTCGCTCTGCGGGGTGAAACCGATGTGCGCCATGACGGGGATGCCGGCCTGGACCATGGCCCGGACGGTCTCGGCGTAGAACTTTCCGCCTTCGATCTTAACGGCGTGGGCCAGGCCCTCTTTCAGGAACCGGACGCCGGTGGCAACAGCCTGCTGGGCGGAGACCTCGTAGCTGCCGAACGGCAGGTCAGCGACCACCAGGGCCCGCCGTGCGGAGCGGGCGACGGCCCGGCACAGCGGAAGGAGCTCGTCCACCGTCACCGGAAGGCTGGTTTCGTTGCCGAAGACGTTATTGGAGGCCGAATCGCCGACCAGGAGCACCTCGATGCCTGCCTGGTCAAAGATTTCTGCGGTGTACTGGTCATACGCGGTGAGCATGGCGAAGCGCTCACCGTTCGCCTTGGCCGCCTGGAGATGATGCGTGCGGATCCTGGCCGCCGGTTTCCGGGCCGCCTCCGCAGGCCCGCCGGTGCCGCCGTCGGCGGTTCCGTCTGTGCCACTGGCCGTCGTGCCCGAAGAGGCGGCCGCTGAAGCCGCCGCCGGGCCGCTGCCGTAGGGGGCCGCGAGTTCTGCGGGCGTGCTGGAATCGGAGCTGTTACTTGAGGCCATGCCACGAGCGTAGTGCGAGACGAAGTGCCGCAGCTACCGCGGGTTGCCCCCGCCCGGCGTGAATCACGTCACACGGGCGGCCTGTGCGACGGCGCAATAGCCCCTCTCGCCGCGAATTCGTCCGCCTTTGTGTTAACGGTGTGTTACGCGGGGGTCCGGCTTCAGCAATCGGCGGCAATGCTTAGTAAAGTGAACCGTGAGCAGCCGCGGGGCCCATGAATGCCGGGCCTGGGGCGGATGGAAGAACCGGAAAGAGGCCAGTATGGACCGCCAGCAAGAGTTTGTCCTGCGGACGATCGAAGAGCGCGACGTGCGGTTTGTGCGCCTGTGGTTCACCGACGTCGTGGGATCGCTCAAGTCCGTGGCGCTGGCCCCGGCCGAGGTGGAAGGCGCCTTCGAGGAAGGACTCGGATTCGACGGTTCCTCGATCGAAGGCCTGGCCCGCGTCTTCGAATCCGACATGCTGGCCCAGCCGGATCCGGCCACGTTCCAGATCCTGCCGTGGCGTGGCGAGACCGAGGCCACATCGCGGATGTTCTGCGACATCCTGACGCCCGACGGCGAACCTTCCGCCGCGGACCCGCGCAACGTCCTCAAGCGCACCCTGGCCAAGGCCGCGGACATGGGCTTCACCTGCTACACCCACCCCGAGATCGAGTTCTACCTGCTCAAGTCCCAGGAACCGGGGCCGGACGGATCACCCATCCCCGTGGACGAGGGCGGCTACTTCGACCACGTCCCGGGCGGCGTGGCCCAGGACTTCCGCCGGACCGCCGTGACCATGCTCGAATCGGTGGGTATCTCGGTGGAATTCAGCCACCACGAAGCCGGCCCGGGCCAGAACGAAATCGACCTGCGCTACGCCGACGCCCTGCAGACCGCGGATAACATCATGACGTTCCGCACGGTCATCAAGGAAGTCGCGCTGCAGCAGGGCACCTATGCCACCTTCATGCCCAAGCCCTTCACCGCCCACCCGGGTTCCGGCATGCACACCCACTTTTCCCTCTTTGAGGGGGACACCAACGCCTTCTACGAGGCCGGTTCCGAGTTCCAGCTTTCCGAGACGGCGCGCCAGTTCATCGCCGGCATCCTCAAGCACGCCCCCGAATTCACGGCCGTGACCAACCAGTTCGTCAACTCTTACAAGCGGCTCTGGGGCGGGGGAGAGGCACCGAGCTACCTGAGCTGGGGCCACAACAACCGCTCCGCCCTGGTCCGCGTCCCGCTGTACAAGCCCGGCAAGGGCCAGTCCGCGCGGATCGAATACCGTGGCATCGACTCCGCCGCCAACCCCTACCTGGCCTACGCCGTGCTGCTCGGTGCCGGCCTCAAGGGCATCGAGGAGGGTTACCAGCTCCCCGCGGCGGCCGAGGACGACATCTGGTCGCTGAGCTCGGCGGAACGCCGCGCCATGGGACACGACCCGCTGCCGGCCAGCCTGCATGACGCCATCCGGACCATGGAGGATTCCGAGCTCATGCCGCAGATCCTCGGCGAGCAGGTGTTCGAGCACTTCCTGCGCAACAAGCGTGCAGAATGGCAGGACTACCGCCTCCAGGTGACGCCCTACGAACTGCAGCGCAATCTCGGCATTCTGTAGGTTGCCCCGATGAGCCTGGCACGACGCCTCATTGCCGCCGGCTTCAGCGATCTCGACAAGGGCGAGCGGTTCCTGGCGGCCCGGGAACTGGAAGGACTCGACCAGGATGCCCTCTTTGCAGGGCTGCAGCTGGCGGCCAACCCGGACACGGCCCTGCAGTCCCTGGTCCGGCTGATCGAGAAGCACCCGGAGCTGCGCAAGCTTGCCGTCGCGGACCCGGAAAGCAGCGAACCGCTGTACCGGGTCCTGGGGGCCTCCGAGGCGCTGGGCGAGTTCCTCATCCGCCACCCCGAACACCTCGATGCCTTCGATGTCCGGGTCAGTCCGGAGCCGATGCCCGCGGACGCCGTGGCCCTGCGGACGCGGCTGCTGCAGTCGGTGCGGGCCGATCCCAAGTCTGCCCGGCCGGTGGCGGCCCTTAGCGGTCAGGAAGCCTACGCGGCCCTGCGCACCGCCTACCGGCGCGGGCTCGTGGAGCTCGCCATCAAGGACCTGTGCGCGGCCGATCCGCTGGACTTCATGCCGGCCGCGGGTGCGGAACTGGCGGATCTCGCCGGGGCTGCGCTCGAGGCGGCCCTCGCCGTGTCCCGGGCCGAGGCGGCGGAGAAGTTCGACGCCGCGGAGGTGGCCGACGTCGGCCTCGCCGTGATCGGCATGGGCAAGTGCGGTGCCCGCGAACTGAACTACATTTCCGACGTCGACGTCATCTACGTGATCGAGTCCGGCGCGGTTGAGGAGACCCGGGCCACGACCATCGGCACGGTCCTCGCCTCCGGGATCTCGCGCGCGATCATGTCCACGAGCCGCGAACCCGGGCTGTGGGAAGTCGATGCGAACCTCCGGCCCGAGGGCAAGTCGGGGCCGCTGGTCCGGACCCTCGCCTCGCACGAGAGCTATTACGCGCGCTGGGCCGAGAGCTGGGAATTCCAGGCCCTCCTGAAGGCCCGGACCATCGCCGGCGACACCGTCCTGGGGGCCCGCTACGAGGCAGCCCTGACGCCCCTGATCTGGTCTTCGGCCGGCCGGGAGGGCTTTGTCGAATCCGTCCGCGCCATGCGCCGCCGCGTCACCGAGCATATTCCAGCCGATGAGGAACAGCGGCAGATCAAGCTGGGCCGCGGCGGCCTGCGCGACGTCGAATTCACCGTCCAGCTGCTGCAGCTCGTGCACGGCAAGTCTGATGAATCGCTGCGCTGCCGTGACACCACCTCGGCCATCGCCGCGCTCTCCGCCGGCGGGTATATCGGCCGCTCCGACGCCGCGGAGTTCGACCGCGACTACCGCTACCTGCGGCTGCTCGAACACCGGATCCAGCTGTTCCAGCTGCGCCGGACGCACCTCATGCCGGTGAACGAAGCGTCATTGCGTTCCCTCGCCAAGGCGGTCCTGGGACCTTTCTCCGCCGAGCGGCCCAAGCCGGACGCTCTGGTCGCCGCATGGCGAAAAACCAAGCGCTCCGTGCGGGAACTCCACGAACGAATTTTCTACCGCCCCCTGCTCAATACTGTCGCCACCCTGAGCAGCGAAGAGGCACGCCTGACCCCGGAAGCCGCCCAGGGCCGCCTCGCCGCCCTCGGTTACCTCGATCCCCCCGGCGCCATGCGGCACATCGAGGCCCTCACCGCCGGCGTGAGCCGGCGCGCGGCACTCCAGCGCCAGCTCCTGCCCATCCTGCTGGACTGGCTCGCCGACGGCGTGGACCCCGACGCCGGGCTGCTCGCCTTCCGGCGGGTCAGCGAGGCCCTCGGCACAACGCACTGGTACCTGGGCATGCTCCGGGATTCGACGGCCGCGGCCGAGCGGCTCTGCCACGTGCTCGCCAACTCCCGGCTGATCGCGGACCTGCTGGAGGTTTCGCCCGAATCAGTGGCGTGGCTGGGCACGGACAAGGAACTGGTGCCGCTGAGCTTCGAATCCCAATGGCTTGAAATCACCTCGAAGATGTCCCGGCACGCGGACCCGGAGAGTGCCATGCGGCTGATCCGGCTGATCCGGCGCCGGGAAATCCTCCGGGTCGCCATCGCGGACAGCGCCGGGCTGCTGGACCAGGACCAGGTGGGGGAAGCCCTCGCCGACACGGACCGGGCCGCCGTGCTGGGGGCGCTGCGCGTGGCGGAGACGATCATCACCGCCGGGGAACCGCTGAAGACCCACGTGCTGGTGGTTGCGATGGGCCGTCAGGGCGGCCGGGAGATCGGCTACGGCTCGGACGCCGACGTCATGTATGTCCACCGCGGACGCCCCGGCGTGCCGGAAGAGGAGGCGCAGGCTCAGGCCCTGCAGATCGTGGGCAAGCTCTCCAGCCTGCTGACCCAGCCGCTCAAACCGGCGATCCTGGCCGAGCGGGTACTCGCGGTGGACGCGGACCTGCGCCCCGAGGGCAAGAGCGGGCCCATGGTGCGGTCCCTGGCGTCCTATGCCGAGTACTACCGCCGGTGGTCCCTGGTCTGGGAGGCCCAGGCGTTGCTGCGGGCGCGCCCCATGGCCGGCGACGACGCCCTGGCCGAGGATTTCGTCGCGCTGATCGACACCATCCGGTACCCGGAGTCTTTGTCTGACCAGGACGTCCGGGAGGTGCGGCGGGTCAAGGCCAGGGTCGAGGCGGAGCGCCTGCCGCGCGGCGCCGATGCCGCCCGTCACCTGAAGCTTGGCCGGGGCGGGTTGAGTGACGTCGAGTGGCTGGCCCAGCTGCTCCAGCTCCGGCACGCCGGCCGGCACCCGGAGCTGCGGACCACGTCCACGGTGGACGCGCTCGAGGCGGCCGCGGCCCTGGACCTGATGGACGCGGGGGACACCGGCATCCTCCTCCGGGCCTGGCGGCTGGCGAGCCGGATCCGTTCGGCCAACGTCATCTGGACCGGCCGGCCCTCGGACCTGCTGCCCTCCTCCCGCCGTGACCTTGAGGCGGTGGCCCGCTGGTGCGGCTACGGACAGGGCAACGCCGCGGCGCTGGAGGAGGACTACCTGCGGTTGAGCCGGCGCGCCCGGGCGGTCTTCGAGCGGGTCTTCTACGGCCAATAGCGCCCGGCGGCGGCCTGCGGCTGCTGACAGGGCCTACTGACACATGCTGCGGGCGGTGCTACCTTGGGCCAATGGCCAGGCAACTTTTTGTGAACCTTCCCGTCCGGAATCTGGATAAGACCGTTGAATTCTTCACGGCGCTGGGATTTTCCTTCAACCCCGACTTCACCGATGAGAACGCCACCTGCATGATCGTCAACGACGGCGCGTACGTCATGCTGCTCGTCGAGTCCTACTTCAAGACCTTCACGTCGAAGTCCGTCGCCGCTACGGCCGGCACCGCCGAGGTCATCATGTCCTTCTCGCTGGAGAGCCGCGAAGCCGTGGATGAGGTCATCCGCACCGCCCTGACCTCCGGGGGCACGGCATCGGAGGAGGCCCAGGACTACGGCTTCATGTACACGCACAGCTTCCAGGACCCGGACGGACACCTCTGGGAAGTCTTCTGGATGGATCCGGCCGGACCGCCCAAGGACGCTGCGCTGTAGCCCCTTTCCTTGAGGCGGCGGGCGCCGCCGGCGCGGGTACGCTGTCTTTATGTCTGGACATGTATGGCTGCTGCCTTTAAAGAACCTCGACGACGACGCCCGGGCCATCAAGCTTGGGGAGATCGCGCTGCTGGAGCTCGGCGCTGGGCAGCAGAAGTTGGTGGGGGACCCGCTGCGGATGATGCTGATCGGGCTCGAGGAAGAGTCCCGGCACCCGATCGCCGTGGATGAGAACGGGGCCGCCGTGGGAGTCCTGACGCTCCAGGCTGGGGCGGCGACCCTCGCGGGCTGGCCAGAGGACCACACGGCCTGGCTCCTGCGGGGCTTCCTGATCGACCGGTGGCAGCAGGGCAAGGGCCTCGGCACCCTCGCCGCGGAGGCCGCAGTGCGGGAGGCCGCCAAACTGACGGCGGACCTCGGCAGCGGCCAGGCCGGCGTTGTACTCTCCGTCAACGAACTGAACCCCGGCGGCCAAGCCGCATACCGCAAGGCCGGATTCGAGGACCGCGGCCGCTACGAAGGCGGCGACGCCGGCCCGCAACGCATCATGTACCGGGCATTCTGACCGAAAGCGCATCTTGACTGGGACGATGTGTGCCTCAGTATTGAACCACGATCAGCCGCTGGAAAGGTGCATGATGGGCCACTCACAGATGCAGGTAGAACCGGTCATCCAGGAGCTCCACATCCCCGCCGGGCTGGCAGGGCCGGTTGAGTTGACGATGGACGTACGTTGTTTCCTTGTGCCGCACACCGGGGGATTGCTGTTGATCGATACGGGCCTCAAGGGCAGCGCGGATGCGATTGCGGCGGCGTTGGACCGTGTCGGAGCAGCATGGAGTGACATCACCGACGTCGTCCTCACCCATTGGCATCCGGACCATGTCGGCGGCCTCGGCGAAGTCGTGGATCGGAGCCCGTTGGCAGCGATCTGGACGGGCGCGGCGGACGTCTCCCAGATTCCTTCCGCGGTGCCGCTGCGCCCGCTCGTGGAACGTGACAGGGTCCGCGATATTCAGATCGTGCAGACGCCTGGCCATACGGCAGGACATATCAGCTTGCTGCATGACGACGGAATGCTGTTCGTAGGGGACGCTGTGGGGACAGCCGGAGGTGTGATGCGACGGCCGCCGGAGCAGTTTACAGCGGACTCTGCGCGGGCCGAAGAGTCGCTTCTGAGACTGAGCTTGCTGGAGCCGGACAGGATGCTCTTTTCCCACGGACCGGAAATCCCCGATCCCATAGGGGAATTACGCCGGCTTCTCGCCGTCAACGAGGGTTGACGCCTCTCCCTGTGTCAACTAACGTTGACGCAGGAGGTGCTTCATGCAGACATTGATAGGTTCCATGGACGGCAAGGGGCCGGCCGAGGCGCTCTACGCCGTGGCGGAACTCCACAAAGAACTGGCGCGCACGGAAACCGAAGTGGTGCTGCGTGCCCGGCAGGCCGGACTGTCGTGGGAGGCCATTGCAGTGTGCCTTGGCGTCACCAAGCAGGCCGTGCACAAGAAGTACGGAAAGCGCTGAGGTGCTGGAAAGCGCTGAACCAGAAGGCCGGTCACGGAATGAACCCGTGACCGGCCTTTTTATATTGGAACTGTTGCGGACGAACAGTGTCGGGCCGCTTTATCTAACTAGACGCCGTAGTAGAGCTCGAACTCGTACGGGTTCGGGCGCAGCGAAAGCGGACGGATCTCGTTCTCGTACTTGTACTCGATCCAGGTGTCGATCAGGTCCTGGGTGAAGACGCCGCCGGCCTGCAGGAACTCGTTGTCCTCGGCCAGTGCATCCAGGGCCTCCTCGAGGGTGCCCGGAGCCTTGGGGATGTCCTTGGCTTCTTCGGCCGGGAGCTCGTAGAGGTCCTTGTCGATCGGAGCCGGGGGTTCGATCCGGTTACGGATGCCGTCGATGCCGGCCATCAGCTGGGCAGCGAACGCCAGGTACGGATTGGAGGAGGGGTCCGGGGCGCGGAACTCGATGCGCTTGGCCTTCGGGTTGGAGCCCGTGATCGGGATACGGATACCGGCGGAACGGTTGCCCTGCGAGTAAACCATGTTGACCGGCGCTTCGAAACCCTTGACCAGGCGGCGGTAGGAGTTCACCGTCGGGTTCGTGAAGGCCAGGACAGCGGAGGAGTGCTTCAGCAGGCCACCGATGTACCAGCGGGCGGTGTCGGACAGGCCGGCGTAGCCCTTCTCGTCGTAGAACAGCGGCTCGCCGCCGGTCCACAGCGACTGGTGGCAGTGCATGCCCGAGCCGTTGTCACCGAAGACCGGCTTCGGCATGAAGGTCACGGACTTGCCCCAGGCATCGGCGGTGTTCTTGATGACGTACTTGAACTTCTGCAGGTCATCAGCCGCGTGGGTCAAGGTGGTGAACTTGTAGTTGATTTCAGCCTGGCCGGCGGAGCCGACTTCGTGGTGGCTGCGCTCGACTTCAAGGCCGGCCTCGTCCAGGGCAACACACATGGCGTCGCGCAGGTCGGCCTGCTTGTCGGTGGGGGAGACCGGGAAGTATCCGCCCTTGACCGGGGTCTTGTAGCCGAGGTTTCCGCCCTCTTCCTCACGGCCCGAGTTCCAGTGTGCTTCCTCGGAGTCGATCTTGTAGAAGCTGCCCTGCGGGGAGGACTGGTACTGGACGTTGTCGAAGACGAAGAACTCGGCCTCGGGAGCGAAGAACGCGGTGTCGGCAATGCCGGTCGAAGCCAGGTAGGCCTCCGCCTTCTCGGCGACGCCGCGGGGATCGCGGTGGTACGGGTCACCGGTACGCGGGTTCACGATCGAGAAGTTCAACGCAAGGGTCTTCTCCATGCGGAACGTGTCGATGAACGCCGTCGTGACGTCCGGGATGAGCTGCATGTCAGACTCGGCGATGCCCTGGAAGCCGCGGATCGAAGATCCGTCGAAAAGCTGGCCGTTGACGAAGAAGTCGGCGTCAACGCTCTTGGCGGGCACGTTGAAGTGCTGCTGAACGCCCGGGAGATCGGTGAAGCGGATATCGACGAATTTGATGTCTTCGTCCTTGATGAACTTGAGGACTTCGTCCGCAGTCTTGAACATCTATGCTCCTTACGCATATGAAAGATCTGGCCGTCAGGCACATTTGTCCAGCGCAGTCCAACAGCGGAGAAGGCAAAAAAGCTTCCCCGCTTCGCAGTCGCTAGCAACTGTTACCACCCTAAGGACAAGGGATTTCCCCGCAGTGTCCGCATTGTTTCGGGGAGGTTACAGAATGTCCTGACACGTAAACGCTAGTCGCCAGTCCACACTGTGGCCTATCTGGTCCACAATGTGACACCCTACCTCCCACACTGTGGACAGGCCAGAGCCGATAAGCTTGGAGGGTGGTTGATCGTAAAGACATCGGTTCATGGCTCACCGGGCCGGACACATCCGGCATCTCCAGGTACCCGGGGGAGCGGCTCGGGCTGCCCGAATCCGGGGCAGGATCGATCGCCCGTGCCGGCCGGCGCATCTTGGCGATCTGCATTGACTGGGGCATCGCCCTGTTGATCAGCAATTTCGCCTTCGGCGGCGACTCCTGGGCCACGCTTGCCGTGTTTGCCATCGAGCAGATCCTGCTGATCGGCACCCTCGGCTACGGCATCGGCCACCGGATCGTGGGGATCCACGTGGTCCGGCTGGGCGGCGGCCCGGCGGGTCCACTCGCGGCTTTGGTGCGTACTCTGCTGCTGTGCCTCGTTATCCCTGCCGTCATCTTCGACCCGGACCAGCGCGGCCTCCACGACAAGGCCATGAATACGGTGCTCGTCCGGATGTAGCAATCCGTCGCCGGATGCGCGACGGCGGTGCCAGGCAACCAGGCGCGGCGGGGCCTCGTCCGTTTGCCACGAATGGCCGCTAACCTCCCCGCATTGCGGCCATGTGCGTCAGATGGGCACAGCGATGGTGTGCCGGGGCGCACAGAAACCCGAGGTCCTGGACGGAGCTAGACCCCTGCCGTCTCCTGGGCCGGCGTCGGCGCAGCCTCTCCCGACCGTGCCGTCAGGTATCCGTGGCGGCCGGCCCAGCGCTCAAACCACACCGTCGCGAAGGGGAAGACGGCGGAGAGCCCGGCGAGCAAGGCAACCCGGAACGGCCAGCGGAGCATTGCCCACAGGCTCAGTGCCGCAATCGCGTAGCCGATGAAGAACGCCCCGTGGATCGGACCGGCAATCTCCACGCCGAGTTCCGTCGTCCGGGTGATCCATTTGAGCACCATGCCGAGCAGCAGCGCGGCCCAGCTGAACGCTTCGGCGATCGCCAGCCCCCGGAAAATGCGGATCATCGTGGCGGTCGAGGGAAGTTTCATGCGTGTCTCCTGAGTTCTTGCGTGCGTTTTCGCGGTGTCCAGTGTCGCTCTGCCCGGTACCTTGCGTCCGTTGTCCCAGGTCCGGTGGCCCGGCGCCGGGCTGGCCGACGTCGGGCAATAAGAGAAACGCCCCGGCTGGCGGCCTGAGGTGGCCGTGAACCGGGGCGATTCTGTACTGCGGGCAATTCCGTTATGCGGTGCGGTACTGACGCCCGCCTAGCGTCCGCGGGTGGGACGGGCCTTGTAGGGATCGATGCCCTTCGGGATGGGCAGGCGGCCGCCGAGGGAGGAAATGCGCTTCGACACGGCGCTGACCTCGGTCTTGGTCAGTTCGCCCTTGAGCTTGTTCATTTTCCTGGCGATCTGGCTGAGCGGCACCTGGCCCTCGCCGCGGCCGCTTTCGATCACGTGGATGGTGACGTTGGGGAGGATGCGCGCAAGGCGCTTGCGCTCGGCGTCGACCAGCGGCTTGACCCGGTTGCTGGGGCCTTCGCTGACGAGCACGACGCCGGGGCGGCCGATGGCACGGAAGACGGCATCCTGCGTGCGGGGGTTCACGGCGACGGGCTGGTCCTCGGTGATCCAGCCGCGCTTGAGCGTGCCCAGCGCGGCACCTGAGGCGCCGGGCTGGTTCTCGATCTGCGCGAACGCGGCGCGCTCGGCCCGGCGGGACAGGATCAGCGTGGCCGCAAGGGCGCCCAGGGCGATGCCGATGATCAGGCCGGTGATCCAGTTATCGAGCAGGAAACCGACCAGCAGGCTGAGGGCAACAACACCCAGGAACGCCAGCAACATGAGCCAGGGAACCATGGGATCGTGGCGGCGGGTCATCTGGAAGACCTCGCCGATCTGCTTCAGCCGGCTCGGCTTCTTGGCCTTTGCTTCCTTGGGCTTGCGGGAGAAAAGACCGCGCTTCGGAGCTTCGGAAGCCGGGCTGGAGTTGCTGGGATCAGGGGAATTCGCCATAGTTCCTTAATTCTACGTGATGGACGGCCAAGGGCCGGCACCGGAGTCATCCGGTGCCGGCCCTTAAGTGGAAGGGTGTCAGAGCAGGGTTCAGGAATGTGCCGCGAGCAGCGAGCTGGCTTCCTGGCGGGTGCTTCCGGAGCTTTCGATGTGGGCGAGTTCGGCCGGGATTTCCCAGCCCTTCTTGCGCATCGCGGTGGCCCAGAGCCGGCCGGCGCGGTAGGAGGAACGGACCAGGGGCCCGGACATGACGCCCAGGAAGCCGATCTCGTCGGCTTCGTTCTGCAGGTCCACGAATTCCTGCGGCTTGACCCAGCGGTCCACCGGCAGGTGCCGTTCGGAGGGGCGCAGGTACTGGGTGATGGTGATCAGGTCGCAGCCGGCCTCGTGCAGGTCCCGCAG
>NZ_JBFUJK010000021.1:0-73229 GCF_056401395.1 Arthrobacter sp. P4_F11
CCTCCTGGACTTCTTTGACGACGTCGCTGTGGCCGCCGAGTTGTTCGAGTTCGTGGGCGAGTTCGGCGAGTTCTGCGCCGCCGGCCATTTGGGCGGTGAGCTCGTCGAGGGTGATGTCTTTTTTGTCGTAGTAGCCGATCGATTTGCCGCGTTTGAGCAGCAGGAACCGGTCCCCGACGGGGAAGGCGTGGTGCGGGTTGTGGGTGATGAAGATGACGCCGAGGCCGCGGTCGCGGGCCTGCAGGATGTAGCGGAGCACCACGCCGGACTGCTTCACGCCCAGGGCCGCGGTGGGCTCGTCCAGGATCAGGACCTTCGCGCCGAAGTACACGGCCCGGGCGATCGCGACGCACTGGCGTTCACCGCCGGAGAGCTGGCCGATGGGCTGTTCGACGTCGCGCAGGTCGATGCCCATCGCGGCGAGTTCCTTGAGCGTGATGTCCTTCATTTTCTCGACGTCCATGCTCTTGAACGGGCCGAAGCCGGACGTGAGCTCCGAGCCGAGGAAAAAGTTCCGCCAGATCGGCATCAGCGGCACCACGGCGAGGTCCTGGTAGACCGTGGCGATGCCAACGTCGAGGGCGTCCCGGGGGGAGCTGAACTTCCGCTCCTGGCCCATGATCTTCAGCACCCCGGCGTCGTGCTGGTGCAGGCCGGCGATGATCTTGATCAGCGTGGATTTGCCCGCGCCGTTATCGCCCAGCACGCAGGTGACGCGGCCGTTGTCCACCGCCATGGTGACCTCGGAGAGGGCGATGATGTTCCCGTAGTGCTTCCCGACCCCGTCGAGGGAGAGCAGGTGCACCGGGGTGTGGGTGAGCGGGTCTTTTTCGTTCTGCAGCAGGGTCTGCTGGTCGATCTCTTTGGCATTCATGGTTCTCTTCGGGCCCTTCTACTTCAGTTCCGCGCGGCGCTTGACGATGAGGTTGACGATGGTGGCCAGCAGCAGCATCAGGCCCAGGAAGAACTTGAACCAGTCCGGGTTCCACTGCGCGTAAACGATGCCCTTGTTGGCCATGCCGAAGATGAACGCGCCGATCGCGCCGCCGATCGCCGAGCCGTACCCGCCGGTGAGCAGGCAGCCGCCGATCACCGCGGCGATGATGTAGAGGAACTCGTTGCCCACGCCCTCACCGGACTGCACGGTGTCGAASGCGAAGAGGTTGTGCATGCCCAGGATCCAGGCGCAGAAGCCCACGGCCATGAACAAMCCGATCTTGGTGGCCTTGACCGGCACGCCCACGGCGCGGGCCGCGTTCGCGTCCCCGCCCACGGCGAAGATCCAGTTCCCCACCCGGGTCCGCATCAGCACCCAGGTCGCGACCGCGACGAGCGCGAACCAGTAGAACACGGTGATCTTGATGTCGACGCCGCCGACGCTCACCGAGGAGGCGAACACCGCCCGGGCCGAGGCGAAACCGTCCATGGTCGAGATCGAGGGCGAGGACACCGAGCCGCCGATCAGCCGGGTCAGGCCCAGGTTCAGGCCGGTCAGCATCAGGAACGTGGCCAGGGTGACGATGAAGGACGGCAGCTTGGTCTTGATCAGGATCCAGCCGTTGATGAACCCGACGGACAGGGAGACCACCAGGGCCAGGCCGACGCCGACCCAGACGTTCGTGGTGAAGTACCAGCTGAACAGSGACGCGGTCAGCGCCGAGGTGATCACGGCGACGCCGGTGGAGAGGTCGAACTCGCCGCCGATCATCAGCAAGGACACCCCCACCGCCATGATCCCGATCGTGGAGGACCCGTACAGGATGGTCGCCAGGGCACCGGGCTGGGTAAAGGTCGGGGACACCAACGCGAAGAAGATGAAGAGGACGATCGCGCCCACCAGGGCACCGACCTCGGGACGTCCGAGCAACTTCTGGAACGGACTGCGCTTGGCGACGCGCTCATCGGGCGCCGGCGACTTTGTCTTGGTCTGGGTGATGGTCATGATAAGTCTCCTAGCCGCCGGGCCGGCGCGAACCGGCCCGGCCAGCGGGCTGTTAGCGGACGCCCTGCTGGGCGAAGGTCAGGACATCGGCCGCATTGGATTTGTCGATGACCGCCGGGCCTGTCAGCACAGGCTGGCCGCCGCCGATCTTGAAGCCGCCGCGCTTGTTCTGCCAGATGGCGTCAACGGCTCCGTAGCCCTGCAGCCACGGCTGCTGGTCCACGGTGAACAGAACTGCACCATCCACGATCTTCTGGGCGAGCTCCGCGTTGAGGTCGAAACTAGCGACCTTGGCAGAGCTGCCGGCGTCAGTGACCGACTTGAGGAGGGTCAGGGTGATGGGGGCTCCGAGGCCGATGATGACGTCGGCGTCCTTGGAAGCCTGAAGCTTGGCAGTCGCGGTGGACTGAACGGAGGTCATATCCTTGCCGTCGACGTAAAGGATCTCCGTTCCGGGAACCTTCGCCTTGACGCCCGCGCACCGTGCTTCAAGTCCCACGTGGCCCTGTTCCTGAATCACACAGACCGGGTGTTTGTAGCCGTCCGCGGCCAGCTTGGTGCCCACGGCCTGACCGGCGAGCTGCTCGTTGGAACCGAAGTGGGTGAATGCTCCGAGCTGGGAGGAGACCGATTCACCGGCGTTGAGGCTCACAATCGGGATGCCGGCGTCGGAGGCCTTCTTCAGGACGTCCTTGAGGGCTTCGGGCTTGGCGAGCGTGACCGCGATGCCGTCGACCTTCTGGTCGATGGCCTGCTGAATGAGCTGGGCCTGGCGCCCGGCTTCGGGATCGGACGTATAGAGGAGCTCAACGTTGTCCTTTGCCGATGCCTCCTCGGCGCCCTTGCGAACAATATCCCAGAAGGTGTCACCGGCTGCGGCGTGCGTGATAAGGGCGACCTTGATGCGGGAGGTGCTGGCTGCCTGGCCTCCGCCAGCCGCATTACCTGAGTCTGCGGGCTTGCCGCCGGTGCTGGAACACGCGCTCAGGGCCAGCATGGGTACAACGGCCGCCACGAGGGTCGCCTTCCGCCACGAGAACTTGGTCACGATCAATCTCCTTTGATTCCGGGCCACGCCGGCCGCTTCATCGCGTCGGTCCATGAGCCATCTACAACCGATCATGGTGACTCCAATCACAGTTGTCAATAGTTTGTCCTGACATTAGGATGTTTGGACGTAACGAAGGGGGGTCGGAATGTCGCATTCGCGGAGCTTGCCGGGCCAGCACCGACAGCCCGACCCCCGCAAACAAGGCCCGTCACAGCAGCCCTTGGCACCTCTTGGCAGCCCTGCTACTATCAGAAAAAGGCAGTATGTCCTATCAAGCGAACATAGCCTGACATACGCGGACAGGCCGGCACAACGGCCGCCGCGAAGCACAAGGGAGCATGCCCAGTGGCGAATCAACTGAATCTGCGGATCGACCGCTCTTCCCCGGTGCCGCTGTACCACCAAGTGGTGCAGGGCATCGAGGCAGCGATCCACACGGGGCTGCTGGAACCCGGCAGCAGGCTGGAAAACGAGATCGACCTGGCCGCCCAGCTGAACCTGTCCCGGCCCACGATGAGAAAAGCCATGGACGAGCTGGTCCGCTCGGGCCTCCTGGTCCGCAAGCGCGGCGTCGGCACCCAGGTGGTGTCCAGCCAGGTCCGCCGCCCGCTGGAACTCTCCAGCCTCTACGACGACCTGAGCAACAACGGCAGCAAACCCACCACCGACGTGCTCAGCTTCTCGCATGAGGAGGCGGACGGCGCGATCCGGACGGCACTGCAGCTTCCGGCCGGCGCCAAGGTCTACCACTTCACCAGGCTCCGGAAGGTGGGCGGCAAGCCGCTGGCCCTGATGGAGAACTGGGTGCGGGATGACATCACCGCCCTCGACGAGGCTTCCCTGGGCGCGCAGGGCCTCTACGCCATCCTGCGCAACGGCGGCGTGAACTTCCGCCTGGCCTCACAGCGGATCGGCGCCATGATCGCCAACGACTACCAGGCGCCGCTGCTCGAGACCACCCCCGGCTCCGCCCTGGTGACCATGGAGCGGACCGCGGTGGACGACACCGGGCGCATGGTGGAAACCGGCCACCACGTCTACCGGGCGGATTCCTACAGCTTTGAAATGACACTGGTCCAGAGGTAAGCGTCCAGAGTCAACAGTTCAGGGCTGGACGCGCAACGACAGGGCGCCGGGCAGCCGTGTCAGCGACGGGCGCAACCGGCTCCAACCCCGCACACACCCGCGCCTGCCTCCGGCGCGACAACGAAAGGGCAGCTTCCATGGCCAACTGGGTCTATCCGCTCGGCACCGCCGCCGAAGACACGTGGGACGTCTCCATCGGGACGTCCGACTCCAAACTGGAGGTGGACGGCTGGGCGCATACCGGGCTGAAGGTTGCCACGCTGGCAGCCGGCGCCGCCGTCGAACTCGATGCCGCGGCGGAGGAACGCATCGTGATCCCGCTCAACGGCTCTTTCGTGGCGACCGTCGACGGGCAGGACTATCCCCTGGCCGGCCGGGCCAGCGTCTTCAGCGGCCCCAGCGACGTGCTCTACACGGGAGCCGGCAAGGCGGTGGCCATCACCTCGGCCGACGGCGGACGCGTGGCAGTCGCCACTGCCCCGGCCAAGGCCGCCTACCCGACCCGCCTCATGACGGCCGCCGAGACGCCGGTGGAACTGCGCGGGGCGGGTAACTGCTCCCGTCAGGTCCACAATTTCGGGACTCCCGCCGCGCTGGAGGCGGACCGCTTCATCGTCTGCGAGGTCCTCACGCCGGCTGGCAACTGGTCTTCCTATCCCCCGCACAAGCACGATGAGGAAAAAGACGGCGAGACCAACCTCGAGGAGATCTACTACTTCGAAACCCGCGTGACGCCCGGGGCCCCGCAACGCCCGGGCGCCGACGACGCCATCGGCTACCAGCGCGTCTACGCCTCCGACGAGCGGCCCATCGACGTTGCGGCCGAGGTCCGGACCGGCGACGTCGTCCTGGTGCCCTACGGCTGGCACGGGCCCGCCATGGCCGCCCCCGGCTACGACATGTATTACCTCAACGTCATGGCCGGCCCTGGCCCGGTTCGCGAGTGGCTCATCAGCGATGACCCGCACCACGGCTGGATCCGCCAGACCTGGGAGGGCCAGGACCTGGACGCGCGGCTGCCGTTCGGCCGCTAGGCCGTCAGGCCGTTACGGCCGTGGTCCTGGCTCAGGCTCTGGCTCTGGCGCTGACAGCTAGCCATTGAACGCGGCCGGGTGCGGTCCGGTGCGCCCGTTCCGCTCAAGGGCATTCACTGCCGCCAGTTCGCCCGCGGAAAGCTCAAAGCCGAACACCTCCAGGTTTTCCCGGATCCGGGCCGGCGTCACTGACTTCGGGATGACGATCCTCCCCTGCTGCAGGTGCCAGCGCAGAATGACCTGCGCCGGGGTTCTGCCGTGCCGCGCGGCGATCTCCGTGATGGCCGGATCCGCCAGCAGGGCACCCTGGGCCAACGGGCTCCAGGCCTCCGTCGCAATGCCGTGCGCCGCGTTGAACACTGTCACGTCGTGCTGCTGGAGGGCCGGGTGCAGCTCCACCTGGTTGACCGCCGGCACCGTTCCGCCCAGGTCGATGAGCCGCTGCAGGTGCCCCGGCTCGAAATTGGACACGCCGATGGCCCTGACCCGGCCGTCGGCATGGAGTTTTTCAAGGGCCAGCCAGGAGTCGGCGTACCGGTCCGACGCCGGCGCGGGCCAGTGAATCAGGTAAAGATCCAGGTAGTCGAGACCCAGCTTGTCCAGGCTCGCGTCGAAAGCCGCCAGGGCTGGTTCGTAGCCGAGGTCGTCGATCCACAGCTTGGAGGTGATGAACAGGTCTTCCCGCGCGATCCCGGACTCGGCGAGCGCGCGGCCGGTTCCGGTTTCGTTTCCATAGATGGCGGCCGTGTCGATGCTCCGGTAGCCGGCGTCGAGCGCCGCCGCTACCGCCTCGGTGGTCTCGGCGTCGGGAATTTGAAAGACGCCGAATCCCAGCTGGGGCATCCGCACCCCGTTGTTGAGGACGATATCCGGGATTGCGTTCATGGTGTCTCCTGTTGTTGTTGTTGTGGTCGGGCGGTCAGCGGGCAACGGCTGCGGCCTCGGTGACGGGAAGGTCTGCGCTGGTTTCCGGCGCGGCAACGGCGGCAACAGCGGGAACGGTTGACCCGCCGGTTCCCGGCAGGTAGACGTCGTGCTTCTTGGCAGCGGCTGCCGCGAATACCATCACTGCCAGGCCCAGCAGGGTGATCCCGGCGCCGGCCCAGATCGGCGAGGTGTAGCCGAGGCCGGCGGTGATGGTGACGCCGCCCATCCAGGCGCCCAGGGCATTGCCGACGTTGAAAGCTCCGATGTTGGCGCCGGAGGCCAGGGTGGGAGCGCTGCTGGCGTACTTCATGACGCGCATCTGCAGCCCGGGAACGGTGGCGAAGCCGAAGCCGCCCAGCAACACCATGGAGGCGATGGTCACCGACTGGTTGCCGGCGGTCAGGGCGAAGACCACGAGCACTACCACCAGGATGGCGAGCACTACGAGCAGCGTGCGGTCCACATTTTTGTCGGCCGCCTTGCCGCCCACGGTGTTGCCGATGAAGAGCCCGACGCCGAAGAGGATCAGCAGCCACGGGACCGTGGTGGCGGAGAAGCCGGTGACCTCGGTGAGGGTGAAGGCAATGTAGGTGAAGGCACCGAACATGCCGCCGTATCCGAGGATGGTGACCAGGATGGAGAGCCAGACCTGCCCGGACCGGAAGGCCCGGAGCTCGCCTCGCAGGCCGCCCGAATTTTCGGCCGCCTCGCCGGAGCCGGCTTTCGGCACGAGTGCGAGGATGCCGGCCAGGGCGAGGACACCGATCACGGTGATCGCCCAGAACGTGGAGCGCCAGCCCGCGGCCTGGCCCAGCATGGTGCCGAACGGGACACCGAGCACATTCGCAGCCGTCAGGCCGGTGAACATGATCGCGATCGCACCCGCCTTCTTAGTGGGCGCCACCATGCTCGCGGCCACCACTGCGCCGATGCCGAAGAACGCGCCGTGCGAGAGCGCGGCAATGATGCGGCCGATCATCATTACCGAGTAATCCGGCGCGAGCGCCGAGACGAGGTTGCCGGCAATGAACAGCACCATCAGCACGGCCAGCACGGGCTTGCGTTCGAAACGCGTCACGGCGGCGGTGAGACCCAATGCCCCGACCACGACGGCGAGCGCGTAGCCGGAGATGAGCCAGCCCGCGGTGGCCTCGGAGACGTGGAAGTCTGCGGCCACTTGCGGCAGCAGGCCCATGATGACGAACTCGGTGAGTCCGATGCCGAACCCGCCGAGGGCGAGGGCTATCAGGCCAACAGGCATGGAGGTGCTCCTTACAAAGCTGTACGGGATGGGGTATGGCGCGTAAGCTAGTAGTTGCAGACGCGTTATTTATTCTTGCACAAGCAGATACAGCGCGCAAGCAACTATTATTTGATGTGCCCGTCACCACCCCGCCGGGCACGCGAGTTGAAGGGAAACACCTGATGGGCATCAAGGACGACGCCGTCGAGGTCCGGGCGCAAGGCTGGCGGACCCTGGCGGCCCTGCACGGGCTGATCGAGGCCGAGCTGGAGCGGTCCTTGCAGGCCGAGGCGCAGCTCTCCGTCGTGGAGTACACCGTGCTGGACGCGCTGAGCCGGCAGGACGGCTGGCACATGCGGATGCAGCAGCTGGCCCGCGCCACGGCGTTGAGCGCGAGCGCCACCACGCGCCTGGTCAACCGGCTCGAGGACCGCGGGCTGCTGACCCGGATCCTGTGCGCGGATGACCGCCGCGGAATCTACACCGAGCTCACCCCCAGCGGCATCGCCCTGCTCGAGCAAAGCAGGCCGGTCCACGACGCCACGCTGGAGCGGGCGCTGGCCGAGGCCCAGGAAGTCCCCGAACTGGCGCCGCTGGTCGACGCCCTCCCCCGGCTGCACGCCGCGGCATAGCGCGGCAACCCCCTCGCGCGAGTACGCAGAAAAGACGCAGAAAGCCCCGCCGGGGACGAATCCCGGGCGGGGCTTGTGCGTGCAGGGCCTTCTTGACTGGAGCTAGACGGTGACCGGTTCCCTGGCGGCCGCTTGTTTGAAGAAGTGTTCCAGGTCCTCCAGGCTCTTGTCCTTGGTCTCCGGAATGTACTTCGCGGCAAAGGCGATGGCCCCGACGCCGAGCACAGCGAAGACGAAGAAGGTGCTGGACAGTCCGATCGCGGCGAGGAGCTGCGGGAAGCCGAAGCCAACCAGGAAGTTCACGATCCACAGCACGAAAGCCGAGGCGCCCATGCCCAGGCCACGGATCTTCAGCGGGAAGATCTCTGAGAGCATCAGCCAGGTGACCGGTGAGATTGCACCTTGCTGGAAGGCCAGGAATGTCACGGTCAGGGCCAGGATCACGAAGCCCCGGGCGGGGCCCTCGGGGAGGATGAGAGAGAAGACGCCGATCAGGAACAGCGCCGTCGTGGTGCCGAGCTGGCCGGTGATGAGCATCCTCCGCCGTCCCACTTTGCCCAGCAGCCAGATGCCCAGAAACGTGGCGAGAACGGAGATGACCCCGTTGGCGATGTTGGCCGTGAGGGCCGCTTCGCGGCCGAATCCGGACTCGGCGAGGATCTGCGTGCCGTAGTACATGATCGAGTTGACGCCCGTGATCTGCTGGATGACCGCGAGCCCGATCCCCACCACGAAGATTTGCCGGAGCCACGGAACACTGAGGTCCTTCCAGGAGCCCATCTTGGCCTTGTAGTCCTCCACGGCCATGGCCTTGACTTCTTCAAATTCAGCCCTGGCCTCGGACTGGGAGCGGATCCGCTGCAACACACTGAGGGTTTCGCCGAAGCTGCCCATCGATGCCAGCCAGCGCGGGCTTTCGGGCATGAAGTTCATGCCGATCCAGAGCGCGATCGCCGGCAGGGTTGCGATGACCAGCATCCAGCGCCAGATCCCGCCGGCCTCGCCGAAGCTGTTGCCGAGGTAGGCGTTGAACATGAAGGCCAGCAGCTGGCCCGTGACGATCATCAGCTCGTTTTGGGTGACAACCCGTCCGCGCCGGGCACTCGGTGAGACCTCAGCCAGGTACACCGGCACCGTCACCGAGGCCCCGCCCACGGCCAGGCCGAGGATCAAGCGTGCCAGGATCATCGCCTCCGTGTTCGGCGCGAAGGTACACGCAAGGGTGCCGGCGAGGAACACCACGGCCAGCACCATGATCATTTTGCGCCGGCCGTGGCGGTCCGCCAGGCGCCCGCCGAAGAGGGCGCCAAAGGCCGCCCCGAACAGCAGCGAGGAGGTCACGAGCCCTTCGGTCAGTGGCGTGAGGCCCAGGTCCACCTGCATGTACGGCAAAGCGCCATTGATCACGCCGGTGTCGTAGCCGAAGAGCAGTCCGCCAAAAGTGGAGACGATCGTCGCGGTCCGGAGGGCCCGTTTGTGGTTGACGGGCCGTGTCACTTCGGCGACGGGCGCCGTCATAGGCTCGCCTTCGCGATCCTCTGTTTCATGGTCTCCAGCTGGTACCGGGAGACGTCCGCGGCGTTGTCGTCCTCGGCGAAGACACTGGAGACCATCACCGTGTCTTCACGGTCCAGGAAGCCGATCCCCTGCAGGCCGCCGAAGAACTCGTCCCAGTTGACGTCGCCGTCGCCGATTTTCAGGTGCTGGTGCACGCGGACGGGGTTGCCGGGCGGGTTGGTGATGTAGCGCAGGCCGTGTGAGGCATGGTGGTCCATCGTGTCGGCCACGTGGACCAGGCGCAGCTTGTCGCCCGCGGCCCGCATGATCTCCAGCGGTGCGTTCTTCATGTGGAAGCTGTGCGAGGCCACGTAGACCAGGCCAACATTCTTCGAGTTCAGCCCGCGGATCACCCGGATCGCGGCCAGGCCCTCCTCGACGAAGTCGTCCGGGTGCGGATCGATCAGCAGGTCGATCCCCTCCCGCTCGATGATGGGGAGCAGTTCCTCCATGGAGCGGTAGAAGGCCCGCTCGGATTCTTCGGCCTTCTCCGGCCGGCCGCTGAACTCGGTGTTCATGGTGCCAACGCCCAGGTCCACGGTGATCTGGATGGCGCGTTTCCAGTAGCGGACGGCCGCCTCGCGCGCGTCCTCGTCCGGGCCGGACCAGCGCAGCACGGGCAGAACCGACGCGATTTCGATTCCCGCGTCCTTGCAGGCCGCCTTCAGCTTGCCCACGAGCTCGTCGTCGGCCTTCGGGTGGTTGAAAAAGGGGATGAAATCGGCGTGCGGGGTCATCTGCATGTACTTGTAGCCGAGGTCGGCCACCACGCGCGGGAACTCGAGGAGTCCGTGGCTGTGGTGGAACGGCGTGGGATCTAGGGCGATTTTCACGGTGAACACTCCATGGTGGATCTGGCGGGCGTGCGGCCGGCCGGCGCGTTCTTTGCAGTAGAAGGCGCCGGCCGGCGGGGTTTTAGCGGTACAGGGCGGGCTTGGCGTTGAGCTTCACGGCGACCTTTTCGCCGTTCTTCTGCGCCTCGACGCCGGCCTCGCAGCAGGCGGCCGTGGCGTAGCCGTCCCAGGCGGTGGGGCCGCCGATCTCATCGCGGAGGGCCGCGTCCACCCAGGACTGGATTTCGACGTCGTATGCCGCCCCAAAGCGTTCCTCGAAGCCGGGGGTGACGTTGCCGCCCCAATGGCCGTTGCTGCGGGTGTACGGGCCTTTGTCGCCGCCGATGCTGACGATGCCGTCCTCGAAGGAGGCCTGGGTGGCCACCTCGTAGCCGAACTTGGCATTGACGTAGATCTCGACGTCGGCCAGGACACCGGACTCGGTCTCGATCAGCACGTGCTGCGGGTCGTGCTGACCAGCCGGGGCGTTCCGTGTGGCCTTGCCGAGACGGACCTGGACCGAGGTGATTTCCTCGCCGGTGAAGTAGCGGATGGCGTCGAATTCGTGGACCACGGAGTCGTTGATCAGCATCTCGTTGGTGAAGCCCGCCGGGGTGGTGGGGTTCCGGTGCTGGTGGTGCAGCATGAGCAGCTCACCGAGTTCGGAGTCGCGGATGATTTTGCCGAGGGCGGCGTATTCAGCGTCGAAGCGGCGCATGAAGCCGACCTGGATGCGCTGGTGGCCCAGCTCCTGCTCAGCTACGACAATCTTCCAGGAGGATTCGGCATCCGGGGTGAGCGGCTTCTCGCAGAGGATCGGGATGTCCTTGGCGATCGCCTTGAGCAGGATGTCCTCGTGCAGGAAACCGGGGGTGGCGATCAGTACTGCGTTGACGTCGCCGTTGTTGAGGGCCTCCTCGGCGTCGGCGAGGGCGACGGCACCGGGGATGCCTTCGATGGCGGCCTGGGCACGGGCGAGGTCGACGTCGACGACGGCGGCGACTTCGGCGCCGTGGATGCGGGTGTTGAGCCGCTGGATGTGGTCTGCGCCCATACGGCCGGCGCCGATGACAGCTACGCGGAGGGTCTTAGTCATGATCTTGTCCTCAGTTCTAGTTGACGGCGGTGCGGGAGCCGCAGGAAAGCAGGTAGTTCCGGGTGCGCTTGGCGATCGGCATCGGGACGTCGAAGGCCACGGGATACATGTCCTGTTCCACAATGCCAAAGATCGGCCGGTTGAGCGCCTCCACGGCTTCGATGACGGCGCGCAGGTCCGGCAGCCCGTTCGGCGGCTCGGTCATCACGCCGGCCAGGTTGGCGGCGGCCCACGTCATGTTTTCCTCGTTGACCTTTTTGAGGATGTCCGGGTTGATCTGCTTGAGGTGCAGGTAGCCGATCCGGTCCGGATAGTTCTTGATCAGGTCGAGGCTGGAGGCCCCGCAGTATTCGGCGTGGCCGGTATCCAGGCAGAGGTTGAGGTACTTCGAGTCCGTGGCCGCGAGCAGGGTTTCGATGTCCGCCTGCGCGCCGACGTGGGAGTCGGCGTGCGAGTGGAACTGCTGCTTCAGGCCGAAATCCTCCAAGAGGGTCTTGCCCATGCGGTTGTGGCCGGAGAACAGGTCGCTCCACGCCTTCTCGGTCAGCGTGCCGCTCTCGACGGCCTCGCCGGTGACGTCGTCGCGCCACATCGCGGGAATGACCACGATGTGTTCGCCTCCCATGGCTGCCGTGAGTTCGGCGACCTTGCGGGCCGGCTCCCAGGCTTCGTCGTACTGGTGGGCCCCGCGGTGGAATGCGGTGAACACGGTGCCGGCCGAGATCTTCAGGTCGCGCTGCTTGAGCTCTTCGGCGAGACGGGCCGGATCGGTGGGGAGGTAGCCGTAGGGGCCGAGTTCGATCCACTTGTAGCCGGATTCGGCGACCTCGTCGAGGAAGCGTTCCCACGGGGTCTGCTGGGGGTCATCCGGGAACCAGACACCCCAGGAGTCCGGGGCGGTCCCGATGATCAGCTTGTTCTCAGTCATTTCGATTCTTTCTCATCGGTTGCTCCGCAGGTGCCGTTTTGGACGCTCAAAACGGCGGGTACGGAGCAGTCGACCGTGGTTGGGCGACGCGTCAGTTGGACGGGAAGTTGTAGGAGGCTCCGGAGGCGTGCGTGGGTTCGGGCCACCGGGAGGTGACCACTTTGCCGCGGGTGTAGAAGGAGACGCCTTCGGGGCCGTAGATGTGCTTGTCGCCGAACAGCGAGGCCTTCCAGCCGCCGAAGGAGTGGTAGGCCACAGGGACGGGCAGCGGCACGTTGATGCCGATCATGCCCACGGTGACGGAGCGCTGGAACTTCCGGGCCGCGGCGCCGGAAGAGGTGAAGATGGCGGTGCCGTTGCCGTAGGGGTTGGAGTTGATCAGGGCGATGCCGGCGTCGAGGTCCTCGACGCGGACCACGACCAGGACGGGGCCGAAGATTTCCTCGGTGTAGGCGGTCATCCCGGCCGTGACGTGGTCGATCACGGTGGGGCCGACCCAGAACCCGTCTTCGTGGCCGGGGACCACGAGGTCGCGGCCGTCCACCACCATCGCGGCGCCGGCTGTTTCGGCTTCGGTGACGATCTTCACGATGCGTTCCTTGGACGCCGGCGTGATGACCGGGCCCATTTCGGCGTCGGGCACGGTGCCGTTGTTGACCTTGACGGCCAGGGCGCGCTCTTCGACCTTCTTGACCAGCAGGTCGGCGGCGTCGCCGACGGCGACGGCGACTGAGATGGCCATGCAGCGTTCCCCGGCGGAGCCGAACGCGGCGGCGGCCAGGTGGTCGGCGGCGTTGTCGAGGTCGGCGTCGGGCAGGATGATCGCGTGGTTCTTCGCGCCTCCCAGTGCCTGGACGCGTTTGCCGTGGGCGGTGGCGGTCTCGTGGACGTACCGGGCGATCGGGGTGGAACCGACGAAGGAGATGCCGTCCACGTCCGGGTGGGTCAGGAGGCCGTCGACCGTTTCCTTGTCGCCGTGCAGGACCTGGAAGACGCCGTCGGGCAGCCCGGCCTGCTTCCACAGCTTGGCGAGCAGCATGGAGGCGGAGGGGTCGCGCTCGGAGGGCTTGAGGATGAAGGCGTTGCCCGTGGCAATCGCCATCGGGGCCATCCACAGCGGGACCATGACCGGGAAGTTGAACGGGGTGATGCCGGCGACGACGCCGAGCGGCTCGCGGAAGGAGAAGACGTCGATGCCGGTGGAGACCTGGTCCGAGTAGTCGCCCTTGAGCAGTTGCGGGATGCCGCAGGCGAACTCGATGACCTCGAGTCCGCGGCCGATCTCGCCCTTGGCGTCGGAGAGGACCTTGCCGTGTTCGGCGGTGATCAGTTCGGCGAGCTCGTCCACGTGGGAAGCGACGAGTTCGCGGAACTTGAACAGCACCGCGGTGCGCTTGGCCAGGGAGATGTCGCCCCAGGAATCGGCGGCCGCACGGGCGGCGGCGACAGTGGCGTCCAGGTCTTCCCGGTTGGCCAGCCGCAGCTCTGCGGAGACGGCGCCGGTGGCCGGGTTGTAGACGGGCTGGGTGCGGGTACCTTCACCGGCGGTTTCGGCGCCGTTGATGAAGTGGCTGATGGTGGTGACGGTCGTCGTTGACATAGTGGTGGACTTCCTTGGTCTGTGGCTGTTCGTGGTGGTGAAGGGGGGTCAGCCGAGCAGCTTGCGCTGGCGGGCCTTGTGGTCGGTGTAGGTCTGGAAAGCCTGTTTCGTGGAGTCGAGCTCGGAGACCTGGGAGACCGGAACGTCCCACCACGACTCGGAGCTGGGGGCATCCAGCAGCGGGTCGGATTCAACGTGGATGACGATCGGGCCGCCGCGTTCGGGGGCGGCCTTGGCGTCGCGGATGGCCTGTTCGAGCTCGGTGATGACCTTCTCCCCCGGTTCGATCCGGATCACCTTCACGCCGAGGCTTTCGGCGTTCAGGGCCAGGTCGACCGGGAGCCGGTCGCCGTCGTCGAAGCTGTGGTGCTCCTCATCCAGCGCCCGGTACTGGGTGCCGAAGCGCTGGGATCCGAGGGACTCGGAAAGCGAACCGATCGAGGCGTAGCCGTGGTTCTGGATCAGGACCACGATCAGCTTGATCCGCTCGGCGACGGCGGTGACGAGTTCGGTGTGCATCATCAGATAGGAGCCGTCCCCCACCATGACGACGACGTCGCGCTGCGTGCCGCCCTTGGCGGCTTCGGCCAGGGCGGCGCGCTTGACCCCGAGGCCGCCGGGGATCTCGTAGCCCATGCAGGAGTAGGCGTATTCGACGTGGTAGCCGAACGGGTCCCGGACGCGCCACATCTTGTGCAGGTCACCGGGGAGTGAGCCGGCGGCGCAGATGACGACGTCCTGGTCGTCCATGGCGCGGTTCGTGGCGCCGATAATCTCGTTCTGCGCCGGCAGCGGCGTGAACCGCGTGTCGAATGCCTCGTCCACGGTGGCGTCCCAGCGTTCCTTCTCGGCCGCGATCCGCTGCTCGAGGTCCGCGCCGATGCGGTAGCCGCCGAGGGCCTGGTTCAGTTTGACCAGGGCCTTGCGGGCATCGGCCACGATCGGCAGTGAGGTGCCGTGCTTGTAGGCGTCGAGGGCGGCGACGTTGATGTTGAGGAATTTCACGTCCGGGTTCTGGAACGCGGTCCGGGAGGCGGTGGTGAAGTCCTCGTAACGGGTACCGATCCCGATGATGAGGTCGGCCTCGGCGGCGATGGCGTTGGCCGCCGTCGTGCCGGTGGAGCCGATGGCCCCGAGGGAGAACTTGTGGTTCCAGGGCAGCACGCCGACGCCGGCCTGGGTGTTGCCGACCGGGATGCCGGTCAGCTCGGCGAACTTCGCGAGTTCCTCGTTGGCGTAGGCGTAGAGCACGCCGCCGCCGGCGATGATCAGCGGGCACTTGGCGGCGCGGATCGCCTCGGCGGCGCGGCGGATGTCCTCGTCGTCGGCGTCCGGGCGGCGGATCCGCCATTCGCGTTCGGCGAGGAATTCCTCGGGCACGTCGAAGGCCTCGGCCTGGACGTCCTGGGGCAGCGAGAGGGTGACGGCACCGGTCTCGGCCGGGTCGGTGAGGACACGGAGTCCGTGGTGGAACGCGGAAAACAGCTGCTCGGGCCGGGAGACGCGGTCAAAGAACTTCGACAGCGGCCGGAACGCATCATTGACGGTGATGTCGTAGGCGTAGGGCTGTTCGAGCTGCTGCAGCACGGGGTCGGCGGCGCGGGTCGCGAACGTGTCACTCGGCAGCAGCAGGACCGGCAGCCGGTTGGTGGTGGCCAGCGCCGCGCCGGTGAGCAGGTTCGAGGAGCCCGGACCGATCGAGGTGCTGATCGCGAAGGTCTGACGGCGGCGGGTGTGGCGGGCGAAGCCGACCGCCTGGTGGGACTGGGCCTGTTCGTTGCGGCCCTGGTAGTACGGCATGATCGTCGGATCGAGCTGCTGGTACTGCTTGAGGGCCTGGCCGACGCCGGCGACGTTGCCGTGGCCGAAGATGCCGAACGTGCCCGGAATCAGGCGTTCCCGGAAGTCCTGGCCCCCGACCGAATCAACGGTGTACTGCTTGGACAGGTATTCAATGACGGCCTGCGCGACCGTCATTCTGCGTGTTCCTGATGCCGTGCTCATTCCCATGGGAAGCTACTCCGATACTTCTTTGGTGCGGGTGGATTCGGTGTGGTGCAGCAGCGAGGCCGCGGTTGCCACGGCGCCGGCGACGTCGCCGTCCTGCGGGTAGAGCAGGGTCCGGCCGACGGTGAGGCCCTGAACGCCGGGCAGGGCGAGGGCAGTCTGCCAGCTGGCGAACACCTCGTCCTGGCCAGCGTCCGGGTCTCCGCCGAGGAGCACGGTGGGCATCGTCGTGGACGCCATGACGCGTTCCATCTCGGCCACCACGGGGAGCTTCATCCAGGTGTAGGCGCTGCTCGCGCCGAGGCCTTCGGCGATAGCGACTGACTTAATGACGGCATTGGTGGAGAGGTCGTTGCGGACCTTCCCGTTTTCGCGGACGGAGAGGAAAGGTTCCACCATGGCGATCAGCCTGCGTTCGGCGAGGGAATCGATGGCCCTCGCGGTCGCTTCGAGGGTGGCGACGGTGTCCGGGTCGCCGAGGCAGATGCGGGTCAGCATCTTGCCGCCGTCGGCGCCCAGGGCCTCGAGCGCGGCCGCGGTGTGGCCGGTAAAGCGGTCATCGAATTCGTTCACCAGGCCGGAGAGTCCGCCACGGTTCATCGAGCCGAAGAGCAGCTTGCCCTCGAGCGCGCCGAGCAGGAGCAGATCGTCCATGATGTCCGGCGAGGCGAGGACACCGTCCACGTCCGGGTTGGCCAGGGCGATCTGCAGGCGGTCCAGGAGCTGGCGGCGGTCGGCCATGGCCACCGGATCGTTTCCGACGGCGAGCGCGCCGCGGGCCGGGTGGTCGGCGGCGACAATGAAGTTCTGCCGGTGGGCCCTGACACCGGGGTGGCGGCGCCGGGCCTTGGCGGCGCGGGCAATCGCTTCCGGGTCTTCGAGCCGGATAATGCTCAGGTGCTCGTAGCGGCGGGGATCATCGTTCACCGCACGGGTGGCGACGGCTGGGTTTGCACTCACAGTGCTGCTCCTTCGGTGGCGTAGGTACCCGGCAGCAAGCGGCCGCGGTCGGCGAGCAGGCCGGTGACTTCGTCCGGCGTCGGCATCGCGTCGGCGCAGGACAGGCGGGAGGCGACGAGGGCGCCGGCGGCGTTGGCGAAATCAAGGACCTGCGCCAGGGGCCAGCCGGAGAGCAGGCCGTGGCAGAAGGCCCCGCCAAAGGAGTCGCCGGCACCGAGGCCGTTGACAGTTTCCACGGGCACCGGGGCGGAGACCACACGCTCGGTGCGGGTCTTGGCCATGACCCCTTCAGGGCCCAGCTTCACGACGGCGATTTCGACGCCGGCCGCGAGCAGCCGGTCCGCCTGTTCGTCCGGGGTGCCCTCCCCGACGGCGACGGCGCATTCCTTGTCGTTGCCGATCGCGACGGTGACGTGCGGCAGGATCCTGGCGACCTGTTCCCGGGCTTCCTCCTCGGAAGCCCAGAACATCGGCCGGTAGTCGAGGTCCAGGATGGTGAACTGGCCTTCCTTGAGCCCGGCGCGGGGCCGTGCCTCGTGGGCCGTGAGCTGTGCGGTGCGGCTGGGCTCCTGGCAGAGTCCGGTGACGGTGGACCAGAAGATCCCGGCGTCTCTGATGGCGTCCAGGTCCAGTTCCTCGGCCTTGATCTGCAGGTCCGGTGCCGTGGGGAAGCGTCCATAGAAGTAGAGCGGGAAGTCCTCCGGCGGCTTGATGGCGCAGAACGTGACGGCGGTGGGCCATTCCTTGACCGCCGTGACGAAGGAGTCGTCCACGTTGAATTTGCGAAGTTCGCGGTGCAGGTACTTGCCGAAGGCGTCCTCGCCGGTGCGGGTGATGACGGCGGTGCGGCGGCCATGGCGGGCGGCGGCGACAGCTACGTTGGATGGGGATCCGCCAAGGTACTTTCCGAAGGACGTGACATCCTCCAGATCCACCCCGATGTCGTTCGGGTAGATATCAACACTGATGCGCCCGATCGTGAGCAGTTCGTGGGTCACGGTGATCGTGGACCTTTCTGGTGTGGACTCGATACCTTTGCGCAGCCTGAGCTTCGGCGTTTCTGCGGTGCTTATTCGGTGCTTTGGAGCCTGGCGTGAGCCGGGCCACAACCACTACTTTGCCTTAGAATCCATGTACTGTCAAAGGTTTGTACTGACATATTTACAACATGACACGGGAACTTCAAATGACGCCCCGCGCGGCGCCGCAGCGGCGGAGCGGGCGCCGGAAACACCCCGGTGGTTACCTGGCGGGCACGCCAAGTTCGCCGGTGACATACTGGGCCTGCCCGAAACCGAACGACCAGTCCCCGGCGGTGTTCTCGACATATCCGATGAAAACGTCCTCGCCGGCGACCCCCGCGGCGGCCAGCCTGTCCGCAATGGCGGCAAACAGGGACTGCTTGGCGGACTGACTGCGCCCGGCCTGGGTGAAGATCTGGATCATCACCACGTCCGGCGTCCGCTCGAAGCCGAGCCCGGCATCCTGGGCAACAATTTGCCCCACGGGATGCTCGGTCAGCACGTGGAAGTAGTCCCGCTCCGGAATGCCAAATTCGGCCACGATCGCGTTGTGGATGCCCTGGCTGAGTCCGCGGAGTTGCTCCGCGCCGCGGCCCTGGTTGACGTCAATTCGTACGAGAGGCACTCGCATCTCCTCCATTAGTTTGTCCTGACATACTAACAAAGTAATTCGGAGGTACGCAAGGATTCCTGACAGCACACAGCAACGCGGGGTCGCTTAGCGCCCATCCCAGCCCCGCAGGACGGGCCCTCAGTGACCCCGCGTTGGGTATTGCGCGGACATTGCCTCCGGCGTAGCGTTAACAACCTAGAGATTGATCAATGAAAAAGTTGATTACTGATCAGTTGACCACGGGACGAGGAGGTGGGACACCGAGTGGAAGCGAGTGACGACGCCGAGCTCGACGCGGCCTTCCTGGCCCTCGCCGATCCGGTCCGCCGCCGCATCATTGCCCGGCTCAGCCGGGGCCCGGCCACCGTCAATGAACTGGCGGAGCCCTTCGCGATCACCAAGCAGGCGGTCTCGAAACACATCCAGGTCCTCGAGCAGGCGCAACTTGTCACGCGGACCCGTGACGCCCAGCGCCGGCCCGTGCACCTGGACCCTGCACGGCTGGAAGCACTCACTGCCTGGATCGACCAGTACCGGCTGGTCCGCGAGGGGCAGTTCCGCAGCCTTGACGCCGTGCTTGAAATCCGCGCCGCCCAGAGCGGCACACAGGCAAAGGATGCATCATGAGCAACGCACTGAAATTGACCGTCCCCGAGGGTCTGCCGTTCATCGATTTCGAGCGTGAATTCGACTTTCCGGTGTCCGAGGTGTTCCGGGCGCACAAGGATCCCGAGCTCGTCGCCCAGTGGCTTGGCCCGCGGCGGCTGACTATGGCTGTCGACCACTACGACTTTAGGACCGGCGGCAGCTACCGCTACACCCACACCGCGCCGGACGGCAGCGCCTATGGCTTCACCGGTGTCTTCCACACTGTCCGCGAGAATGATTTCGCCATCCAGACCTTCGAATTCGATGGCTACCCGGACGTGGTGAGTATTGAGTCCCTGACCTTCGAGGACCTGGGTGGCGGCCGTTCGCGGCTCAGCGGCCACGCGGTCTACCCCAGCATGGAGGCCCGCGACGGCATGGCGCAGTCCGGAATGGAGGGCGGCATGACCGAAGCCTACGAACAGCTCGAGGAAGTCCTCAGCGGGGCCAGGGTCTAGGACCTCAGGGTCATAAAGAGTACGACGGCGGCAGGTCACCTCCCGGGGAAGGTGGCCTGCCGCCGTCGTACTTAAAGAAACAACGCGGGGTCACTCCGCGCCCATCCCACCGAGTGGAATGGGCCGTGAGTGACCCCGCGTTGCTGTAGTGCTGGTGCTTCGGCGCTTCGGACCTAGAGGGTCGCGAAGACCTCGCGCAGGAGCTTGGCGGTCTCGGACGGCGTCTTGCCGACCTTGACGCCGGCAGCCTCGAGGGCTTCCTTCTTGGCCTGGGCGGTGCCCGCGGAACCCGAGACGATGGCGCCTGCGTGGCCCATGGTCTTGCCTTCCGGAGCGGTGAAGCCGGCCACGTAGCCAACAACCGGCTTCGTGACGTGGGCCTTGATGTAGTCGGCGGCACGCTCTTCGGCGTCGCCACCGATTTCGCCGATCATGACGATCGCCTTGGTCTCCGGGTCAGCCTCGAAGGCTTCGAGGGCATCGATGTGGGTGGTGCCGATGACCGGGTCGCCGCCGATGCCGATGGCGGTGGAGAAGCCGAGGTCGCGCAGCTCGTACATCATCTGGTAAGTCAGGGTGCCCGACTTGGAGACAAGGCCGATGGGGCCCTTGCCCGTGATGTTGGCCGGGGTGATGCCGACGAGGGCCTCGCCCGGGGTGATGATGCCGGGGCAGTTCGGTCCGATGATGCGGGTGACCTGCTTGCCGTTGGCGTCCACCTTGGACTGGGCCAGTGCCCAGAACTCGGCGGAGTCCTGGACCGGCACGCCTTCGGTGATGACGACGACGAGGCCGATGCCGGCCTCGATGGCTTCAACGACGGCGTCCTTGGTGAAGGCCGGCGGCACGAAGACGATGGAAACGTCAGCACCGGTCTCTGCCATGGCTTCCTTGACGGTGCCGAAGACGGTGATCTCGGCGTCGCCGTGCAGGACCGTGGTGCCGGCCTTGCGGGCGTTGACGCCGCCCACAACGTTGGTGCCGGCTTTGAGCATCAGAGCGGTGTGCTTGGTGCCTTCGCCGCCGGTGATGCCCTGGACGATGACCTTGGAGTCCTTGTTCAGATAAATAGACATAGTCGAGTCCCTCTACTTCGCTGCGTTGGCGAGCTCGGCAGCCTTGTCGGCGCCCTCGTCCATGGTGGCGGCCAGGGTAACCAGCGGGTGGTTGGCCTCGGCCAGGATGCGGCGGCCTTCCTCAACGTTGTTGCCGTCAAGGCGGACTACCAGCGGCTTGTTCGCGGAGTGGCCCAGCTCGGCCAGTGCACCGACGATGCCCTTGGCGACGGCGTCACAGGCGGTGATGCCGCCGAAGACGTTGACGAAGACGGACTTGACCTGCGGGTCGCCCAGGATGACGTCGAGGCCTGCTGCCATGACCTCGGCGGAAGCTCCACCGCCGATGTCCAGGAAGTTCGCGGGCTTGACGTTGCCGTGGTTCTCGCCGGCGTAAGCAACGACGTCGAGGGTGGACATGACCAGGCCGGCACCGTTACCGATGATGCCGACTTCGCCGTCCAGCTTGACGTAGTTGAGGTCCTGCGCCTTGGCCTTGGCCTCGAGCGGGTCAGCAGCGTCCTTGTCTTCAAGGTGGGCGTGCTTGGGGTGGCGGAAGTCGGCGTTCTCGTCGAGGGAGACCTTGCCGTCGAGGGCAACGATGTCGCCGGCGCCGGTCAGGACCAGCGGGTTGACCTCCACAAGAGTGGCGTCTTCCTTCTTGAAAACGTCCCAGAGCTTCAGGATTACGCTGGCGACCTTGCCACGCAGTTCCTCGGCGAAGCCTGCCGCGGCGACGATTTCGTCGGCCTTGGCCTGGTCGATGCCCACGGCCGGGTCGATCGAGATCTTGGCCAGGGCCTCGGGGCGCTCAACGGCGAGCTGCTCGATTTCCATGCCGCCTTCTACCGAGCACATGGCCAGGTAGTTGCGGTTGGCCCGGTCCAGAAGGACGGAGAAGTAGTATTCCTCGGCGATGTCTGCACCCTGGGCGATCATCACCCGGTGCACGGTGTGGCCCTTGATGTCCATCCCGAGGATGTTGGTGGAGTGTTCAAACGCTTCGTCAGCGGTCTTCGCGACCTTGACGCCGCCGGCCTTGCCGCGGCCTCCGGCCTTGACCTGCGCCTTTACGACAGTTACGCCGCCGATTTTCTCGGCAGCTGCCTTTGCTTCTTCAGGGGTGTGCGCCACGATGCCAGCAAGCACGGGTACACCGTGCGCCTCGAACATATCGCGCGCCTGATATTCAAACAGGTCCACGGTTTAGTGTCCTTCTACGTCGAAGTAGTTTCTGTACAGCCGGACCCCACGTACTCGCGGTTACCGGGCTGCGGAATAAACGCACCCTGCGACAAGCTTGGAAACGAGCCACACGGCGCAATGCTCCTTTGGGAACTCTAGTCCTTCGATCGGACCAGCCCGTTCCAGAGTACCGGTTATGTGAGTAAGGACACTATTCTATGGAGCGTAGAAAAACCGCTAGATTACGGGGTTTTTGGGGTGTCTGACGGCGCTCCGAAGCCCGACGCGGCCGTGCCGGACCCGCGTTCGTAATGTACGGCGAACGCCCGTGCCGGCGGCTGCACGGGGTGCCGGCGGACGGTCTCCGGACTCCCGCCGGGTCTTCAGCCAAACGTCCAGCTACGCGGTCAGTCAGGCGTCCAGCTTGGTCAGCGGCGCGTAGCGCAGCAGCAGCCGCTTCTCGCCGACGTCGAACTTGACCTTGGCGACCGTCTTGTCCCCGGCGCCCTCGACCGCCAGGACGGTGCCGTTGCCGAAGCTGGTGTGGTTGACCTTGTCCCCCACGCTGACGGCGACGACTTCCTTCTGCGGCTGGACCCTGTTCTTGGCCACCGCGGCGGGAACATCGGCGTTGAAGCCGGCGGACGGGCTGGCCGCGGCGCCGCGGGCGGTCCCGGCACCCCAGAACGATCCGCCGTAGCGGCTGGACCCGATCCCGGCACCGCTCCCCCAGCCTCCGCCCTGGCGGCTGGCGCCTTCGCGCTTCCACTCGACGAGCTCGGCCGGGATCTCCTCGATGAACTGGCTCGCGGGGTTGTACTGGCTCTGGCCCCACATGCTGCGGACCTCGGACCTGGTCAGGTAGAGACGCTTGCGGGCACGGGTCAGCCCCACGTAGGCCAGCCGGCGTTCCTCGGCCAGTTCCTTGGGATCGGTGGCGGAGCGCTGGTGAGGGAACAGCCCGTGCTCCATGCCGGTAAGGAACACGACCGGGAATTCCAGGCCCTTCGCGGTGTGCAGTGTCATCAGGGTCACGACGCCGAGCCGCTTGGCTTCGGCGACGGCGGCCGCCAGGTTTTCGGCGTCACCGCCGGGGGCGTCCGGAATCTGGTCGGCGTCAGCCACGAGGGAGACCTGCTCCAGGAAGGCTCCGAGCGAGCCTTCGGGGTTGTCCCGTTCGTATTCCCGGACGACGGCGACCAGTTCGGCGAGGTTCTCCACCCTGGACTCGTCCTGTGGGTCGGTGCTGGAACGCAGCCCGGCAAGGTAGCCGGTTTGTTCGAGCACGGCTTCGAGAGCCGCGGCGGCGCCGGAGCCGGAGGCGACCTCGGCGAGGTCGTCGAGGAGTTTCACGAAGCCCAGCACGGCGTTGACCGAACGCGTCGCCATGCCCGGGGCTTCATCGGCGCGCCGCGCGGCGGCCATGAAGGAGGTGCGCTCACGCTCTGCCAGGGCGGCGACGACACCCTCGGCCCGGTCCCCGATCCCGCGCTTGGGTTCGTTGAGGATGCGGCGGAGGTTGACGTCGTCGTCCGGGTTGACCAGGACGCGCAGGTAGGCGAGGGCGTCCTTGATCTCCTTGCGCTCGTAGAAGCGGGTGCCGCCGACCACCTTGTAGGGCAGGCCGACGCGGACCAGGACGTCCTCGATCGAGCGGGACTGGGCGTTGGTGCGGTAGAAAATGGCGACGTCGCCGGGGCGCAGGTTGCCCTCGTCCTGGAGCCGGTCGATTTCCTTGGCGATGAACTGGGCCTCGTCGTGTTCGTTCTCGCCGACGTAGCCGACGATCTTCTCGCCGTCGCCCTCGGCCGTCCAGAGCCGTTTCTCCGGCCGGTTGGGATTGCGGGAGATCACCGAGTTGGCGGCGCTGAGGATGGTCTGGGTGGAGCGGTAGTTCTGCTCGAGCTTGATGGTGCGGGCGTCCGGGTAGTCCTTCTCGAACTCCACGATGTTGCGGATGTCCGCGCCGCGGAAGGCGTAGATGGACTGGTCTGAATCGCCGACGACGGTGAGCTCGGCGGCGTCGGGGCCTTCGCCGACGATCTCGCGCACCAGGGCGTACTGGGCGTGGTTGGTGTCCTGGTATTCGTCCACGAGGACGTGTCGGAAGCGGCGCCGGTAGGAATCGGCGAGCGCCGGGAAGGCCCGGAACATGTAGACGGTCTCGGCGATCAGGTCATCGAAGTCCATGGCGTTGGCCTGGCGCAGGCGCTGGGTGTAGCCCTTGAAGACCTCGGCGACGGCCTGCTCGAACGGATCGTTGTAGTTGGCGCTCGAGGAATAGCTGTCGGCGTCGATCAGCTCGTTCTTGAGCGCGGAAATCTTGTGCTGGATGGCCTTGGGCGCGAAGCGCTTGGGGTCAAGGTCCAGGTTCTTGGCCACCAGGGTGATCAGGCGCAGCGAGTCGGCGGAGTCGTAGATCGAGAAGTTGGAGTTGAGCCCGACGTTCTTGGCCTCGCGGCGCAGGATCCGGACGCAGGAGGAGTGGAAGGTGGAGATCCACATGGTCTTGGCCCGGCCGCCGACCAGCGCCTCGATCCGTTCCCGCATTTCGGCCGCGGCCTTGTTGGTGAAGGTGATGGCCAGGATCTCGCCGTGGTGCGCCCGCCTCGTGGCGATCAGGTAGGCGATCCGGTTGCTGAGCACGCGGGTCTTGCCCGACCCGGCGCCGGCGACAATCAGCAGGGCGCTGCCGGCGTGCTTGACCGCTTCTTCCTGCTGGGGGTTCAGCCCCTCGAGGAGTTCGCCCGCGTTCGGAAGCTGCGGGCGGTCCCAGCCGCTGTCAGGGCCGTCGCCGTGCGCGCTGCCGCCGAGCGGGCTTCCGCCGTGCGGGCTGCCGCCGTGCGGGGCGCCGCCGTGCGGGGCGCCGCCGTGCGGGGCGGCGCCGTGCGGTGCGGAATCCGGTCCGGAATCCAGGCCCGCCAGGCCGGACCCGGAGCGCGATTTAGTGCCTGCCGCCGCCTTGGAGGCAGCTTGGAAGGGTCCGTCGGCGTAAGGGTCAAACAACATATCCATGGTGTATCTAAGTCTAGGCGGTGGCGCTGACAGCCGTGTCCGCCCGTCGGGACATGCCCTCCCCTGCCCGCGCCCAGTGGACATAATCCCCTTGTGCCCACCCCTGGCCGCGAAGAATGAGCATGCCCCGCGGACACGGCCCAGCTGAACGAGCATGTCCTCCCCTTCCCGCGCCCAGTGGACATAATCCCCTTGTGCCCAGTCCTGGCCGTGAAGAATGAGCATGCCCCGCGGAAGCTGTCATGGAGAAGAGCCGGGTTGTTCTGAAGACCGCCGAGGTTGTTAACAATGAGCATGACCCACCGACCCGGTACGGCCGAACTGACATGTCCTCCACCACCCGTGACCACTGGACATACTCCCTTTATGCCCACTCCTGACAGCGAAAAATGAGCATGTCCCCCGGACCCCGCCGCGAACAATGAGCATGTCCCACGGGAGGTCCGGCAGGCGGGAAGCTAGCCGACGCCCCCGGAGCTGAGCGCGGCGCGCAGCTGCTGGACCGCCGTCGTGCCTCCCGCCATGAACCAGTCGAGTCCGTTGACGCGCACGACGTCGGTCGCGCCGCCGGCCGCCTCCACGATCGCCTTCCCGGGCAGCCAGTCCCATTCGGGGCAGCTGTGCTGGAACCAGCAGCCAAGCTCTCCGTCTGCGACCCGGCCGAGGTCGCAGGAGCCGGACCCGAACATGCGCAGCGCGGCCGCCGACGTCGCTGCCGCATGCCAGGGCATGGCACACATCGGATCGGCAAGCCACGTCGGGTGGATGTAGGTTGCCGCGCCGAGATCAGCCAGCGGCGTGTCGGCGCGTCCGGTGCCACCGGACGCGCCGGGCAGGAAGGTGACCAGTTTTTCGCCGTTGAGCGTCGCCGCCCGGGACGTCCCGCCCAGCCAGAGTTTGTCCTCCTCCGGCTGGAAGATGGCACCGAGCCCTGCACCGGAGGAATCCTTCAGGGCAATGGCCGAGCACCAGTACGTGGATCCGTGCAGGAAGTTGAAGGTCCCGTCGACGGGGTCAATGACCCAGGTCCGGCCGCTGCTGCCCGCCACGGAGGCGCCCTCCTCGCCCAGGACGGCGTCATTGGGCCGGCAGCGCCGAAGCTGTTCCAGCACGTAGGATTCGGCAGCGTGGTCGGCGGCCGTGACCACGTCCGAGACCGACGTCTTCTGCCTGCCCTCAAGCCCGGCCTGCCGCATCAACAGCGCCAGCGTGCCGGCCTCGCGGACCAGGGCCTCGGCCAGTTGGTAGTCATCCAGTGAGGGGTCGAGATCTGCGGTGCTGTGCCGGCCGAGCCGGTGTTTTCCTAGTTCGGTCACGCATCCCAGACTATCGGCGCCCGTTGGCAGTGAACAGCCGGCGCGGACGGCCGGACAGACGGCGGCGCGGAGGGGTGTGCAGGACGGGCGATAATGGAGCCATGGCCAAGACACCCGCGCAGCGGATCAAAAAGCACGGCGCCAACGCGGCGGTCCCCCAGCACCACCTCCCTCCGGTGATCAATCCGACCACCAGCCGGACACCGCAGAAGGCACAGAGCAACAGCAATCTGATTGTCATCGCCGGGGTCGTGGCCAGCCTGTTCCTGTTCTGGTATCTGCACCTGCTCACCCTCAACCAGCTCACCCAGTTGTCGGGCGGCCAGGCAATGCCCGACTCGTTGGTGGGCGGCTTTGACCTGGGGTTCGTGGAGCAATTGCGCGCGGCCATGGACGCCGATGCCCGGGGCCAGCTGAACTATGTCCACAAGACGGCCGGGATGCTCTTCCCGCTGATCTTTGGCTTCACCTGGCTGCTGCTGATCGGAACCAACGTGGCACGGAATTCCCTGCGCTGGGCGCTGTGGTCGCTGCCGCTGCTTTTTGCTGCGGTCCGGCTGTGGGGCAACACGGTGATCGATGAAATGATGTCCGCCGACACTCTCGACGGCGGTCAGGTCGCCCTGGCCTCCGGGCTCACCGTGGCCGGCTGGGTCCTTCTGGCGCTGAGCGTCGTGGCCGGCGTCGCCGCCGTGTTCCTCGGACGCAAGGCTGCCGCGGCTTCCCCCACCCCGGGACATGTCCAGTCCTGACCTGCGCGGCAGGGCTAGCTCTCTATTCCAGGCTTAGGACACGGGACATGTCCATTCTTGGTCACGGCGGCAGGGCTGTTGCCCGATCCGCGGCATAGGACACGGGACATGTCCATTCTTGGTCACGGCGGCTGGAGTCGCCCCACGCACCCGGCCCCGAGCGCGGGACATGTCCAGCGTTCGGCCCGGCCGGTGGACAACTTGCCATTATGTCCATCCCTCAAGTCCAGGGGAGAGCATGTCCAGTTCAGTGCGAAGTCAGGGTACTTCGGTCAGGAATTCAAGAGCCTGTTCCGCACGTTGGGAGGCTCCTGCTTTCTCAAAGTAGTCGGCGGCCTCCATCAGGTACTTCCGGGCTTCGGCCCCGTTTCCCAAAGCGGCGTGCGACCGGCCCAGAAGAAGATACACCTCGCCCAATATTTGCGGTGACGTCTTCTCGGGGACCGGGAAAATGTCAACTAGGGTATCGACTGCCGATTTCTGATCCCCCGCCAGGAAATTCCAGTGGCCGCGGTTCAGCTTGAGCAATATGTGATCTTCCTCGGTGCCGCCAATGACATCCGTGGCTAGTTCCGCGCGTTCAATACAACGCAGCGTGTCCGCGTCCGCAACATCCGCGGCGAGCCGCATGGCAGCGGAAGCCTTGTTGAATTTGGCCCAAACAGTGAGGTTCCGTGCCGGTGAAAAGGTGCCAGCGGCGAGTTCGTGATAGTGCAGCCCCTCGGCGACTTTGCTGCAAAGAAACGCGACGTTCCCAATGACCCAATACGCCTTGCCCACCAACTGGTCATCGACTTCGCCCGAAATGATGTCGGCCATGATGAGGCTTTCCGCCCACGCTTCGTCAAGCCTTCCACTATCGGCGAGCGCCGCAATGAGGGCCTGTCTGGCCTTGACTGCAATTTCGACATCGTCCTCGTCAACCATGAGGTCCGCTGCAATTCTGGCCTCGTCGGCGGCCTCTTCGAGCAGGCCCATGCCCCGGCGAGTCAGGGCCAGGAGGATGTGCACCTGCGCCTGAAGCTGCCGGTTCCCATCCCGGGGTTCAGCAATCAGTGTGCCGGCAAGTTCCGCGCAAGCTTCAATTTCCCCGGCGGCAATGAGGCTCTCGGCCCGGAACAGCGTCATGTGCCACCATGACGACGCATCACCTTCAGCATCGGCAATATCCGCCGCCATCTGCGCGGCGTTCGCAGCCTCGCGGAAGTCGTGGCTGGACCGGAACTCGCGCGCCTGCAGCTCTGCAGCAGCGTACGAGGGTGAAACGGAACTTTGTTGCATGTCTCAATTATCCGTTGCCGAGGGAGCGGAAACGAACAAACCGCGCAAGCAAGACCTGCGCAATATTGACTCAGGTCTTCCGAAGCTTCGCGCGAATAACACGACTTCGCACATCGCAGAGCGAATCGTTATACAGCGGCGTGTCGTTTGGCCCTATACTAAATCTGCACCACAAGTCACATGAGTCACATCAGCCTCTTACGTATCAGGAGTCCTAATGAAGAAGACCCTTGCAACACTCCTCGTCGCCGGTGCGCTGGCAACCGCGGGCATGTCCGCCTCCGCAGCGATTTCTGCTGCAGCTGACACCTCCGGACACAGCTCGGTGGCCGCTATCGGTTGGTGGCCGGACTCCATCAAGAAGTAACGGAGACTGCATTGACAGGCGGCGGGTGTCGGAAGTGATTCCGGCACCCGCCGCTTTTCATTTAAGGGACCCCATTTAGACCGCATCACGGCGACGTGAAGACGAAGGCACAGCACAAACACGCCCCGCCCAACATCCACCCGGAGCTACAGGAGCTTTCCACCCCCGGCAAACAACGCCACAATCTCGCCCGCCGGCGCAGGCCGGCCAAAGTAGTAGCCCTGCCCGCTGCCGCAGCCCATCTCGCGCAGTACTTCCGCCTGTTCCGCCGTCTCGATCCCCTCGGCCAGCGCCTTCAGGCCGCAGGCGTGGATGAGGTGCAGCACCGCGGCTACGAAGTCCCGCTGTTGCTCGTCGTCGCCGAGGCCACTGATCAGACTCCGGTCGATCTTGACCACGTTCACCGGCAGCTTGCGCAGGTAGCTGATGGAGGAATAGCCGGTCCCGAAGTCATCGATCTCGAGCTGCACGCCGAGCCGGCGAAGGCCGTTGAGCGAATACTGGTCGACGTCGCCGCCGTTGACCGCCATGGACTCCGTCAGCTCCACGATCAGGTTTGATGCATCCACGCCGGTCTCCCTGAGGATGTCCCGCACATGTTCGATCAGCTCGAGGTTTTGCAGTTCGGTGGTGGAAATGTTGACCCGGACGTTAAAGCTGCTGTCCACCTGCAAGTCCTGCTGCCATTTGCGCAATTGACGCACGGCATTGCGCAGCACCCAGTGGCCCAGGTCCACGATCATGCCGGTTTCCTCGGCCAGGGGAATGAACTGGTCCGGCATGAGCAGACCGCGCTCCGGGTGGTTCCACCGGACCAGCGCCTCCACGCCTTCGATCCTGCCGGTCGCGAGGTCCACCACCGGCTGGTAGTGCAGGGTCAGCTGGTCCTGCCGGATAGCTTCGCGCATTTCCGTAACCATGACGCTCTGCAGCCGGCGCGCGTACAGCAGGGCCGGCTCGAAGACTTTGATGCTGCTGTGCTGCTGCGCCTTGGCCGCGTACATGGCCGTGTCGGCCTCCATGACCAGGTCATCGACGGACTGGCCGGGTTCCGCGATCCGCAGGCCGATGCTCGTTCCGCAGGTGACTTTCAGGTCCCCGACGTCGAGGCTCTCACTGAGTGCCTTGAGGATCCTGTTCGCCACCCTGCGTGCCCGGACCAGATTGGACTTCGGCAGCATGACGGCGAATTCGTCGCCGCCAAGGCGCGCCACTGTGTCAGTCTCGCGGACGGCGTCCTGGAGCCGGCGTGCGATGGCCCGCAGGACGTCGTCGCCGGCGCTGTGCCCCAGGGTGTCGTTAATGCCCTTGAAGGAATCAAGATCCAGAATCAGGAGGGCCGGCGGCATTTCGCCGCGTGAGGACTCCGCCAGGGCATGGCTCAGGACCGAGTTCAGTGCGGTGCGGTTGGCGAGTTGGGTCAGGGGGTCGGTCAGCGCCATGCGTTCGAGCTCCACCTGCGCCTCGCGCAGCATGGCCGTACGGCTTTCGACCCGCTCTTCCAGCTCCTGATAGATGGTCTGAAGGTCATCGGCCATCAGGTTGATGCCGGCGATGACGGCGGCGACGTCGTCGCGGGCTCCCGAATGCGGGATCCGGGTGCTCAGATCGCCTCCGGCGATCCGCACGATGCCTTCCACGAGGGCGTGCAGCCTGGGGTCCGGAGCTTCATTCTTCACGGGTGTACTGCCTTAGCCACTCAACGGCCGCGGATTCGGAGGTGAAGAACTGGGCCGGGATCGTCTCGCTTCGGGACCGCAGGAGGTAGTGGGCAATGACCCGGTCCACCGGGCTCTCGCCCACCAGGGCGAACGCTGTCGCCGCTATGGAACCGCTGTAGACCCGGCGGGCCTCCATGCTGACACCGACGACGCCGGTGATCACCAGGAGCACCGGCATCCGCCGTCCCGCGGCGAATGTGCGGACGATGTCGCCGGCGATGCGCGCCTCCGGACCCTCGATCTCCTGGTTGGCGGGCAGCAGGACCTCGATGATTCCGCCGTCGATCATCCGCACCCCGATGCGACGGGCGGCACCGTCGGTCGCCCGGGCCGCGGTCACCGCCGCCGCCCCCAGAACGACGCCGGCCGCGGCCGCTGCCGTGTCCGGCAGGCCCTCCGGCAGCCGCCCCTCGGGCCCGGCCAGGGCCTCGAGCATCATCGGACCGCAATTCGACGGCGGCGGTCCGCGGAGCCCCGGAGGTCACAGTTCAGCCGTCGGTCGCCGTGATAGAGAATCGTTTCCCAGTCGACTTCCTCGGCTGTCTTGGCAATCACGGGACTCTCCTTCACTTTCTTGGGCCTGGGACTGACATACAGCCAGTTAACCACCCCGAGGAAGATATCCACCGCGGAGTTGAAGGCGCTGTTGGGGCTGAAATGGTCGCGGAGACCGCGAAAGGCTCCTTGGCGGACCACATGCATTAGGGTCGAAAGCGTCAGAAATATTACGACGATTGGATAGGAAATCGCTCCAACCCGACGCCCGCGAACTGCGGTCGGGTGGTCGGCGTGCGCTTTCAGGGCGGTGGAAATAACGTAGCTGATCGGAGCGGTCAGCGAGGTGAGAATTCCTAGCCGAACAGTGACCATTTTGCACATAAACAGTCTCAGACGACCAAGAGACAGCGCCCCGGGATGAACTTCGGGGCCCCACTGACGGGGCCGGAACGCAACCTTTTGTTCGGTCGTCACGCTGTCCGCACCGAAGAGCGGCAAGACTCGCTGATTTAACATTCGTCCCCGTGTGACTGCAAAGTCTGCATACTGGCGCGTTGATGGAAAAACCCACACGCCCGCACCGGGATGTTCCGGTGGGTGCCCTCATGATAATGCAAGGTCAGGCCCCTGCCGGTCATCTGACACCCTGAAGCTTGCCTCAGCCGGCCTGGGCCCGGGCGAGCTTGCGTGCCGTGCGTTCGTGCTGGACCCGCTGGGCGATGACAAGGCCTGCCGCGGCGACGCCGACGGTGATGGGATAGCCCATGAGCCGTTCGAGGGTACCGGGTTCCGGTACGTGCATGCCCGTCAGTCCGCCCGCAATGAGCGCCGCCAGGGACACGGCCCCGCAGCCCAGGATGAACCACCCGAGCGGAGTCTGCCGGAGCCAAAGCCAACCAAGGATCAGGAGCGCCAGGGCCCCGGCGGCGAAGTACATCAGGGCGCCGGCCACGTGCCAGGCCGATCCCGTGTCCTCGGGCACCAGCCCCACGATGACCGTTCCTGCCCCGGCGGCGCCGGTCAGCAGCCGGGCGGCGGCCGCTGCCACCACCCCTGCGCCCCAGCGCGCGCGGCCGTGCGCCCGCCCCGGCACCCGGCCGCGCCGGAGGGGCACTCCGGTCCGCGCGGCACAGCACAGGAGCGCCGAGCCGAGCAGCAGCGCGCCGACCACCATGCCAAGGCCTTGGACCACAAATGACGCGTTCATCAGCAGGTGCGCCGGCGAGCAGACGTCCCGGCCGGAGAACTCTCCGCACGCCACGGCGCCGAGGTCGCTGATGTAGCCCGCGCGGCGGCTGTATGGCTCCGCTCCCGCCCAGGCACCGATCACAGCCGACTCGGCCACGAAATACTGCAGCACGCTCAGCTTCGCCAGGGCCCCGACGTAAAACCTGGTCGCGGCCACATCGGGGTAGTAGAGGGCTCCGGCGGAAAGCTCGGTGGTTCCTGCAGTCATGCCAAGAGCGTAGTACGCGCGCTCACCTTGTATGCTTATATCCGTGTCCGACCGGACCGGCCCGGCCGCCCGCGGACATCCGCCCTCGTAGCTCAGTGGATAGAGCACGGCTCTCCTAAAGCCGGTGTCGTTGGTTCGATTCCAATCGAGGGCACTTGAACATTCCTGCCCCGGACGAAACCCCGGACACGGGTCCGGACTTTGACCTCCGCGCCTACCTGCGCGGCTCTTGGTCCGTCGACCGCACCCTGCTGGACCGCAGCACCGGGACCAGCGGAACCTTCACCGGCGTCGTACGCTTCACTGCCGACGACGACGGCGGCCTGTGGTGGCGTGAAGAAGGCACCGTGCGCTGGGCGCCCCTGGGCGGCGCGCCGTTCTCCGGCCCGGCGAGCCGGGAATATCTGCTGCGGCCGGCGGACGCCCCCGATGTCCTGGACGTGTACTTCCCGGACGGCCGGCCCTTCCACCGCATGGGCTTTGCCGGGCGGGCCAATCAGGACGAGCACTGGTGCGACCCGGACACCTACCGCGTGACGTACACCTTCCGCGGTCCGGACCAATGCGGCTACCGCTGGGACGTCACCGGGCCCGCCAAGGACCAGCTGCTGGAGTCCGTCCTGCACCGGCTGAAAGCAAAACCAGAAGCAGGACCAGGCCCGGATCCCGAGACAAGGCCAGGCGTGACGCCGGGAGTAACCCCGGATATGACCCCCGATGCGACGCCGGATGCCACGCCGGATTCAGGGCGCGCCGGGTGAACCCGCGCATCGTCGTCTCCGCCGTCTGCGTCTTCGATCGCTCCGGACGCCTCCTGACCGTCCGCAAACGCGGCACGGACAAGTTCATGCACCCCGGCGGCAAACCCGAGGCAGGCGAAACAGCGGCCCAGGCTGCGGCGCGCGAGCTCCAGGAGGAAGTGGGGATCGTGCTGGCCCCGGACCGCCTGGACCTGCTGGGTTGCTGGCTGGCGGATGCCGCCAACGAGGCGGCCACCCAGATCGAGGCAACGGTCTTCACGGCGCCCGGGGTATGGAGCGCCCGGCCGTCGGCGGAAATCGCCGAGATCCGCTGGCTGGACCTGTCCGGCGAGCTGCCCGGCGACCTCGCCCCGCTGCTGACGGACCATGTGCTGCCGGCCCTGTCCGCCAAGCCGTCCGGCTAGGACCCGTAACGGCCAGGGCCTCCAACGCGGGCCTCCAACGCCGGCTTCCAAACGCCGGCTCAGTAGCCGGGCACGGATTCCTGGGCCACCGCGCTGGCCTCGGAGAACTGCGTCCGGTACAGCTCCGCATAGCGGCCCTCGGCGGCGAGAAGCTCCCGGTGGGTACCGCGCTCCACGATCGAGCCGTCCTCCACCACCAGGATCGCGTCCGCCGCACGGATCGTCGAGAGACGGTGGGCGATCACGACGGCGGTACGGCCTTCCAGCGCGGCGCCCAGCGCCTCCTGGACGGCGGCCTCATTGGTCGAATCCAGCGCGGCGGTGGCTTCGTCGAGGATGACCACCCGCGGCTGGGCGATCAGCAGGCGGGCTATCGTCAGGCGTTGCCGCTCGCCGCCGGAGAGCCGGTAGCCGCGCTCCCCCACCACGGTGTCCAGCCCATCGGGCAGGGACCGGATCATGTCTTCGAGCCGGGCACGGCGCAGCGCATCCCACATCTGCTCTTCGGTGGCCTCCGGCCGGGCCAGACGCAGGTTGGAGGCGATGCTCTCGTGGAACAGGTGACCGTCCTGCGTCACCATCCCGAGGGTCGCGCGTATCGAGTCGAACGTGAGGTCACGGACGTCCACGCCTGCGCCGGGCGTCGTGCCGCCGAAGCGGATGGCGCCGGAGTCGACGTCGTACAGGCGCGACAGGAGCTGCGCAATGGTGGACTTGCCCGCCCCGGAGGAGCCGACGAGGGCCACCGTCTGACCCGGCTCCACCCGGAAGCTGATGCCGTGCAGCACTTCCTCGCCGCCGCGGGTGTCCAGGGTCCGCACGTCCTCCAGGGAGGCCAGCGAGACCTTCTCCGCCGAGGGGTAGGCGAAGCGGACATTGTCGAACTCCACCGAGAGCGGACCTGGCGGGGAGGCCACCGCATCCGGCTTCTGCTGGATGAGCGGCTTGAGGTCCAGGATCTCAAAGACGCGTTCGAAGCTGACCAGGGCGCTCATGATCTCCACCCGTGCGTTCGAAAGTGCCGTAAGCGGCGCGTACAGGCGGGTGAGCAGCAGCGCGAGCACGACGACGTCGCCCGCGTTCAACTGCCCGGCGAGTGCGAGCCAGCCGCCCAGGCCGTAGACCAGTGCCAGGGCCAAGGCCGAGACCAGTGTCAGCGCCGTGACGAAGGTGAATTGCAGCATGGCGGTGCGGACGCCGATGTCCCGGACGCGGCCGGCCCGGAGGGCGAACTCGCGGGATTCCTCGTCGGGGCGGCCGAAGAGCTTGACCAGGGTGGCGCCGGGCGCGGAGAAGCGCTCCGTCATCTGGGTGCCCATGGTGGCGTTGTGCTCGGCGGCTTCGCGCCGCAGATCGGCCAGCTTGGAGCCCATCCGGCGGGCCGGGATCAGGAAGATCGGCAGCAGGATCATGGCGAGCGCTGTCACAAGCCAGGATTTGTTCAGCATCACCGCAAGGGTCAGCGCCAGGGCCACGACGTTGCTGACCACGCCGGAGAGCGTGCCGGCGAAGGCCGACTGCGCGCCAATGACATCGTTGTTCAGCCGGCTGACCAGGGCCCCGGTCCGGGTCCTGGTGAAGAACGCGATCGGCATCTTCTGGACGTGGTCGAAGACCTTCGTGCGCAGGTCCACGATCACGCCTTCGCCGATGGTGGAGGACATCCAGCGCGTCACTAGGCCGATTCCAGCCTCGGCGACCGCCACGATCGCGATCAGGACGGCCAGCCAGATCACCGTTGAGGCCTCCGCGTGGGCGATGATCTCGTCAACCACCTGTCCGGCGAGGACCGGGGTGGCGACCGCCAGGAAGGCCATCACGATGGACAGCAGCACGAAGGCGATCAGTTTGCCACGGTGGGGGCGGGCAAAACTGAAGACGCGCTTCAGGGTCTTCTTCGAGAACGGCTTGGACCCGCTGGAGGCGCGGGTGATGTTGTAGAGGGAGCTCCAGGCGACCCGGTCCATGCTCATTTGGTGTTGCCTCTCGGTGCATCGGCGTGCAGTTCGGTGACGACGCCGTTCTCGACGTTCCAGCGCACGTCCAGGCGGACGTTTTCCAGCAGCCTGCGGTCGTGGGTGACTAGCAGCAGCGCGCCGTCGTAGCTGTCGAGGGCTTCCTCGAGCTGTTCGATGGCGGGCAGGTCAAGGTGGTTGGTGGGTTCGTCCAGCACGAGCAGGTTCACGCCGCGGGCCTGCAGCAGCGCCAGGGCGGCCCGGGTCCGTTCCCCCGGGGAGAGGGAGTCCACGGCCCGGTTGGTGTGATCGGCTTTGAGGCCGAACTTGGCCAGCAGGGTGCGCACCTCGGCTGGGGTCTGGTCCGTCAGGACGGCCTCGACGGCGTCTGCGAGCAACTGCTCGCCGGACAAGAGCCCGCGCGCCTGGTCGATCTCGCCGATGGCCACGGACGCGCCCATGGAGGCATCACCGGAGTCGGGGTGCTGGACGCCGAGCAGGAGCCGGAGCAGGGTGGATTTTCCGGCGCCGTTGGGCCCCGTGATCCCGATCCGTTCCCCCGCATTCAGCTGCAGGTTCACCGGGCCGAGGGTGAAGTCGCCCTGCACCGCGACGGCGTCGCGCAGGGTGGCCACGACGGCGCTGGAGCGGGGTGCCGCCCCGATGCTGAACTGCAGCTGCCATTCCTTGCGCGGCTCTTCCACTTCTTCGAGCCGGGCAATGCGGGACTCCATCTGCCGGACCTTCTGGCCCTGCTTCTCGGAGGACTCGGTGCTGGCCGCCCGGCGGATCTTGTCGTTGTCCGGGTTCTTCTTCATGGCGTTGCGGACGCCCTGGGAGCTCCATTCGCGCTGGGTGCGGGCCCGTGAGACGAGGTCCGCCTTGGTGTTCGCGTACTCCTCGAAACGTTCCCGGGCGTGCCGGCGGGCGACGGCGCGTTCCTCCAGGTAGGCCTCGTAGCCGCCGTCGTATACCGCCACCGAGTTTTGGGCCAGATCCAGTTCCACGATCGTGGTGACGCAGCGCGCCAGGAACTCGCGGTCATGCGAGACCAGGACGGCGCCGCCGCGCAGGCCCTGCACGAAGGCCTCGAGCTTGGCCAGGCCGTTGAGGTCCAGGTCGTTGGTGGGTTCGTCCAGGAGCACGATGTCGAACCGGCTCAGCAGCAGGGCGGCGAGCGCCACGCGGGCCGCCTGGCCACCCGACAGGCCAGTCATTCCGGCGTCGGGGCCCACATCGAGGCCAAGGTCCGCCAGGACGGACGGGATGCGGTCCTCCAGGTCGGCGGCGCCGGAGGCCATCCAGCGGTCGAAGGCCAGGGAGTAGGCGTCGTCGGAGCCCGGAGCGCCGGAGCCCAGCGCCTCCGCGGTGGATTCCACCTCCAGGGTCGCCTGGGTACAGCCGGTGCGCCGGGCGATGTAGGCCGCGACCGTTTCGCCGGCAATGCGTTCGTGTTCCTGCGGCAGCCAGCCGACAAAGGCGTCGGCGGGGGCCAGGCTCACGGTGCCTTCCTGCGGACCGTCGACGCCGGCCAGCAGCCGCAGCAGGGTTGATTTGCCGGCACCATTGGCGCCGACGACGCCGACGACGTCGCCGGGGGCTACGGTCAGGGACAGCTTCGAGAAGAGTGTGCGGTGATCGTGTCCACCGGAAAGATCCTTGGCAACAAGGGTTGCAGTCATTACTTCATCCTCTCACTGCGGCCCAAAACGGGCCGTCCCGACCGGGAGAAACTGCGGGGCCGGACGGGACAGAAAAGCGGCCGGGCATAGAAGAACCCGCCGGTCCGGACTTGGGGGGTGTACGGACCAGCGGGTTCGACCATTTAGCATAGTTGAATTAGCACCTCACGTAAAATCCCAGCCCACTCCGTGACGCCCCCGTCACCGGCCGCCCCAATCGCCGCTGCCCCACCGCATGCCAGTAGCCATGCTGCCCGTCGACTCCGCAGGAAGCCCTAGATGCCACTACCCGCAAAGGCGTTCCAATTCTGGCTTCACCGCGTTGCCCCGTCCGCGAGCACGGCCGATCTGTGCAGGATCTCGGGGATCAAGCGCACCACCTTCGCGCAGCAGCTGGTCCGCGGAAAGGTGGCCGAAACCACTCTGGTCAGCATCAGCCGGGCCCTGGGCTTGAGTCCGCTGGCGGAACTCGGTTCCTTCGACCAGTACGCGGAACTCGCCGCCCCGCCGCAGCCGCCGACCCCGGCAGAACTCGTCAGCCAGGTCGCCACCATGGACCTTTTGCGCGCCGTCATTTCCCGCTCGTCCCCGGCCTACGGCGGCTATGGCGACCAGGGCAGCTCAATGACTCCGGCGTTGGGCCCCGCCCCGCACGCAACCTCGGTCCGGAACTGGGTGGACGCGATCGACGACGGTGAGTTGCGTCACCGGGTGTCGGCGGCCACCGGCGTGGCACCGCAGAATTACTCGGCCCAGCTCACAGCCAACAGGCTGTCCCCCGAACTGGCGGTCGAGACTGCCCGCGCGGCGGGCGTAGGATTCACGGGCGGGCTCGTCGCCACGGGCCTGATCACCGAGGCCGAGGCTGGCTGGACGCCTGGAGCGAAGCAGGCCGCATTGGACGCCCTCTCCGACGGTGAACTGAGCGCACTGGCCGGGGACCGGTTGCAGGCGCTCGGGAAATCGCTGCGGCGCCACGAACAGGAGCAGGCACAAACAGAGAAGATTTGGGAGAACCTCGGATGATCGCGACACTGCAGTGGACCACGCTGGCGGTGTGCGGCATCGTCACGCTCGCCCGCGTGCCCAGCGCCCTCCGGGGTGAGAACCGTTCCCTGTTCGCCATCTTTGCCCTCATGACCCTCGCGATCCTGCTCAGCATCGACGCCCCGTATCTGGCCGTGGACCAGGCCCTGGGAGGCATGAACATCGCCAATCTGGTGCTGCGCTTCGTCATTTTCGCAGCCATCTTCTTTCTTGGAGTCCGGGTGGCCCGGGGCTTCAGTGCGGATGACGCCCTAAAGCTCATCACCGGCCCTGTTGGAATTGTGGTAGCCGCAGCCGCTTCGGCTGTGGTGGTGGTGGTCTTCCTCATGATGGACACCGCCGGCTCCTCGGCGGGGCTGGTCGCCGTGTCCGCCAAGGATGACCGCAATGCTGCCTTGGTGGAGTTTTACGGGGCCGCCGGGCGCCTTTATCCGGGGTTCATCACCGTGGCCCTGTTTCCGGCGATGCTGCGGACCCTGCGCAGCGGCCTCCCGGTCTTGGTGCGGTCAAGCGCGGCGTTGCTCGCGCTGGGCACCGTGGCTATCTCCCTGAGCCTGCTCTCCCCCGTCATTCCTCCGTCTCTCGGATTCATGCGGTTCTTCTTCAACTATTCGGCCGTTCTGTGCCTGGTCCTGGGACTGTCCCTGATCTGGTTGGCCAAGACGCTTGCGAAGCGGGCGCCGAAGAAGCAAGCTGGCATAACCTGACCATCTTGGGGCTGAGCAGGCATGTGATGTTGGAGAATCCGGAATGATTGCAACCCTCCAGTGGGGCACGCTGGTCATCTGCTCCGTGGTGCTCCTCCTCCGCGTTCCGGATGCGCTCCGGGGGCGGAACAGGACCGTCTTCTGCATCCTGTTTCTCGCGACGCTGTGCAGCCTGCTTTCGGTGACCGGCCCCTACGAGGCGATCGACGCGGTGCTGGGCGGATGGAACCTCACCCACCTGATCTTGCGCTTCCTTGTATTCGCGGTGGTCCTGCTGGTCGGCCTCCGTGTGGCGACGGGACTGGCGGACCCCCGCGGCTACCGCCTCATCGCGGGCCCGCCCGGGCGCTGGGCCCTGGCCGTCAGCGCAGTCGTCGTGGCGGGGACCTTCTTCTTCATGGACACCCGCGGGTCCTCGGCCGGCATGCTGGACATCGCGGACGACGGTGGACGCAATGCCGCCCTGGCGCCGTTCTACGCTGCGGCCGGCCGCACCTATCCTGCTTTTGTCTCCCTCGCCCTGCTGCCGGCATTGCTGGCCACCGCCAGGAGCCAGCTGCCGCGGCTGGTCCGTGCCGCAGCCCTCCTGACCTGCCTCGGTGCCCTGGCCACCGCGTTCACCATCCCCGCCTCCTTCGCCACGAACGATTGGCTCCTCGCGCAGCAGACCGTCAACTATCTGGCCGTGGTGGGTTACGTCCTGGGCCTTGGACTGTTCTGGGCGTCCGGGCTCGTCGCGAAGAAAACTAATAACACTCGCGCAACATTGCGCAAGAATGAGACATAGGGCATTCACAAAATCATTAGACCGTGAGAGAATCATGAATGTGTGAAAGCGGCAACCGCTTCGTGTACGGAAGTCAGCCGTGCGGAGCAGAGGCAGCCGTCCAAGCGCCATTGGGGGGATGAGTGGTAGCGGTCCGGAAGGACCGCTCCCACTCAGCCTGTTTAAGGGCATTTCCGTCGTTCCGGACAGTGCTAGCCGGATTCCCCTGCAGGGAAGGCGGCGTCAGGCGGCCCCGTCTTTCAGCGCACAAACCTCAGCGTGACCAGCTGGAAGGGCCGCAACGTCAGCTCGGCGGAATTGCCGCCTGCCGTCACTCCCGGGGCGTCGACGGGCCGTTCCAGCAGGTCCACGGCGTGCAGCCCGCGGACCGGGAAATTGGCCTTCACCACGCCGGTGGACCGCTCCCCCAGTGCTTCATAGAGCCGGACAATCACATCCCCGGAACCGTCCTCAGCGAGTTTGACCGCTTCAATGACAAGGGCCTGGTTGAACACGCTGACCAGCGGCTCCACCCCTTGCGCCCCGTGCACCACCCGCGGCGTCAGGTTGGTGCGGTAGCCCTCCTCGACGGCGTCGGCGATCGTGGCGCCCGGACGGACCGTGACGTGCAGCTCGTGCCTGCCCTGGTCCGCGCCGGGATCCGGAAACTTCGGTGCCCGCAGGAGCGAGAGCCGCACTGTGGTGGTGGTGCCGCCGTCGTCCTCCCGGACATTGCGGGAGACGTCGTGGCCGTAGCTGGAAGCGTTGGAGATCGCCACCCCATAGCCCGGCTCGGCGACGTGGATCCAGCGGTGGGCGCAGATTTCGAATTTCGCGGCCTCCCAGGACGTGTTGACATGGGTCGGGCGGAACACGTGCCCGAACTGCGTCTCCGCCGCCGACCGGTCCGCCCTGACATCCAATGCAAAGCCCAGCTTGAGCAGCTTTTCGCTCTCCTGCCAGTCCACGGCCGTGGTGATCGCGAGCGAGTCTGCACCCGGCGCGAGCGTAATCCGTTGGGTCACGGCGGAGGCCCCAGCCATCCGCTCCACCACCACGACGGCGTCCGGGCTTCCGCCCCGGGGGTCGCGCTCCAGTGCCACCGAAAGCGTCTGTTCCAAACGGACGACGTTCCTGCGGTAGAAGGCGTCGATGTCCCACGCGTCCCATTCATTGGGCGTGTCCCGGTGCAGCTCCAGGAGGTTTCCCACCTCGCCGGGAGCAATCGCCTCGCGTCCGGTGGCCCGGTCCGTGAGGGAGACCAGTAGTCCGCGGGCATCCACCACGGCACGGATGATGCCATTGTCCAGGATGTAGCCGCCGCCGTCCTCAGTGACCTCTACCGGCTGCCCGGGCCGGACCGGTTCGGCAGCCGCCAGGGCAGGCACGCCCAAGCGCTCGTGCGGGGCAGCGTTGAGCAGGAATTCGCGGCTGCCGGTGCCGAGGGCCGCCGCCGCGGCGTTCGTGATGATCGCTTCCAGTCCCCGTTCGACGGCGGCGTAGTTCCGTTCGGCGTCCTGGTGGACCCAGGCGATGGAACTTCCCGGCAGGATGTCGTGAAACTGCTGCAGCAGGACCAGCCGCCAGAGGCGCTTGAGCTCCGCAGCCGGGTAGCGGTGCCCGGTCCGCACAGCCGCGGTGGCACTCCAGAGCTCGGCTTCCCGGAGGAGGTGCTCGCTGCGCCTGTTCCCCAGCTTGGTCCTGGCCTGGCTGGTGTAGGTGCCGCGGTGCAGTTCCAGGTACATCTCCCCCACCCAAACCGGCAGGGGCTCATACTCGCCCTGGGCCTGGCTGAAGAAGCTGGCCGCCGAGCCGATCCGCACCTTCGGGGATCCTTCCAGATCCGCCGTGCGCTGCGCTGCGGCCAGCATCTCGCGGGTTGGGCCCCCGCCGCCGTCGCCGTACCCGAACGGAACCAGCGACGTGCCTCCCCGTCCGTGGTCCCGGTAGTTCCGTTCTGCGTGCGCCAGGTCCCGGGCGCTGAGGTCGGAGTTGTAGCTGTCCACAGGTGGGAAATGGGTGAATACCCGGGTGCCGTCGATTCCCTCCCAGTTGAAGGTGTGGTGAGGCATCCTGTTGACCTGGTTCCAGGAGATCTTCTGGGTCAGGAACCAGCGGCTGCCTGCGGCCTTGATGATCTGCGGCAGGGCCGCGGAATACCCGAACGTGTCCGGCAGCCACGCCTCCTGGCAATCGACCCCGAATTCGGCCAGGAAGAAGCTTTTACCCTCGAGGAACTGCCGTGCCATAGCCTCGCCGCCGGGCATGTTGGAGTCGGATTCGACCCACATCCCGCCGACGCAAACGAACCTGCCGGCGCGGACCTTGTCCCGGATGCGCCCGAAGAGCTCCGGATAGTACTCCTTCATCCACGCGAGCTGCTGGGCGGAGGAGCACGAAAAGATGAAATCGGGATTCTCGTCCATCAGTGCGACGACGTTGGAGAACGTCCGGGCGCACTTGCGGATGGTTTCCCGGACAGGCCACAACCAGGCCGAATCTATGTGGGCGTGGCCCGTGGCCACCAGCTGGTGCGCCGAGGCATAGGCCGGCCGGGACAGGGCATCGGCCAAGGCGGCCCGTCCGGCCTCCGCGGTCCCGGCAACGTCGTCGGGGTCCATGATGTCCAGCATGCGTTCGAGCGACCGCAGGATGTCGTGGCGGCGGGGCTGGTCCATGGGCAGCTCGTGCATGAGCCCGCTGAGCGTGAGGATGTCCTGCTGCAGTTCCCAGACAGTCTGGTTGCATTCGGCGATGGCGATCCTGCCGAGGCGATACTTCGGCTCGCTGCCCGACGTCGCCTTGTCGCCGTAGGGGGTGGCGGCGAAAGTCCAGTTCTGGGACAAGTCGGGGTTGGCTGCGGCTTCGACGTAGAAGTCAACGGCCATGCCACTGCCCAGGAGCTTGAGCGGGATGTACTGGTTCCGTGGCGAGATCGCCTTGATGATGGTCCCGTCGGACCGCCAGGCAATGCCTTCGCACTGGAAACCCGGGAGGTCGCCGCTGAAGCCGAGGTCCACGAGGACTTCCACGGAGGTTCCGGCCGCGGTTCCCCAGGCGTCCGGAACCTCACCCCGGAGCCGGAGCCACTTGGTGCTCCAGGGCCGGCCCCAGGCCGCGCCGTGTTCCTGGGGCGTGAACTCCTGCCGCAGGGCCTCGAGCACCGGCACGGGTTCGTCCGGCGCGTCCCAGCTGCTCAGCGTCAGCGGCACGCTGCGCGGGTAGACGGCCGGGCCGATCCGGTCACGCAGAAAGCGGTCCAGCCGGACTTCCGTAAGACGGCGGTCGTCGTGCAATGTGATCCTCTTCAGCGCTGGGGGGGTCCGATCGACTCCAATCGATGGATAAAACTTACGCCGCGGAGAACACATTGGCCAACTGTTGCCCCTAGCCGGCCGCAGGCGCCGGAACCGCGACGCGTTGCTGGCCCGCGTACACGTTCAGGCTGGTCCCGCGGCTGAACCCGGCCAGGGTCATCCCGCTGGCCTCGGCGAGCTCGACGGCCAGGCTCGAGGGGGCACTGACAGCGGCGAGGACCGGGATACCGGCGAGGGCCGCCTTTTGGACGAGCTCGAACGATGCCCGGCCGGACACCTGTAACACGGTGCCCCGGAGCGGGAGCAGGCCTTCGCGGAGCGCCCAGCCCACCACCTTGTCCACCGCGTTGTGCCGGCCCACGTCTTCGCGCAGGCACAGCAACTCGGCCGAGCCGTCGTCGGAGATCCTGAAGAGGCCGGCAGCGTGCACGCCGCCGGTGACTTCGAAGACCTCCTGGGCGGACCGGAGGGCGTCCGGGAGGGCCGCGAGCGTTTCGACGGGGACAGTCAGCGGATCGTGTGCCGGGCTGTAGTGCGATGACTTCCGAACGGCATCGATCGAGTCAGTGCCGCAGATGCCGCAGGAACTGGAGGTGAAGACGTTGCGTCCGGTCTCGGGCCGGACGACGTCGGGCCTGAGCTGCGCCTCCACCACGTTGAAGGTCTGCATGCCGTCGGCGTCTTCGCCGGCGCAGAACCTGAGCGAGACCAGCTGTTCGGGAGACCAGATGATCCCCTCCGAGACGAGGAAGCCTGCGACGAGGTCGAAGTCATTGCCCGGCGTTCGCATGGTAACGGAGAATGACATGTTGCCGAGCCGGATTTCCAGCGGTTCCTCGACGGCAAGGACGTCCTCCCGATGCCGGACCGGAAATTCGAGGGCCTGCGGGGACCCGTCCAGGACGATCTTGTGCACCTTGCGGCGCTGTGTCACACGGCCCATCCGGTGCTCCTAAGCAACATTGTGTGCCGCTGTTTGAAGCTAGCGGCTGTTTGAATCTTTGGTTGGTTCCATCATTGTAAGTGCCTGATCCTGGCGGCGTGCCTTGTCCCGGTGCCGTCGCAGCAGGCCAGGGCTCAGCCCAAAAGGGCACTCCAGTCCACCGGACCGTCGCTGGCCGCGGTTTTCCTGGCGGTCCGCTTCGCCGCCGGCTTCTGTTCGGCGGCCGCCGCCGAAGCGTCAGGCAACGGCGCACTCCACGGGAGGGCGAAGGCGGGGACGAGTTCCCCCAGCTGCACGCCATGGGGCGGGACCACCAGCACACCGTCGGCGGCGGCCAGCCCCCGCATCATTCCAGGGCCGGTGTGCTGCGCCGGCGATGCCATGCCGTAGAGCAGCCGGAAGGGCATGAGCCGGGTCCGGCCCGGGTCGGCGTCAATCGTCGAGCCGCAGGGCACCTCGCTGAGCGGGGGGATCACGCCGTGCCCGAGTGCCGCCAGGAGTGGGGCACCGATCGTGGACAGCGCCATCATGGCCGCGAGCGGGTTTCCTGGCAGGCCAAGGATGTAACGGCCGTCCGGCAGCTCGGCCAGCACGGCGGGGTGGCCCGGGCGCATGGCGATTCCGTCGATCAGCAGGCGGCCGCCGAGCTCGGCGACCGAGCGCCTGAGGTGGTCTGTCCCGGAGCGCCCCGTGCCGCCGGTGGTGATCACGACGTCGGCAGGAAGGTTTTCACCGGCAGGATCGGTGTCCTCGAGGGCGGCGAGCCACTCGGCGTAGGTATCGCCGACTTTCACTTCTTCGGTACAGATCCCGCCGAGCATTCCCACCACGGCGGCCAGTTGGGGTCCGAAGGTGTCGCGGACCTGCCCGGGTGCCGGTATCCCGCTCGTCACGACCTCGGAGCCAGTGAAAACGAGGCGGACCACGGCCTTGCCGAGCACGGGGAGGGCGTCACTTCCGGCCAGCGCGGCGAGCGCCAGATGGGCCGGGTTCAGGACCGTGCCGCCCTTGATCAGGACGTCCCCGGCGGCGGCTTCCTCCCCGGCCTTCCTGATGTGGTCGCCGTTGCGCGGGTCTCCCGGCTTCGCGGTGCCGCCCAGCTTCAGGACGGGCAGGCCGTCGTCGTCGGCGTCGATGATGCCGCTTTCGCTGCGCAACACTGCCTTGGCCCCGGGCGGGATGAGGCCGCCGGTGGCAATCGGGCTGGCCTGATGTGGGGCCAGACGCTGGCCGGGTTCGGCCAGGATCCAGGGCCCGCTGCCGTTGACGGCCCAACCGTCCATGGCAGAGGAAGCGTAATGGGGCATGTCCTGCCGGGCAACGACGTCCGCCGCGAGCGTCCGGCCAAGCGTCTGCCGCAGCGGAACAGGGGCGGCCGGGATGGGAACGGCGCACTCGAACGCGAGTTGCCGGGCCTCCTGCCACGTGTGGGCCAGGTGTCTGTGCGGCTCCGCGGCAGTGTCCTCGTCCCCTGCGTCCTCGTCCGCGGTGTCCTGGTCCGCGATGTGAGGGCCTCCAGGGCCGTCTACGAGAGCCTCTCCACCGCCATCTCTGACGCCATTTCCGCCGCTATCGTTGACGCCATCTTCACCTGCGGCGGTGGCGGGGCCATTGCCGTCCGGGGCCGCAGCCGTCATGCCCCGGAAGTTTCGGCGGCTGCGTAGTCCTTGGCGAGCCGGCGGGCAACGGCCATCGCGGACTCCATGGACACGGAGTCCGTGGCCTGCCCGGAGCCGGAGGCCAGGCCGGCCGCAAAGCCGGCAATGAATGTGGTCAGCGGTGCCGCCGGGCGCACCACGGAATGGGCGGCCACGCCGGCCAGGGCGAGGACCTCATTCACGTCAATCTCAACGTCGTCCAGCTCCAGGGCCTGGAGCAGGGCACGGCACCAGTCTTCCAGTGTTTCGTCCTGGCTTTTCACCGTTTGCCTCCATGGTCGAGTTCAGCTGTGCATAGCCGGGCCGGAGCCCGGACCGCCGTCGGGAATCCTGCCGGATACCCCCAGTGCGGACGCGTCATCCCAGGTGTCGACGTCATCCGTGGAACCCGGGGGAACGCGAACTTCCCGCACGTCCAGCCTAGCAAGAAGGGCGAACACCGACGCGTTTTCCAGCCGGTCCCGGGACGCGGCGTCCGCGACAGAACGTTGTAGCCCAGCCGTGCCATAAAAGCCCGCAAGCGGCTGCTTCCGGCCGTCGGCCGAGACGGCCATGACGCCGTCGGCCCCACCCCTTTCCGGCGTGCCTGCAGCAGACGCGGCCAGCGCCTCGGCCAGGGCACGGACCGCGCCTTCCGACCGGGGCATGTCACACGCCAGGACGAGGGTATAGGGCGCGGCGGCTGCGTGCCGGCTCGCGTGATCGGCGGCCAGGGCGGCCAGCCCCGCCGCGATGGCTGCGGCCGGACCCGCGAAGGGCGGCTCTTCCCGGCAGGTCAGGACGCCGCCGGGCAGGCCCCCGGGGTCGGGGCCGACGACGACGGTGAGCCCCGCCGCGCCCGCGGCCCGCAGTGACCGCTCCAGGAGGGTGGCGCCGTCGTAGATCAGCCCGGATTTGGGCACGCCGCCGAGGCGTGAGGACCGCCCCCCGGCGAGAATGATGGCATCGAACTCCATCGGTTCAGCCTAGCCCGGCGCCAGCGGCCACTGAACAAGCCGTAACGTGCGCCGGCAGCGTCTCCACCGGCTGATCAGCCAGCAAGGAGGCAGATCAGGCAGCCGATTCAGGCAGCAGGAACGGATCCCAGGCCGGCGTCGGCTTCTCGAGTTCCTTGATCTGCCAGATGGCACCCTTTGGCGGGCCCGGAACAAAACCGATCTTCCAGCCCATCTCCGCCGGCGTATGGTCGCTCTTGGCGTTGTTGCACCGCAGGCACGCCGCCACCAGGTTCTCCCAGGAGTCGGCTCCGCCCCGCGATTTGGGCTGGATGTGGTCGATGGTGTGGGCAGCCTTGCCGCAGTACGCGCAGCGGTGGGCATCCCGGCGCAGCACGCCGCGGCGGCTCACCGCAGTCATCGTGTTATACCTGGGCCGGATGTAGCGGTTCAGCAGGATCACGGACGGGCGGCCCAAAATGTCCTGGGGGCCGACCACGGGGTCGTCCCCTTCGGCCACCACGCTGGCCTTTCCGGTCAGGACAAGGACGAGCGCCCGGCGGAAGGTGATGACCGCCAGCGGTTCATATCCAGCATTCAGAACGAGAGTGCGCATCCGCATACCTCTTCACGGCCGCACCCGCCAGCGGCACGAGGGCCGGCTGCCCTCTGCATGGTCGGGCTATGGATCGACAACACAAGAGTAAACACTCAAGTGCTGGATCACCGAATATTTTTTCACCGGCGCGGTCCTCAGCGCGGAAAGTTCACTGCGCGGCAACGCAAAAGACCCCCGCCTGGAGGCGGGGGTCTTTCGGAATGCTGGGGTTCGTGCTTAGGCGCCGACGCGGATGAAGACCGGGCCGGAGCCGACGTTGACGCTGTACAGCGCGGTGGTGCCGCCGTTCCAGCCGCCGTGCACTGCCATGCCGTTGCCGACGTAGACCGCGATGTGAGCCATGCCCACGCCGCCGTTCTGGTAGTAGGCGAGGTCGCCCGGGCGTGCCTCGGCGGCGCTCACGGTGCGGCCCAGGGACAGGTAACCTGCCGGCCAGCCGTGGTAGTGGATGCCGGCCGCGGCCAGGGCGTTGGTGGCCAGGGCGGTGCAGTCCTGCGCCACGCCGATCTGTGCGTAGGCAGCAGCGGCGATGGTCGCGCCTGCGCCGCTTCCGATGCCCGCGGGGGCCTGGGCAGCGACGCCGCCGCTGACGCCCAGCTCGGTGCCGCCGGCGCGGGTGGCCGTGGCCGTGGCGTCCTGGACCTTCACGACGGGCTTGGGAGCCTCGACGACGGGAGCCGGCGTGGTGGTCACGGCGGGCTTCTCGTAGGAGATCGCGATGGTGGAAGCGGCCGAGATGGTGGCCGGAGCTGCGGACTGGACTTCCAGGGCCGAAGCGGAGGTGGATTCGCGCTGAACATTGGTTTCAGCAGCGTTGGCTGCGATTCCGCTGGTCAGGACCAGACCGGAAGCTGCGGCGATGACCGCGGCCTGACGGCCCACGCCGCCGGCGTTGTCGCCGACAGCCTTAGCAATTACAGCCAGCGAGTTGGTCTTGGTGACCTCGGCGCGGTGCCGTGCAACGTTTGCACGAGTAGTCATTAAGTTCTCTCTTTCGTGATCCTTGGACCGCGCGCTTTCGGGCACGGACTGAGGACGCTCCGGCATCTTGGGGGTACGCCGGATCGCCCCGAAATGGGTTACTTAGCGAAGGGTGTACTGCGAAGACGCGCCAAAAGCGGAAACTGCATGCTGTCCGGGCTCGGTAGAGATTGAGCCTGCGGAACGTGATCCAATCCGGGCGCCGGCAAGGGCGGCACGTGATGTGGATTCCAGCGGGCTCGACAGAGCCTCGCCGGTGCGCATGCGCGCAGAATTGTGGCGTGAAGACACGAAAGTAGCCTCTCCCAATGCCTACGAGGTGAGCTGTCGGATTCGGATGGGAGTCACCCGGCCGCGCTGCTTCCTGGGAAGCTTTGCGACTTAACCCCAAGGCCTTCTTTCGAAGGCCAAAATTGGTTCCCCCGCCCCTGCCAGACGATGTAATGCGAACGGACCTTGAGCGGTGGCAGAGCTAGGCAATCCACTCAAGAGCGCCAACTTCGGAAAAGTTGGCGTGCTTCAAACCCTACAGCAGTCCGGATCCAATGTCACATTCAGATCACGGCGTGTCACAAGAAGTTGAGAGCTGCCCATCGTCTTTCTAGAGCCAGCCGAGCGGGTCAACGACTTCGCCGTTGACCATCACTTCAAAGTGGAGGTGGCAGCCGGTGGAGGCGCCGGTGGTCCCGCTCATGGCGACGACGTCACCGCGGGAAACCTTCTGGCCGACCTTGACCGAGGCCGAGGACAGGTGGTTGTACGTGGTCTCCAGTCCGTTGCCGTGATCGATGACCACGCGGTTCCCCCCGCCGAAGGGATGCCAGCCGTTGAAGGTCACGGTGCCGCTGGCGGCCGCGTGGACCGCCGTGCCGCACTGGGCGGCGAAATCCTGGCCGCGGTGGAACTCCCCCGCGCCCCCGGTAATGGGGCTGACGCGGTAGCCGAAGGGCGAGGCCGTGACCAGCTGGTCGAGCGGCGCACCCAGGGTGCCGGCCGATGCCGCGCGGGTGATGGTGCCCACAGACTGGGCGCTCAGCAGCTGCTTGAGTTTCCCGTCCGGATCACCCTTCGTGGTGACGGCCGTGCGGTTGAAGTCGACTTTGGCGGCAGCGGCAGCGGTGACATCCGGCTGCACGGCAGCCGAGAGCGCGCCGGATTCTCCCGGATTCGAAGCCATCACCGGGCTCGTGACGGGGACCGTCACAGTCAGAACCAGACCAGTTGCGGCCAGTGCGATCCCGGCCTTCTGCCCGACTCCGCTGGCCGCGGCAAAGTCCGTGACCTGGCGGAACGGACTGCGACGGCGACGGCGTTCATCGCGGTGCACGTCCCGCGGGCGTTCGGCCGTGTGTGCGACGACGGGACGCGGCTCCGGAGCGGGACCGGTCGCGCGGCGACGGCCCCTGGCGGTCTGGGTGGTCAAGAACGGTTCCTCTCTGGATGGCCTGCGAAGTTAGCTGTCGGATTCGGGTCAGAGAGATCAAAGACCCGGTCCGCCGTTGCAAGCAGCCAAGCACAGAGGCATCCCCAGGGGATCCTTCGGTGGAAGCTGCTTGCCGCTGACGGACTTCACCCCAAGGCTGCCGAAGTAGCAGCCGAAAGTGGTTCCCCCGCCCCTGCCAGGAGGTAGTTCTGCGACTGATCCGCTGGCAGGGCTCGGCTTCGGATCAGGTAACGCTTTGGTATCGGTACTGGGCACTAACTATAGGCGATTAAGCCGCCCGGTAATAAATCCGTAACCGCAATTGTGGACAACTCGTGGGTCGTCCCATGACCGGCGCGTAGTGGCTGGTCAGGCGACTGTTACAAAGACGTGCGCGGCAACCTCGGGCGGCAGCTCCAGGGCACCTTCGATATCGGGGACGCGGACCGAGATGTACTCCCCCACCCGCTCCAGCGAGACCAGCGCGCCAGGCCTGATTCCGCCCTCGTCGAGCTGGGCCAGAAGCTCCGGCTCCACCTGGATCGGCTCCGCGAGCCGGTTGACCGTAACCCGTGAAGTTGCCCCGTAGCCGGCCATGGCCTCCAGCAAGTTCACGGGCCTGTCCACGGGGGCGCCATTGGGCACGCCGCCAAGATCCGCAAGCCCCGGAATAGGGTTTCCGTAGGGCGAGACTGTCGGGTGGTTGAGCATCTCGAAGATTCTTCGCTCGACACGTTCGCTCATGACATGTTCCCAGCGGCACGCTTCCTCGTGGACGTAGGCCCAGTCGAGCCCGATCACGTCCGCGAGGAGGCGTTCGGCCAGACGATGCTTGCGCATGACACCGATTGCACGTTTCCGTCCGGTTTCCGTCAGTTCAAGGTGCCTGTCGCCGGAAACAACCACCAGCCCGTCGCGCTCCATCCGGCCGATGGTCTGGGACACAGTGGGGCCGGAGTGGCGGAGCCGTTCGGCGATGCGGGCGCGGAGGGCAACGATGTTTTCTTCTTCAAGTTCCAGAATGGTCCGAAGATACATCTCCGTAGTATCGATCAGATCCGTCATTCAGCTCAGCTCCTCGAGCGCAGTCCTAGCGTCATTCCCACCGTACCGCGTGCGGGCTGCATGCAGGATGCGCCCAGGCGGGAACCGCCGTACGTTCGCATGCCAGCCTAGCCTATTTTGAATTACTCCGGATAATCTTTCGATCGACCTGAAGTTATTGTCCCAGCCCCAGCCGGCCGGCCGTCCCCGGCGTCTCAATGACCGGACTATGACAGGCCTTTTTCTGTATCGCCGGGAGCTGTCAGGCAAAATAAGACAGGCAGAATGAAGAGGGGTGTCCGTGGTAGCCATCCCTGCCCGCCACCTCCCAGCCACGCTACGAACCAGCCGAAAATTGGAGCCACTGTGAGCGACACCAGCATCACGATCCCCGCTAACCTCCTGCCCAAGGACGGACGGTTCGGCGCCGGCCCGTCCAAAGTCCGGCCGGAACAGATGGACGCCCTGGCCGCGGCATCGTCGAAGCTGCTGGGGACCTCCCACCGCCAGGCGCCCGTGAAGAACCTGGTCGGCTCGGTGCGCAGCGGCCTCAGCGAATTCTTCCGGGCACCGGAAGGCTATGAAGTGGTGCTGGGCGTCGGCGGATCCACCGCGTTCTGGGACATTGCCAGCTTCGGGCTCGTGGAGAACAAGGCGCAGCACCTGTCCTTCGGCGAGTTCGGCTCGAAGTTCGCTTCCGCCACCAACAAGGCGCCGTTCCTTGCCGAGTCCTCCATCATCAAGGCCGAACCCGGCACCCGCCCCACCGCCCGGGCGGAGGCCGGCGTCGACGTCTATGCGTGGCCGCAGAACGAGACCTCAACCGGCGTTGCCGCCCCCGTCCAGCGGGTGGCCGGCGCCGACGAGGGGTCGTTGGTGCTCGTGGACGCGACCTCGGCCGCGGGCGGGCTGGACGTGGACGTGGCGGAGTCGGACGTGTACTACTTCGCGCCGCAGAAGAACTTCGCGTCCGACGGCGGCCTGTGGCTGGGCCTGTTCTCCCCGGCCGCGCTGGAACGGGCGGCACGGATCAAGGCCGGCAACCGCTGGATTCCCGACTTCCTTGACCTCCAGACGGCGATCGACAATTCCAGGCTGAACCAGACCTACAACACCCCCGCGCTGGCCACCCTGGTGACCCTGGACGCCCAGGTGCAGTGGCTCAACGCCAACGGCGGCCTGGACTTCGCCGCCGGCCGGACCGCGGATTCTGCCGGCCGCATCTACCGCTGGGCCGAAGCGTCCGAATACGCCACGCCGTTCGTGGCCAAGGCCGAGGACCGCTCGAACGTGATCGCCACGATCGATTTCGATGACTCGATCGACGCCGCGGCCATCGCCAAGGTGCTCCGCGCCAACGGCGTCGTCGACACCGAGCCGTACCGCAAGCTGGGCCGCAACCAGCTGCGCATCGCCACCTTCGTGGCGATCGAGCCCGACGATGTCTCGGCACTGCTCGAGTGCATTGATTTCGTCGTGGCGGAACTGAAGAAGTAGCCCCGCGTCCGGCGTCGTCACGGCCCCTGGGAACCTAAGCCGTGACGGCGCCGTCGTCGTTTCAGGTCCGTCCGCCCTGCTGTGCCTACGGCCGCGCGTCCCTGCCGGCACCGGCCGGGCCGGTCCGGCTTTCGACGCGGAAGTACCGCAGCCCGTGGGCGCGGCGGTTGAAGTGGAGCCGCAGGTGCTTCGCGCGGATGATCCACACCAGCCCGATCAGGGCTGCCAGCAGGCCGGCGCCTGCCGCGACCGCCATGGACCAGCGGGGGCCGGCGGTGTTTGCCACCCAGCCGACGAGCGGCGCACCAAGGGGAGTTCCGCCCATGAAGATCGCCATGTAGAGGGCCATCACCCGGCCCCGCATTACGGGCTCTGTCGTGGTCTGGACGTATCCGTTGGCGCTCGTCATCATGGTGATCGCGAACAGCCCCACGGGCACAAGTGCGACGCCGTACCAGAAGTAGTTCGGGGCCATGGCTGCGATGCCCGAGGTCACGCCGAAGGCGGCGGCCGCCCCGAAGATGACCCGCAGCCGTGGCTTGCCGCGCCCGGCGGACAGCAGGGCCCCGGCGACGGATCCGATGGCCATGATCGAATTCATCAGGCCGAAGGCCCCCACGTCCAGGCCGAATTCGGTCCCCACCATGGCCGCGATGAACAGGGCGAAATTCAGCCCCAGGGTTCCCACGATGAAGATCGCCACCAGCACCACGACCAAATCCGGACGGTACCTCACATAGCGCAGCCCCTCCCGGATCCTGCCCCTGCCCGCCGGTGCCCGCGGCAGCCGGCGCAGCGACGACGACGGGATTTTCGCCAGGCTCAGTAACAGGGGCACAAAGGTGAGCGTATTGATGAGGAAGACCCAGCCGGGCCCGACGACGGCCGTGAGCACGCCGGCGACGGCCGGACCGATCATCCGGGCAACATTGAAAGACGCGCTGTTCAGGGCCACGGCGTTGGGGAGGTAGTCGTCCTGGACCAGTTCCGAGACGAAGGTCTGCCGGACGGGGGCGTCCAGGGCCGAGACCACCCCGAGCATCAGGGCGAAGGCGTAGACGTGCCAGAGCTGCGCCGCGCCCGTGACCACCAGGATGCCCAGCCCCGCGCTCAGCAGCGCCATGGCGGACTGGGTCAGCACCAGGAGCCGCTTGCGGTTGAACCGGTCGGCGACCAGTCCGGCCACGGGTGCCAGGAAGAGTTGCGGGCCCAGCTGCAGGGCCATCGTGATTCCCACCGCCCCGGCATCGTGCGCCGTCAGGTGGGCGAACACCAGCCAGTCCTGGGCGGTGCGCTGCATCCAGGTGCCAACGTTGGAAATAAGGGCGCCGACGAACCAGATCCGGTAGTTCAGGATGTGCAGGGATTTGAACGTGGACATCAGCCCCAGCCCTCCCCAGACACGCTCCCGGACGCTCCCAACCGCTAGTCGGCCTCGCCCGTTGAGCGTTCCCGCTCGGCGTCGTCGGCGTCGTCGGGGTCGGTGTCGTCGGTGTCGTCGTCGTCGGTGTCGTCGTCGGGGTCGGCGTCGGCGTCGGGGTCATCCTGCTGGTCGGCGTCGGACGCCTGGGACGGCGCTTCGGAACCGGACGGCGCCTCGGCAGCCTCGTCAGCCTGCGCGTCTTCCGGGCGGACCCGTTCGGCCCACGGAACCCATGCCGGTGCCAGGATGGAGTCCTCGGAGGGCAGGAGGCCAAGTTCGTCCACCGTGACCACCTTGGAGCGCGAGTTGCGTGTCAGCACGGCGTACCACTGCCAGCCCAGGTATCCGGGGAGCCTGGATTCGAACAGGTGGGTCACCAGGCGGTCGCCCTCGCTCCGGGCACCGAGGTGCTCGCCGATCTGCTCGGCGGGGGCAATGCCCTCCACCGCGGTGCGGGCGGCGTCGACGGCGGCGGCCAGGAAGGCGTCAGGCTTGCCGGTGCGCCAGACGGGCACGCCGGCGCGCGGGCGGATTCCCTGCTTGGAGCCGGTTGCTTTGGCCCCGGCGGGCGCTGCGGTTCCGGCATCCGGCGCTGGCAACTGATCAGGTTCCTGAGTCATCAAAAGCCTTATACGTCCAGCTCGTCGGCGACCTTACGGAGGGCCGCTGCGATCGCCTTGCCCTTGTTGCCTTCCGGGTACTTGCCCGCGGACAGGGTCCCGGACAGGTTGTCCAGCACGCTGACGAGGTCCTGGACCAGCGGGGCAAGGTCCCTGGCGCTGGGCCGCTTTGCCTTGGCGATGGACGGCGTCTTGTCCAGCACGCGCAGGCCTAGGGCCTGGGCACCCTTGCGTCCGTCGGCTACACCAAATTCAACACGCGTGCCGGCCTTGAGTTCCGTGATGCCTTCGGGCAGCGCGGACTTGGGCAGGAAGACTTCCTGGCCGTCCTCGCCCGCGAGGAATCCGAAGCCTTTTTCCTTGTCATACCACTTGACCTTGCCGGTAGGCACGTAATCAACCTTCTTCGTTCTGCGGGGACACGGCCAGCGGTCACCGCATCCGCATGGATACGCGGGTTCAGGGTATGACTGCCCGGACCGTGTTGGTCTGTATCTCCAAGGTTATCCTGCCTGGTTCACTTTAACGGCTTGAGGCGCGGGCGATGCCGGACTGTTAGCGTTGCCCCCATGACACTGACGCGTTACCGGCGGCCTTTGATGATCGCAGCGGCCACCCTTGCTGTGCTGTCCCTCGTTGCCGTCGGCGCTGTCATGGCCATGGCCTTCAACAATGCCGTGGCGCCCGCCTGGATTACCTCGACGGCCCTCTACGGCCTCCCGGTGGCATTCCTGCTCATGCTGGCCCTCGTTGTCGACGCGGTGGCAGCCCGGCGCCGCCCGCGCGGGCCCGGCGAAAGGTAACGTTGGAGCGATGTCCCTCATCCGCGCGCTCAGCAAGGAACTTCAGGCACGAAGCGACGAATCGTTGCGGGCCCTGTTCTCCGCGCGGCCGGACCTGATTTCTCCCGGCGTCCCGGACTTCGCCGCCCTCGCCGCCCGCGCCAGCGGACGCGTCAGCGTGCAGCGGGCACTCGAACGGCTCAACCGCCCGCAGATGCAGGTCCTGGAAACCCTGCACCTGTGCACCAACGCCGATACCGGGCACAGCGCGTCGGCGGCGATGCTGAAGAAACTAATCAACGGCTCCTCGGTTGCCGCCGTCGACCGGCTCCTCCATTCCCTGCAGGAACTGGCCCTCGTCCACCGCGCTGATCCGCCGCACGGCGCGACCCCCGCCGCCGCCAAGCAGCGCCACTACCTTCCGGTCGGCAGCCTCAAGGACGTGATTGGCATCTACCCAGCGGGGCTGGGGCGCAGCTACACCGAACTTGTGCGGCTCCAGCCTGCTTTTGCACAGCGCGTGGTGCAGCTGGTGGGCGAACTTCACCGCGCCGGGGCGTCCATCTCCCCCGCCACGACGCCGATGGAAGCCGCCCTGTCCCTGCAGCACTGGACGGCAACACCCGAATCGCTCCAGCAAATCCTGGCCACCGCACCGGACCGGACCGCTGCCCTTCTGGCCCGGTTCGGGAACTGGGCCATGGGCGCCGTCCCGCAGGCGCAGCGCCGGGCGTCCGTGCTCCACGAAGGCGCCGACGTCGGCCCCGTGGACTGGCTGCTGGCGCGCGGGCTGCTGGTACCGCTGGACGCCGCGCACGTCGAACTGCCGCACAGCGTCGGAGTGTCGCTGCGCGGCGGGTTTGTCATCGAGAACTTTTCGCTCACGCCGCCCGTCCCCCGGCTGGGCAACACGAGCGCGGGGCTGCGTCGAAACGCCGCGTTGGGCGCCATCGCCGAGACGCTGCGGCTCGTCGGCGAAGTGCTCTACACCGTGCGGGAACAGCCGCTGGCGACGCTGCGCAGCGGGGGCGTCGGGGTCCGGGAGATGAAGCGGCTGGCGGATTCCCTGCGGATGGAAGTGCACGAGGCCGGCGTCCTCGCGGAGTTCTGCGGAATGGCCGGTCTGCTGCGCCTGGACGTCGACAGTTCTGCGTGGGTGCAGCCGCCGCAGCTGGAGTGGCTGTCGCTGCCGCGGCAGGAGCAGTGGCTGTGGCTGGTCAACGCCTGGCTGGCCAGCGAGCGCGCACCGTCCCTCGTGGGCCAGCCGGTGAATGCTGCCGCCCCGGGCCCGGCAGGGCACCGGGGGCCGGCCGGGACCACCATCAATGCGCTCTCCGCCGAGGCGCAGCGGCCGGACGCCCCGGTGGTCCGCAAACGGGTCCTGGAAATCCTGCACGAACTCACCCTCGAGGCCGTGGCGCCCGACGGGCAGGCCCCCGTCCTCGATGCCGCCGCCGTGCTGGAGCGTGCCGAGTGGACGCAGCCCCGGATGGCCAGGCGCTTCAGCTCGCTGATCCGCGGCATCCTCGCGGAGGCCGAGATGCTCGGCCTGATCGGCTCCGGGGCGCTGAGCCAGCTTGGCGCCGCGATCGCCGCCGAGCAGCCGGACGACGCCCTGGGGATCCTGGGCGAACACCTGCCGGCGGCCCTGCAGCATGTGTTGCTGCAGGCGGACCTGACGGCGGTGGCGCCGGGCTACCTCGACCCCGAACTGAGCGAACGGCTCCTGACCATGGCCACGGCCGAAGGGCAGGGACCGGCCACCATCTACCGGTTCTCCGTCACCTCCGTGCGCCGGGCCCTCGACGCCGGCCAGGACGCCGCGGCGATGCTGGACTTCCTGCGCCAGCATTCGGCCACCGCCATCCCGCAGCCCCTCCAGTACCTCATCGAAGACACTGCCGCGCGCCATTCCCGGCTCCGGGTGGGGGCCGCGGCCAGCTTTATCCAAAGCGAGGACGAGGCTGCCCTGCTGGAACTGCTCAACGCCCCGGCCGCGGCCGGCCTCGGGCTGGTGCGCGTCGCGCCCACCGTGGTCGTCTCCCACGCCGCGCCCCGGGAAACCGCCCAGGCCCTCCGGGGTCTGGGGCTCGCCCCGGTCCTGGAGGAAGCTGCCTCCGCGATCGTCCGGCTGCGCCGCAGCACCCCTGCGCCCGGCAGCGGCCGGCCGGTCTACACAGCCCCGCGGACCGCTCCGCCGGAGGCCGACATCGAGGCCCAACTGGCCGTGCTGCGCGCCAACGGGTCCCGGGGGCCGGGCGCCGGCGCCGGCGCCGGCGCCCACCCGCCGGCGGCCCCGGGCAGCGAGGAAGCGACCCAGCTGGGCCTCGAGACCCTGCTGAAGGCGATCCGCCTCAGGCAGCGGGTCATCATGAACGTCGTGGACAGCATGGGGAATGCCACCCGCGAGACGGTTGTTCCGGTAGCTGTGAATGGCGGGCGGGTGCGGGTGTTCGATCCGGACAAGGAGATCGAGCGGGTCCTGTCCATCCACCGCATTATCGACGTAGAAGCTACAGAGGAATTGTTCCAGTGAATGACGGGCCCCTGATCGTCCAGAGTGACAAGACCATCCTGCTGGAGGTCGACCACGAACTCGCAACGGAGGCCCGGCACGCCATCGCGGCGTTCGCCGAGCTGGAGCGGGCCCCGGAGCATGTGCACAGCTACCGGCTGACGCCGCTGGGGCTCTGGAACGCCCGGGCGGCCGGGCTGGACGCGGAGAAAGTGCTGGACACCCTGCTCACGTACTCCCGTTTCCCGGTGCCCCACTCCCTGCTGATCGACGTCGAAGAGACCATGTCCCGGTACGGCCGGCTCCGGCTGGAGAAGGACCCGCAGCACGGCCTGGTCATGCGCACCTCCGACTACCCGGTGCTCGAGGAAGTCAGCCGCGCCAAGAAGATCGCCCCGTTGCTCGGGCCACGGATCGACGGCGAGACGGTGGTGGTGCATTCCTCCCAGCGCGGCCAACTCAAGCAGCTGCTGCTCAAGCTTGGCTGGCCGGCCGAGGATCTGGCCGGCTACGTGGACGGCACCCCGCACCCCATCATGCTCAACGAATCGGGCTGGAAGCTGAGGCCCTACCAGCAACTGGCCGCGGAGAACTTCTGGGCCGGCGGCAGCGGCGTCGTCGTCCTTCCCTGCGGCGCCGGCAAGACGCTGGTCGGGGCGGCCGCCATGGCCACCAGCTCCACCACCACACTGATCCTGGTGACCAACACCGTCGCCGCGCGGCAGTGGAAGGACGAGCTCCTCAAACGCACGTCGCTGACCGAGGAGGAGATCGGCGAGTACTCCGGCTCCGTCAAGGAAGTCCGGCCGGTCACGATCGCCACATACCAGGTCCTGACCACGAAGCGCGGCGGGCTGTACCCGCACCTGGAGCTCGTGGACGGCAACGACTGGGGCCTGATCATCTACGACGAGGTCCACCTGCTGCCCGCGCCGATCTTCCGGATGACGGCGGACCTGCAGGCCCGCCGTCGGCTCGGGCTGACCGCGACGTTGGTGCGGGAGGATGGCCGGGAGGGCGAGGTCTTCAGCCTGATCGGTCCGAAACGCTATGACGCGCCGTGGAAGGACATCGAGGCCCAGGGCTACATCGCCCCGGCCGATTGCGTGGAAGTCCGGGTGGACCTGCCCCGCGACGAGAGGGTGGCCTATGCCATGGCCGAGGACGCCGACAAATACCGGCTGTGTGCCACCTCCGAGACGAAGACCCGGGTGGTCGAAGAACTCGTCGCCGAACACGCCGGGGAACAGCTCCTGGTGATCGGGCAGTACATCGACCAGCTCGACGAGATCGGCGAGCGCCTGGGCGCGCCGGTGATCAAGGGCGACACGTCGGTGAAGGAGCGCCAGCGGCTGTTCGACGCGTTCCGCGCCGGCGAGGTGCAGACCCTGGTGGTGTCCAAGGTCGCCAATTTCTCCATCGACCTGCCCGAGGCGTCGGTCGCGATCCAGGTCTCCGGTTCATTTGGGTCCCGCCAGGAGGAGGCCCAGCGCCTGGGCCGGCTGCTGCGCCCGAAGAAGGACGGCCGCTCCGCCCGGTTCTATTCGCTCGTGGCCAGGGACACCCTGGACCAGGATTTCGCCGCGAAGCGGCAGCGGTTCCTCGCCGAGCAGGGGTACGCCTACCGGATCATGGACGCCAAGGACGTCGGCACCGCGGGCTAGGCGGGTGCCGGGGATGCGGCCATGCAACACACAACCTCCATTCAGAAAACTCCCAGAGTCTGGGAGCATCATGGGAACATGAAGAAGAACGGTCCCGAAGCCAAGCTGCTTGTCGTCGATGACGAACCGAACATCCGCGAGTTGCTCTCCACGTCCCTGCGCTTCGCTGGTTTCGAAGTCGTCTCGGCCGGGAGCGGACGCGAGGCACTGGCTGCTGCTGAGTTGCACTCCCCCGATCTGGCGGTGCTGGACGTCATGCTGCCGGACATGGACGGCTTCACCGTTACCCGCCGCCTGCGCGCCGCCGGCAAGCACTTCCCGGTCCTGTTCCTCACGGCCAAGGACGACACCGAGGACAAAGTCACCGGCTTGACCGTGGGCGGGGATGATTACGTCACCAAACCGTTCAGCCTCGACGAGGTGGTGGCCCGCATCCGCGCGGTACTCCGGCGCACCCAACCCCAGGTGGACGACGACGCCGTGATCCGGGTCGATGACCTCCAGCTCGACGACGACGCCCACGAGGTCCGCCGCGGCGGGACCGTGATCGAGCTTTCGCCCACGGAATTCAAGCTCCTGCGCTACCTCATGCTCAATCCGAACCGGGTCCTGTCCAAGGCCCAGATCCTCGACCATGTATGGGAGTACGACTTCAACGGCGACGCCTCGATCGTGGAGTCCTACATCTCCTACCTGCGCCGCAAAGTGGATATCGATCCCGATGCCCCGGCACTGATCCAGACCAAGCGCGGCGTCGGCTACGTTCTGCGGACTGCCGAGAAGCGCTGACCTTGCTGTACCGCTGGAAATCGGCGTCGCTGCGCTCGCAGCTCGTGGCCATCATGATGGCGCTCATGCTGGTGGCCCTCACGGCTACCGGGGCGGGCACGCTGACGCTGCTGCACAGCTTCCTGCAGGGCCAGGTGGATGACAAGCTCCGGGCCGCCGTCGAATCCGCGCGGCAGCAGCAGTCCTTCAGCCAGCTGCAGGAGACCAACTCCACCGTTCCCACCGACTACTCGCTGATGCTCTTCAGCCCCGGTCTTCCGCCCTACACTTTCGGCGGCGACAAGGAGTCCCACCCCGCGCTCAGCACCTTTTCCTCGGTCGAGGCCCGGGAACGCCAGCAGATGCCGTTCCAGGTCCGCGGATCCGAGGGCGGCAACTGGCGGGTGGTGGCCGTCAGCGTGGTGGACAACAACAACCGCGGCGCCGTCGTGGTGATCGGGCTGCCGCTGGACCCCGTGGATTCGGTGATGGAACACGCTGCCCTGGTGGTGGTGGGCGTGGGCCTGCTGACGCTCGTGCTGGCGTTCTTCATTGCCACCTGGACTGTTTCGCGGTCCTTCCGGCCGCTGGCGCGGGTGGAGAAGACTGCCGCCGCGATCGCCGCGGGAGACTTGTCCCAGCGTGTGGAGGTGGAAAACCCGGGCACGGAGGTGGGCCGGCTTGGGAGCTCGCTCAATGCCATGCTCGCGCACATTGAGACGGCCTTCGCCGCCAGGATGGCGTCCGAGGCGCGGATGCGGCGCTTCGCCGCCGACGCCTCGCACGAACTGAGAACCCCGCTGGTGACCATCCGCGGGTTCTCCGAGCTGTACCGGCACGGGGCGTTGTCCACTCCGGAAGACGTGGCCACGGCAATGGGGCGGATCGAAAGCGAAGCCAAACGCATGGGAGCCATGGTCGAAGACCTGCTGCTGCTGGCCAGGATCGACGAACAGCGGCCGTTGCAGCAGAAACCCGCCGACCTGCTGCTGCTGGCCAACGACGCCGTGGTGGACACCCAGGCGAGCGACCGCAGCCGCACCATCACCCTCACCGGGATTGACGGCGCGGCCCCGGCCGCCGCCCCGGTGCTGGGCGACGAAGCCAAACTGCGCCAAGTGGTCAGCAACCTGGTCGGCAATGCCCTGCGCTACACGCCGGAGGGCACCCCAGTCGAAATTGGCGTCGGGGTCCGGACCGCACCGGACGGAACACGGCAGTCCGTGATCGAGGTCCGGGACCACGGACCGGGGGTTCCGGATGAGGAGGCGGCCCGTATTTTCGAGCGCTTCTACCGGGCCGACACCTCCCGGACCAGGGAGACCGGCGGCAGCGGACTTGGCCTGGCGATCGTGGCCGCCATCGTCGGCTCGCATTCCGGGTCCGTGCGGGTCGGGAAGACCGACGGCGGCGGTGCCACGCTGGTGGTCAGCATCCCGCTCCTGGACGAAGAGGCCACGGAACGGTCCACAGCGGACTTATCCACATAGGGGCCGACGCCGGTGTCCGGCCGGCGCGCCGCCCGCCTACGCTCGTAGTGTCCGGAAGATCCGGATGAGGCAGCCGCTTCCCGCCGGCTCTCACCGAAAATGTCATCGCGATACCTCACCGCTGACCCGCTGACGTTCACCGTGCTCCGCCGGGCCGCGGCCGCCTCCCGAGCATTCGAGAGGCATTTCCATGAGCATCATCTCCGTCGATACGGAACTCCTCCAGCTGAAGTCCGCCAACGTCCAGGCCACGGTGGAGAGGATCAGCGCGGACGTCCACGCCATGAAGCGGGGGCTGGACGAGCTCCAGGGCAGCTGGCGGGGCTCCGCGGCGACTAATTTCCAAACCCTCGTGGCCGAGTGGACGCTGACCCAGGGCAGGGTCGAGGCGTCCCTGGCGTCCATCAACCTCGCGCTGAGCTCCGCTGCCGCCACCTATGCGCAGGCGGAACTGGGAAATGCGCAGCGCTTCACGTGAGCCGCACGCGCCCTCAGGCCTCGGGTGTGCCCTGGTGGAAGCGGAGGCGCCATTGCGCGCCTTCAAGGACCCACAGGGAGCTGCGCAGGGCCGATCCCTCACGGGTGTGGCTGCGGTAGGTCAGGAGGATGGTCTTCTCACCCAGCCGGTCCGCTCCCAACAATTCCAGCTCCACGGCTCCGCCCGGGTTGTCCTCGAGTGACATCATCATGGCGTCGCGGGTCCAGATCCGGCCGGAGCTGCCGATTTCGGTGAAGTCCGGGTGGAGCAGCACGCCCGTGCGGCCCAGGTCCGCCCGGGTTTCGGGGCGGAGCAGTTCGCGTTCGAGGGACTCGACGACGGCTTCGGCGCTGGCCTCCGCCAGGTCCACGGCAGGTTCTTCTTCGAGTTCGCTGAAGAGGTCCGGTTCGTCGTAGGTCCCCGGCGCGCCAAAGAGTTCCTGCTGGCCGGCTGGCGCCGGGGTTGCCTGCGGCCGGATCGGGGCCGCAGGGGCGGCGGCGGGCTGGGCGTCGGGCTGCGGGGCGGCGGGCTGTGTCTCGCCCTGCGGTGTCTTGTCCTGCTGTGTCTTGCCCTGCGGTGTCTTGCCCGCTGGCGGTTCGCCCTCCGGGGTGCCGAACCCGGGACCCTGCCGGACGGCCACGCCCTGCTGGTAGGCCGTGGCCGCTGCCCGGGCGCGGACGTCCGCCGCCTCGTTGAGCTCGTGCCCCGCGTGGCCCCGCACCCACTCGAAGGTGTATTTGCGGCCCACGAGCGCCTGGTCGATGTCCTTGAGGAGGTCCACGTTCAGCACCGGCTTGCCGTCGGCTTTGCGCCAGCCCTTGCGTTTCCAGCCGGGCATCCACTTGGTCACGGCGTTGATGACGTACTGGCTGTCGCACAGGATCAGCAGGTCTTCCCCGGGCACGTGCGCCGTTGCCCGGAACAGGTCCAGCACCGCCATCAGTTCGCCTTGGTTGTTCGTGCCGTGGGGCCATCCGCCGGCCCGCCAGCAGTCGTCGTTCACGTACCAGGCCCAGCCGGCCGGGCCAGGATTTCCTAAGGCCGAACCGTCGGCCGCTGCTGTAATCGTCACTGACCTATCCTGCCAGAACCCGCCGACGCCCACCGACGCTCCCTTGGACAGGGACAGCGTTTAACCGGCGACGGCGGCCCCACCCGAAGGTGGGACCGCCGTCGTCGAACAGCCGGTGATGGCTGGCGCGGGTGGTTAGAAACCGCCCATGCCGCCCATGCCGCCCATGTCGTCGCCGCCGCCCATCGGGGCGCCACCCTTCTCGGGCTTGTCGGCTACAACGGCCTCGGTGGTGAGGAAGAGGCCGGCGATGGAAGCCGCGTTCTGCAGGGCAGAGCGGGTTACCTTGACCGGGTCGTTGATGCCGGCGGCCAGCAGGTCGACGTACTCGCCGGTGGCGGCGTTGAGGCCGTGGCCTGCGGGCAGGCCGCGGACCTTGTCCACGACGACGCCAGGCTCGAGGCCGGCGTTGAAGGCGATCTGCTTCAGCGGGGCGTCGATGGCAACGCGGACGATGTTCGCGCCCGTTGCTTCGTCACCGGAGAGCTGCAGGTTCGCGAATGCCTTGGCGCCGGCCTGGATCAGGGCAACGCCACCGCCGGCGACGATGCCCTCTTCGACAGCAGCCTTGGCGTTGCGGACGGCGTCCTCAATGCGGTGCTTGCGTTCCTTGAGCTCGACCTCGGTTGCGGCGCCGGCCTTGATGACTGCAACGCCGCCGGCCAGCTTGGCCAGGCGCTCCTGCAGCTTCTCGCGGTCGTAGTCGGAATCGGAGTTCTCGATCTCGGCGCGGATCTGGGACACGCGGCCGGCGATCTGGTCGGCGTCGCCTGCACCCTCGACGATGGTGGTCTCGTCCTTGGTGACAACAACCTTGCGGGCCTTGCCAAGGAGTTCGAGTCCGGCGGTCTCAAGCTTGAGGCCGACTTCCTCGGAGATGACCTGGCCACCGGTGAGGATGGCGATGTCGGCCAGCTGCGCCTTGCGGCGGTCGCCGAAGCCCGGAGCCTTGACGGCGACGGACTTGAAGGTGCCGCGGATCTTGTTGACGATCAGGGTGGCCAGGGCCTCGCCCTCGATGTCTTCGGCAATGATCAGCAGCGGCTTGTTGGACTGCATGACCTTTTCCAGGACAGCAACCAGTTCCTTGACGTTGGAGATCTTGGAGTTGACGATCAGGATGTACGGATCCTCAAGGACCGTTTCCTGGCGCTCGGCGTCGGTGACGAAGTAGGCGGAGATGTAGCCCTTGTCGAAGCGCATGCCTTCGGTCAGCTCCAGCTCGAGGCCGAACGTGTTCGACTCCTCGACGGTGATGACGCCTTCCTTGCCGACCTTGTCGAGGGCTTCGGCGATCAGGGCGCCGATCTCGTTGTCGCCGGCGGAGATTGACGCGGTGGCGGCGATCTCTTCCTTGGTCTCGATTTCCTTGGCGGAGGCCAGGAGCTCGACGGTGACCGCGTCAACAGCCTTCTCGATGCCGCGCTTGAGGGACAGCGGGTCAGCGCCGGCCGCGACGTTGCGCAGGCCTTCCTTGACGAGGGCCTGTGCCAGCACGGTTGCCGTGGTGGTGCCGTCGCCTGCGACGTCATCCGTCTTCTTGGCAACTTCCTTGACCAGCTCGGCGCCGATCTTTTCGTAGGGATCGTCCAGCTCGATCTCCTTGGCGATGGAAACACCATCGTTGGTGATCGTGGGGGCGCCCCACTTCTTTTCGAGGACGACGTTGCGTCCCCGCGGGCCGAGGGTGACCTTGACGGCGTCGGCGAGGATGTTCAGGCCCCGCTCAAGACCGCGGCGTGCCTCTTCATCAAATGCAATGATCTTGGCCATAACGGCAGTAGTCCTTTCGGGACAGTCGTTAAGAATGAACCTTCGCTGTGGTGCCCGCGACGGACGATCCCTACCCCGCGGCCTCTGTATGCCGCCGGGTCCGGGATCTCACCCCAGCAAGGTGTTTCTTTAGCTCCTGGACCGGCTGCCCCACTTCGCGGCCGGGCGGACCGGGCGTCGTGTTAGCAGTCAGTGCGCTGGAGTGCTAAATCAATAATTAGCACTCCCCCGGGGAGAGTGCAAGCAGTGGCCGGCCGGAACCGGCCGCCACGCGGGCACAATACGCTACGAGCGATCAGCTACCGCTGCTGCTCGCGGTTTCCGTGCCGTCCACCGTGGGCAGGTTGTCCTCGCCGTAAGTCGAAACCATATAGTTCGCTTCGGTGATGTCGCCGTGGGCATCAAAGTTGATCCGTCCGGACTGGCCGTCGTAGTCGGGCCGCTGGCCTGCCCGGAGGACGCCGATGCAGTCCTTGTAGCTCGTGCATGACTCGCTGGGCGCCTGGCTGCCGCCGGCCCCGGTTCCGCCTGCTGCGGGGGTTCCGCCGGAGACCGCGACGAGGGACGCTGCGATGGAGGTCCCGGCGTCGTCCTCTGCGGCGGCCGCGGCGACGGCGGCCAGGACGACGGCGTCGTACGTCTCGGCGGCGAACACCATGTCCTTCAGCCCGGGATCAACGGCCACGAGGTCCGCCTGGAAGGCGGCGGAGGGAAACACGCCGGGCAGGATCCCGCGTGCACCCTCGAGCGCCCGGGCGCCCAGGCCAGAACCGTACTTGCTGACTGCTCCGTCGCTGAGGACCAGCTTCTTGCCGGCGAGGCCGGCATTGTTCAGCTCGGCGATGGCGCCCTGTGCGCCGTCGCGCGAGACCAGGATGACGGCGTCGGGGTTGGCGGCTTTGGCGGCGGCGGCAGCCTGTTGCGCCTGGCCGGGGGTGAACTCCGCGTCCGCCACGACTTCCAGTCCGGACTGTTTCGCCGCGCCGCCGACGGCGGCGGCGACGTCTTTGCCGTAGTCGCCTTCCTCATGCAGCACCGCCAAGGTCCTGGCGCCGCCGTCTTTGACCAGTTTGGCGAGGACGGATGCTTGGGCGATGTCGGCGGCCGAGGTGCGGAAATAGTAGCCGCCGCTCTTGTAGTTGCTGAGCGCGGCGGCGGTGTTGGCCGGGGAGATCACGGCTACTTTGGCGTTGGCCAGCACGTCGATGGCGGCCGGGGCACGGCTGGAATCGGTCGGGCCGATCACGACGTCGGCCTTGGCGGCAACCAGCGCTTTCGCCTGGGCGGCGGTGTCCGTGCTGATGGTTTCCGGCAGCAGCTCCACCGGTTTGCCTTTGTGGCCGCCAGCAGCGTTGATCTCCTTGACGGCAAGTTTGGCCGCCGCGAGCTCGGAGGCGTTGAGGAAGTTCTGCTTGCCCGTGTTGTCCAGGATCAGGCCGATGCGCAGGGTGCCGTCACCGCTGGCGTCCGCGCTGGCCACGCGGGCACTGCCCGCGGGGCCCAGGCAGCCCGTCAGGGCCAGGGCCGCTACTGTGCCCGCCGCCAGGGCGCGGCCCAACGGCAAATGTCCTCCGCGGCGCCCGGCCGCGTTCCTTGGGGCGTTCGTGACGGCAGCCAGTACCACTAGGCGGGCCGGACGCTTTCGGCCTGCGGGCCCTTTTCGCCCTCGCCGACTTCCAGTTCCACCCGCTGGCCCTCGTCCAGGGCGCGGTAGCCTTCCCCGACGATCGCGGACCAGTGCACGAAGACGTCGTTCTCGGACCCGTCCACGGTGATGAAGCCGTAGCCCTTTTCGGCGTTGAACCATTTGACGGTTCCCAGTGCCATTGTGTCCACACTTTCAGCTAGCTTGCGTGCGGCCCACCTCGATGTGCGCCGCGGACTGCGAAGAGAAATCCGCAGATACTGTACCCACAGCGTCCCCTAGGAACGGCGGCGGCGGGCAGGGCCGCCGCCTAATAGTTATTGAGGCGTAACCGGATTGGCTACTGGTAGCCGGGGCCGAGCACGACGACAAGGGGCCTGTTGAACTCGGCAGAGTCGACGAGGGTGTCGACGCCGAGGAGGGCTCCGAGTGCCTCCGCATTGTCCTTCTGCTCGACGCCGCTGTAGAAGATCACCGACGTCTGTTGCGGGACACCGCCCCAGTTGCCTGTCTCGCCCAGGACCCAGCCGTCGGAGGTGACGGTGCCGCCGACGCGGGTGGCGAGGCCGGCGGTGGTGGTCGCGTTGTAGATCGTCACCGGCTGCGTCTTGTCGACAGCGGCGGCTGTGGCGCTCGGCGTAGCTGACGGCGAAGCCGCCGGCGCGGCGGCGGCGTCCGTGCCGGCCGGGTCCGGGCTCGTCGGCGTGGGACTGGGGCTCACGGTGCTCGTGGCGGACGGGGTGCTGCTGGCAGATGCGGACGCGCTGCCACCGGCGGTCACGGCCGCGGCCTGGCCTGCGGAGAAGCCGAGCTTCGGCAGGATCAGGAAGGCCACCAGGCCGATGGCCAGGGCTACGCAGCCGGCTGCCAGGATCGGCGCCAGGCTCCGCCGCCGCGATGCCGCGACGGCCCGGTGGACTCCCTGCCGGGTAGAGGTCTCCGGGACCCGATCAAATTCATCCCGAGCGTATTTGGTCATGGTAAAACGACGTCCTTGCTGATTTCATACGGGGTGCCCAAGGCCGGAACGGACGCAACAGGACGTGCAGATCCGGCTGCTCGTGACGCGACTTTACGAATCTGTTCCCAGACGACGGGCAGTGCGGGCACGTTGGCGTGATGTACGTAGTCTACGCAATCTCTTGACCAGCATGGGATCGTGGGCCAGCGCATCCTCGGTATCGATGAGGGCATTGAGGATCTGATAGTAGTGCGTGGCGGACAGATCGAACAGCTCGCGGATGGCCTGTTCCTTGGCCCCGGCGTACTTCCACCATTGCCGCTCCAAGGACAGCATCTGCTGGTCGCGGGCGCTCAGCGCAGACTCCGCGGACACCCCGTCCAGGCCCGTGCCGGCGGTTGGGAAGACGGCGGAATCCCCCGCGAGCACGTGCTCCTGCGCTGTTTCGGCCACGACACACTCCTGGTTGATTCCGAAAGACCTGGCTGGATCCGGTAAAAAGTCAGTCCCCATTCTACGGCCGAATGACAGGGTTGTCATTCGGGCGGGCGCAGAAACGGGGCGCAGCTGGGGAAGAATGGGGGCTGTGTTTGATGCCGAGTTTGATCCCGACAGTGAACCCGACGCGCTGTTCGAGCTGGAGCCCGCAGCCGCGGACGCCCTCAGTTTCGAGGACCTGGCGCGCCGGCCGCTGGACGCGCTGGTTGCTCCTGACTGGGCGGAGCCGCTGGCGCCGGTGGAGGCGCAGCTGCGCGAAGCCCTCGCCTTTGTCGCGGGCGAAGTGGCCGCCGGGCACGGCGTACTGCCCTCGCCGGCAAACCTGCTGCGGGCTTTCCGGCAGCCCCTGGCCGGCGTCCGCGTGCTGGTGGTGGGCCAGGACCCGTATCCGACGCCGGGGCACGCCGTGGGGTTGTCCTTCGCCGTGGACGGCGCCACCCGGCCGATCCCCCGCAGCCTGGCAAACATCTACAAGGAACTTCAGGCCGATCTCGGCTTCCCCCCGCGCGTCCACGGAGACCTCAGCCACTGGGCGGACCAAGGCGTACTGCTGCTCAACAGGGTGCTCAGCGTCCGTGCCGGCGCGGCGGGCTCGCACCGGAACAAGGGCTGGGAGGCTGTGACGGCGGCGGCCATCCGGGCCGTCGCCGGCCGCTCCTCCGTTTCCGGTGCGGGCCATGCCCCCCTGGTGGCGATCCTGTGGGGGAAGGATGCCGAGTCCGTGCGGCCGCTGCTGGGGTCCGCCGCCGTGATCGCCAGCGCCCACCCCAGCCCGCTATCGGCCTCGCGCGGCTTCTTCGGGTCCCGGCCGTTCAGCCGGGCCAACGCCCTGCTGCTGGAACAAGGCAACGGGACGGTCGACTGGGAGCTTCCGCCGTTGCCGTAACAGGCCTATGCGCAAAGCTCCCGCCGGGGGTTCATGGTTAGGCTTAGCTGCATGACATCCGTCCCCGCAGCCACCACCGCCACCCGGAACTCGCGCCCCCAGACCGATCTGAGGGTCCTGCGCAGGGAACAGCTCTCCCCGCACATGGTCCGGATCATCGCCGGGGGCCCTGGCTTCGCCGGGTTCGTCAACAACGACTATGTGGACCGGTACGTCAAGATCGTCTTTCCGCAACCCGGCGTCGAATACCCGGATCCGCTGGATTTGTGGGCCATCCGGGAAACCATGCCGCGCAGTCAGTGGCCGCACACCCGGACCTACACGGTCCGCTGGGTGGACCCGGCGGCGCAGGAACTGGCCATTGACTTTGTGATCCACGGCGACGAGGGGCTCGCCGGCCCCTGGGCGGCTTCGGCCCAGCCCGGCGATCGCCTGACTTTCACCGGCCCCGGCGGCGGGTACAACCCGGATCCGGCCGCGGACTGGTACCTGTTTGCCGGCGATGAATCAGCGTTGCCGGCCATCGGCGCCGCGATCGAATCCCTGCCGGAGGATGCCCGCGGCCTCGCCCTGCTCGAAGTGGACAGCGACGCCGACGTCCAGGCCATCGCCGGGCCGGCCGGCGTCGAACTGCGCTGGCTGCTGCGCGGCGGCGCCCCCGCCGGTGAGAGCGAACTGCTGGTCACGGCGGTGCGCGATGCCGAGTGGCCCGAGGGCCGGGTGCAGGTCTTTGCCCACGGCGAGCGGGGCTACATGAAGGGCCTCCGGGACGTGTTCTACGTGCAGCGCGGGCTGGAGCGGGCCCAGGTGTCCCTCTCGGGCTACTGGGCCAAGGGCCGGGTGGAGGACGACTTCCAGGCGGAGAAGAAGCTGCCGATAGGCAAGATCTAACGGCGCAAGATCTGACGGCGCAAGATCTAACGAGGCAAGATCTGACAGAGCGAGATTTGGCGCTACGGAGTTTCCCCACCTTTGCCGCCACGACGCCGGGACACGCCGGCGCGGCTGGCTGACACGCCGTCGCGTCCCGGCAAAAGTGGGGAAACCCGGCGCCTTCGGGGAACCGGGCGGCCATTCCTCGTAAGATCTAGCGGCGGCGGGCCCTGCGCCGTTCGTTGCTCGCCAGGCTCCGCGTCAGGGGCCGCGCCAGGGTGTCGCCGAGCACGATGCCGGCGGCAACACCGAGCACGATGGCCCCGGCGTTGAGCATGCCGCCGGCGCCCATGAGAATCTCCGATTCCTCGATGGTCAATACATACATCGACCGGAATATAGTGAGCCCGGGGAGCAGAATCAGGGCGGCGGGAACGGCCACCACCAACTGTGGGGCGCCCATCCGGAGGGCCACGACGCGGGCCAGCAGGCCGATCACCACGGCAGCAAGGGCCGGGGCGAAGCGGGAGCCGATGCCCAGGGCGTCGCCGCCGATGAGAACCAGGTAGCCCACCACCCCCACGGCCGCCGTCGGCAGCAGCAGCTTCCAGCTGGTTTGTTCCGTGATGCCGATCATCAGCACCGCGATGGCGATCAGGATGACGATCACCCATAAGTCATACTTGGGCGGGAATGTTTTGGTGACGTCTATGGGATCCATGCCGGTCATGTCCCCCACGACGAACCCGACGGCGATGCCGGCGACCAGCGCCCCGAACGTCAGCATGGTGGACAGGAACCGGCCGGCCGCCGTGACGGGGAAGCCGTTGATCGCATCCTGTACCGAGGACACCAGGCGTCCCGTCGGCAGGAGCAGCAGGATCCCGCCGACCACCACGATTTCGGGGGCAATCTGCACTCCCAGCGGGCTGCCGAAGCGCCACAGCAGCAGGGCGATGATGGTCACCAGGAACGAACACGAGGCAGTGATGAAGAAGTCCGGCGTACGCCAGCGGCCCAGCTGGCGGGCCAGCAGGCTGACCAGAAGGTTGGAGAGGAACGCGACGATCGAGGCGCCCAGTCCGCCGCCCAGGACACCGACGAAAACGGCAGAGAACACGCCGAAGGCCACCGTGACCATCCACCGCGGGAACGGCTTCGCGCTGCGGGTGATGTCCTCAAGCCGGCGCACGGCTTCCTCGCGACCGACACCGCCGGCCACGATGTCCGTCACCAGCTGGTGCACTTGCGAGAGGCCCGCGTAGTTGTTGGTCCAGGACCGCACCACGCGCAGCAGTGAGATGGGCGTCTGGTCCTTGGGTGCGTAGTTGATGGCCACCGACTGGTTGGTGATGTCCACCTCGATGTTCTTGAGGCCAAGCGCGGCGGTGATGGCGATGATGCTGGTCTCGACCTCGAGGGCGCCGGCGCCGTACCGGAACATGGATTCGGCCAGCTTCAGGGCGAAGTCGATGGTCTTGCGGGCTGCGGCGTCCACCCCGCCAACCTGGATCATCGGGTTGGCGTAGGGGCTGCCGGCGAGCCGGTCGACGATGCTCATCGGCGCGGTGGGCGGGTTTTCGCCCTGGACCAGGCGGCGCAGCATCCTCTTGGCGGCGGCGTTCTGGCGCACCTGCATGGCCGACATTGGCTGGGTCCGGGGCAGGCCGTCCGTGGGTGGCCTGCGGTGGCCGTCGGTTCCGTTGTTCATTCCGGCCTCCTCATTGTCCTTGGCTGACCTTGATTGTCTTTGGCTCGGTTAGTAAAACTGCTGGCCCGTGCGCCGGGTGTAGACCTGGCGTGCGACGCGCTCCCCCGCCGTCATCCATGCCTTGTACTTCAGCGGGCTCAGGACCTGGTCATAGCAGCCGACGAAGTCGGTCACGGTCTTGCTGAAGCTGGTCTTGAAGAGCCCCAGCCCATGGAACGGGTTCGACGTGTCCTTGAGCTTGTCGCTCGGGGGCGTGCCGCAGAAGTCGTATTCGGTGCAGCCGAGGTCCTTGACCTGGTTGATCGCGGTCCACTGCACGAGGTGCGAGTCACCGTACTGGCCACGCTTCTGCAGGGAGCCGCCGTCCTTGTACGTTCCCTTGCGGCCGTAGTTGATCACGAACGCGCCCACCGAGGGCAACCCGTTTTCGTACACGAAGAGCAGCCTGCCCTGGTCCCGGGCCAGGAAGTTGGTCCAGAACTGGCGGTAGTACTCGTACTCGCGCACCCGGACCTGGGACTTGGCTTCCACCGTGGTGGTCATCAGGGCATACATGGCCCGGAAGTTCTCTTCCGTGGGCTCGACGTTGTGGACTTCCACGCCCTCACGGATGGCGCGGCGCACGGCGTTGCGGCCCCGGGAGTGCAGGTTGCGCAGCAGCTGGTTTTCCTCGGGCGCAATATCGAGCAGCGCCGTGGAGTCGTTCGGCTGCAGGTTGTGGGTCTTGACCAGGCCGGCCCCCTCAAGGATCCGCGCGGCGTCGTCGGACAGGACAACATCCGGTTCGAACTTGATCGCGAAGACGCCCAGCTTGGCCCTTTTGACGAAGTCCGCGTTCGCCGCGACGATCCCGGGGATGTCCTCGACCGACGCCACGTCGGGTCCCTTGATCAGGTACCAGAGCTTGCCGAGGACCGGAAAGGACTTCTCAAGGACCAGGTTGTAGCTCGTGTAATCGGCCGACTCGTACACCAGGTGCAAGGGCTTCCAGCCAAAGTGCTGTTTGACCTCGGCGAAGGCTTCCGATTGCAGGAGATTGCCGCCGTTGGGGTTCGCGGTGACGTGGGCATCCCAGTTGGCAATCTCTTCGGCAGAGGCAAAACGGGCAGTGAATTCTCGCAAGGGTGCGGTATCCAATCATTGCGGTACGAGCTTCGGCGGCATGCGGACATGCAGCCCCAAGTCTATCGGTCCGCACCCTGCCGCCGGTCCGGGTCAGGCGGTTACGCTGGTCTCATGCACGCTCAGCAACAACCGCTGGAAGGCCGTCCCGGGGCGCCGGGCGGCCACTCCAAGGGCGTCGGAAGCGGCGCGGGCGGCGGCTTCTCCCAGGTGGTCGCGCTGCTGCTGTTCCTCGGCGCGTCGGCGCTCGTTGCGGCCTTGGGCGGCCTAGCCACGGCCAACCACGTCAACGGCTGGTACGCCACCGCGGACAAGGCCCCGTGGTCCCCGCCGAACTGGGTCTTCGGGCCCGTCTGGACGGTCCTGTACGCCGCCATGGCCGTCGCGGCGTGGCTGGTCTGGCGCAGCCGCGCCCCGGGGTCCAAAGCGGCCCTGACAGCCTACGGCGTGCAGTTGGGGCTGAACCTGCTCTGGACGCCGGTCTTCTTCGCCTTGTACCCGGCGCTCGGGACGCCGGCGCTGTGGATCGCGTTCGGGATCATCGTGGCTTTGGCCGTGGCCGTGGCCGTGACGGTTGTGCTCTTCGGACCGATCAGCCGGACGGCAGGACTGCTGATGCTGCCCTACCTGTCGTGGATCGTGTACGCATCCTCGCTGAACCTTTGGGCGGCACTGCACAACTGATATGTAGGTGTTCTTGTCAATAGGGCAAGGGTGAGCGGTCCAGGGCTGGTTTGTCTTGGACCGCTCTTTTCGTATCCGTTCTTCGGCGTCGTCCGGTTGGCTGGCGCGTCATGTTCGACGAGGGAGCGCTGTCTGGCTGATATGCGCGGGTTGGTTACCGCAGGACGAGGTGTTCGGCTGGAGGGGTGCCGCTGGTCTAGGAATGTCGGGCGTCACCGGTGTTAGCCGGTTGTCCATAGTTG
>NZ_JBFUJK010000022.1:0-55587 GCF_056401395.1 Arthrobacter sp. P4_F11
CCCGCCCCACCCGAACCCGGAGCGCACAAAACGCCGACCAGATCCGGTCTTGAAATTTAGGGGATTGGCCGCCTCCGGTTCCCAGCATTTCCGCTGGTCTCCCTCGCGGCGACTTAGAAAACAATACACCCACCACGCCCCCACCGCAACTCCACCCCCCACACCCACCCCACCACCCAAAAACCCCGCCACCACAACCCAAAACCACCCAACCAGGCCCGCCGGCGCCGTAAACCCGCACTGTGTGGTGCGTCACCGCGGCACGGAACAGTGGGGGGCGTGAACTGCCAAGGCCTTAAACGCGAGAAGGGCCGGCAACCAAATGGTTGCCGGCCCTTCTTCAAGCCACTGGCTTCAGGTGTACTGAATTACCAGGAAGACTTCGTGATGCCCGGGAGCTCACCGCGGTGAGCCATGTCGCGGAAGCGAACACGGGAGATGCCGAACTTCTGGAAGGTACCGCGCGGACGGCCATCGATGATGTCGCGGTTACGCAGACGTACCGGTGAGGCGTTGCGGGGCAGCTTCTGCAGGCCGAGGCGGGCAGCTTCGCGTACTTCGTCGGTTGAGTTGGGATCAACCAGAGCCTTCTTCAGTTCGAGGCGCTTTGCAGCGTAACGCTCGACGATGACTTTACGCTGTTCGTTCTTAGCGATCATTGACTTCTTAGCCATGTGTTTAGCGCTCCTCTCGGAATTCGACGTGCTGGCGGATTTTGGGGTCGTACTTCTTCAGGACCAGACGGTCCGGGTCGTTACGACGGTTCTTGCGCGTCACGTAGGTGTAGCCCGTGCCCGCGGTCGACTTCAGCTTGATGATCGGACGTACGTCCTTATCCTTTGCCATTAGAGCTTCACTCCTCGTGCCAGGATGGCGGCGACGACTACGTCAATGCCGCGTACGTCGATGGTCTTGATGCCACGCGCAGAGACCTGCAGGGTGACATTGCGGCGCAGGGACGGAACCCAGTAGCGCTTCTTCTGGATGTTCGGGTCGAACCGGCGCTTGTTGCGACGGTGCGAGTGCGAAATGCTGTGTCCAAAGCCCGGCTCGGCTCCGGTCACCTGGCAGTGTGCTGCCATGACGACTCTCCTCAAAAAATATATGAAACGGCTAACGGAGTTCCCGTTGACCGTGCGTTGGGCGGCGTCCGCATCCGGCTCCCTCCCCCAACCGTCGTTGTCCGCGGGATTCAGGCAGACGGCACAAACCGTCTGGTTCCTCACTGCGGCGAAGATTGTGGGCCACGGGCACCTGGCGCCGGCGGTCTGTTGGACCGTCATTGCGAAGTGCCGGGATGCTGGGCGAATACAGGAATGCGCGCAACTTGAGCCCCTAACTACCGGCCTCCAGGACCGTCGATGTTTCAGACGGGTCCTGCCAACCGGAGCAATTGCGCACGCTCCGCGCCACCTAGCGCCTACCAAGTCTACGAGTTCGGCGATTTAAAGACCAATCCGTCGCTGAATGGTGTATGGGGCAGTGCCCCACAGCCAGTGCAGGCGTGGGGCCGGTGCCGTCCCAGGTCATATGCCCGACGAAGGCTTTTCACAGGGAAATGAAAGGCAGCGGGGCAATTCTGGATCCATGAACACACAACTTCTGACGAACCGTCCCGGGATTCGCCGCAGCTCCGATGGCGCTGTGAACCCCTTCAGGGCGCAGTACCGCCGGCGGTTGCTAAGAGCGGATCTGCTGACGGTCCTTTTCTGGGCGTCGCTGGCCGGCGCGGCCGCCTTGTGGCTGGCCGACGGCGGAATGGCCGGCTTCTCGACTCCAGCCGGTTCCTTCACCGCGCTGGGGATTGTGGCCGGCCTCGCCGGCATGGACCTGGTGCTTCTCATGCTGCTGCTGGCGGCCCGAATCCCACTCATCGACCAGACAGTCGGCCACGACCGTGCCCTTGAGTTGCACCGCAAGCTGGGCAAACCGGCCCTGTATCTGCTGCTGGCGCACGGAGTCCTCATTGCGATCGGCTACGGCATGGCGGAAGGGCTGGACCCCGTCAGCGAGTCGGTTGCCCTCTGGGTCCTTGTGCCTGACATGTGGCTGGCCTACATTTCCGTGCTCCTGTTCATCGCCGTCGTCATCACCTCCCTGGTGGCCGTCCGACGTCGGTTCCCTTACGAATTCTGGTACGCCGTCCACCTCCTGACGTACGCGGCCGTCCTGACCTCGCTCCCCCACCAGTTCAGTGTGGGCGGTCTCTTTGCCGAGGGAACCTGGCAGCGCTGGTACTGGCTGGCCCTCTGCATCGCGACCGGCGCCGCACTCCTCTACTACCGGGTGGTCCAGCCTGTGGCGGCAACATTCAGGCACCAGTTGACCGTCAAGCGTGTGGTGCGGGTGGCCCCCGGAGTGGTCAGCATTGAAATGTCCGGCCTTCGACTGGACGAACTGGCGGGCAGTGGCGGCCGGTTCTTTATCTGGCGGTTCCTGGCTCCGGGCCTGTGGTGGCATCCGCATCCGTTCAGCCTGTCCGCCGAACCCGTCCACTTCGACGCCGCCGGCCAGGGCACGCTGAGGATCACTGTCCGCAACCTGGGCAAGGGGTCATCCCAGCTGGCGTCGCTGAAGCCCGGCACCAAAGTGGCAGTGGAGGGACCGTACGGACTGTTCAGCACGTCCGCGCGGAGCCGCAACCATATGGTCATGGTGGGAGCCGGAATTGGCATCACGCCGGTTCGTGCCCTGCTGGAGAGCACGCCATTCCAGCCCGGCAACGCCACTGTCATTCTCCGCGGCCACAGTGAATCCGAGCTCTACCTGGGCGAGGAGATCCTCGATCTCTGCCGGCGCCGCGGCGCCACGCTCTTCCACTTGACCGGCTCCCGCCCGGCCGGCATCCAGACCTGGCTTCCGGAGCACGCGGCCCGTGCCGGCCACCGGCTTGCCAGTTATGACCCGAAGATCGCCGACGCCGATGTGTATGTCTGCGGCCCCTCCGCCTGGGCACACAACGTGCTTGAAGACGCCCGCGCAGCTGGCGTCAGGGAAGACCAAATCCACTACGAAAGGTTCGACTGGTGAGAACCCGCGCAGCAGTTTCAGCCGCCCTGGCCTCCGCCGGCATCCTCATCGCCGGCTGGCAGTCCGGCGCCCATGTAGCCGATACCGGCAGCTCCGTCGCAAGCGCGGCGGCCGGGACCACGGGGGCCACGGGTTCGTCCGGCTCAAGCGGAACGTCCAGCTCCAGCGGGACGTCCGACTCAACAGCTTCGTCCGGCGCGTCGGGGGCGGGCACCACAGGGGCCTCGGCCAAGGCCGTAGGGACGTACCCTGGCTCGGTCGTCCAGACCCGCTTCGGCTCCGTCCAGGTGCAGATCACCGTGCAGGCCGGGAAGATCACCGACGTCACGGCGCTCCAGCTGACCGATGCTGAACGCAAGTCCGTGCAGATCAGCAACCGGGCGGCCCCGCTCCTGCGCGACGAGGTGCTCCAGGCCCAGTCCGCGGACGTGCAGACCATCAGTGGTGCCACGGTGACTTCCGATGCGTACTTGAACTCCCTGCAGGCGGCCCTCGATGCAGCCAACCTCTGAGCTGGGCGGCTCTGCCCTGCAGGCCAGGACGTTTGGCTCGATGGGCACCGTCATCAGCCTGACCGTTCCAGCGGGGGCCGTTCCGGGAACTGCGGGCGGGGAGGGCGGGCTCGACGCCGCAAGCGCCGCCGTCGAGCGCGTCTTTGCCGGGTTGGACGAAACGTTCAGCCTGTACCGTCCCGACTCCGAGGCTAGCCGGCTGGCGCGCGGGGAGCTTTCCCTGCGGGACTCATCCGCCGCGATGCGGGACCGCTACGCGGAGGCGCTCAGCTGGCGGCTCAGGACGGAGGGCGCGTTCTCCCCGGAACGGCCCGACGGCGTGCTGGACCTTTCGGGGCTTATCAAGGGCTACGCGATCGGGCAGGCCGGTGAGGCATTGCGCAGCCGCGGGATCACCGACTGGTGCCTGAATGCCGGCGGCGACGTACTGGTGATGGGCTCGCCCGTGCCGGGCAGCGGAACCGCGTGGGCGGCCGGCGTCGTTGACCCGATGGACCGCTCAGCGCTGCTTGCCGCCTACGAGCTGGGCGGGCCTGGCACCCGGTGCGCCCTTGCGACGTCGGGCTCGGCGGAGCGCGGTGACCACATCTGGGCTGCGGGAACCGGAAGCCGGGCAGCGGGCTCCTCCGGCGCCGGGTTCGCCCAGGTTTCCGTGGCCGCGACGGACATTGTCACCGCCGATGTGCTCGCGACGGCGATCGTGGCCGGCGGGACCGCGATGCTGCACCGGGCCACGGACGGTTGGGAGATCGACGTCCTCGCGGTCCGCCGCAACGGGGAGCTGCTCGCGACGCGTGGGTTCCGCGCCTAGGGTGCCGTTCTAGAGGTGGGTCAGCTGGCCGTACTTCGGCTCCAGGCCGTCGCCGGACGACTTGCCGGTGACGCGCCGGACAACCCACGGGCCGGCGAATTCGCGGACCCACCGGGCATTCGCTCGGAGGGCGTCCACCCGGCTCAGCTCGGGAACCGGCGTCATGGGCGGGACGTCAATCGAGTGCTCGTGTGCCAGCACCGTGAGGACGCGCTTGGCCATGTTCGCGTGGCCGGCGGCAGACATGTGCATCCGGTCTGTGGCCCACATGCCCCAGTCGTAGTACTCGCTGAAACGCCAGTAGTCGACCAGCAGGGCCCCGTGGTCCCCGGCGATGCCGCGAACCAGTTCGTTGTAGATGGCCGTACGGCCGCGCATGGTGCCGAAAATCTTGGAGCCCCGCGCGTCGAAGCCGGTGAACATCACCACGGTGGCGCCGGTGGCCGTGAGCTTGCGGATCCCGGCATCGTATTCGGCCAGCAGGTCATCGATGTCGACCTTGGGCCGGAGGATGTCGTTGGCGCCAGCGTAGATGCTGACCAGGGTGGGATCGAGGGCGACGGCGGCATCGACCTGTTCGGCCAGGATCTGGCGGAGTTTCCGGCCGCGGATGGCAAGATTCGCGTACCCGAAGCCGGGATCGGCGGCGCCAAGCCCCTCTGCCACCCGGTCCGCCCAGCCCCGGACGCCGTTGGGCCGGGTAGGGTCGTCGTCGCCGACGCCTTCCGTAAAAGAGTCTCCAAGGGCTACATAGCGGGACGTGAAATCCATGGATCCAGTCTGCCAGCAGTTGCCGTGAGCAACAAAGACGGGGATGTCCGACGTCGGACTGCGGCGCCTTCGGCTGTCGCGCTTAGATGTCGCGCAGGATCCAGTGGTCGTCGTCGAGTCGGGCCACGATCTTTTCGCCGATCCGGGCCAGGTCCGCGACGTCCTCGGGGCTCAGGGCGTCGAGGAACAGTGAGCGGACCGCCTCAACATGCCCCGGGGCGAGTTTCACAATCGTCTGCATCCCGGCATCGGTCAGGTGGGCCGTGGTCACGCGGGCGTCGCCGGGGTGCGGCCTGCGCTCCAGCCAGCCGCGGTTCTGCAGCTTGGTGACCACATGCGAGAGCCGGGACAGGGAGGCGCTGGTGCGCGCGGCGAGCTCACTCATGGGCAGGAAGCGCCCTTCGGCCTCGGAAAGCATCGCCAGCACGTTGTAGTCGAACAGGGAAAGCTTGCCCGCGGCGTGGAGCTGGGTGTCCAGGGCGGCCGGCAGCATGGTGTTGATGCTGAGCTGGGCAAGCCAGGCCCGGCGTTCGTCGGCGTTGAGCCAGCGGGGTTCGGTCATGGCTACATTCTAGGAGACTGGAAGCTTGACGATTCAACTTCAGCCGAGGCAATTCCGGAAAACTTCCCGCCTGTCCGTGGCCAGCTACCGGTAGGCTGGCCGCATGTACGTAGTCTCCCTGACATACAAAGTCCCCGAGGACATTGTGGAGTTCCATCTTCCGGCGCACGTGACGTGGCTGCAGGCAGCCTTCGACGACGGCGTCTTCATGGTCGCGGGGCGCAAAATCCCCCGCACCGGCGGTCTGTTGCTCTCGAACGCGGACCGGGCCAGCCTTGACGCCGCACTGGCCAAGGACCCGTTCTACGTCAATGGTGTGGCTGAATTCGAGGTCATGGAATTCCACGCCAACAGGGTGGCTCCGGGCTACGAAAACCTGCTGGACAGCTGAGTCCCGGCGGCTACCCGGCGCCGGACTGGCCGATGGCGCGCTGGTCGTGCAGCAGTTTCTTCAGGCCGCCCTTGCGCGGGACCCGCACGGGTTCGGGCCAGCGCGGCCGGAGCTGATCGCCGAGGGTTACGCCCCGGAGCTTCCGCCCGAACAATGGCAATACCCAGTCGCGGACCCAGCGGCGCTGCCGGCGTTCCCACTCCCGCAGGCCCGGTTTCACGGGCGGTTCCCATTCCCTGGGTTTGATCTTGTGCGGCACGCCGAGGTGGTCCAGGACCTGTGAGGCGAGGTATTTGTGGCCTGCCTTGGACATATGCAGCCGGTCCGAATCCCACATCCGCGGGTCATGGAAGGCGTCGAAGCACCAGTAGTCCACCAGCACCGCGCCGTAGCGGCCGGCGATCTCGCGGACGCGCCGGTTATAGAAGGCGTTACGTTTCTTCAGCGGCTCCAGCAGCGCGGAGACCTTGACGTCGAAGCCGGTGAAGAGCACCAGCGTTGCCCCCGTGTCTGCGAGCGCAGCCACCAGGGACTCGTAGTCCCGCATGAGGGCCCCGATGTCCGTGCCGAAATCCAGGATGTCGTTGCCGCCCGCGTAGAGCGTGACGAGGGTCGGCTCCATGGCCACTGCGGGACCGAGCTGTTCGCCGGCTATGTGGCGCAGCCGTTTGCTGCGGATGGCCAAATTGGCGTACTCCCACCCCGGCTGCGCCTTGGCCAGCTTCTCCGCAACCCGGTCTGCCCAGCCCCGCACGCCATTGGGGAAGCGGGAATCGTAGTCCCCCACACCCTCGGTGAAGGAATCCCCCAAGGCAACAAAGACCCGCCGCCCGCCTCGATCCGGAAGCAAAGGAACTGAACCCATCCGTCCAAACTAACCCCCGCAAAAAGCTGCCAGGGAAAGGGAGAGTTAACCCAAGGTGACCGGCCCCGCGTCGCAACTGACGAGTCTCGTTTATGACAGGTGGGACGCACCGAAGGTGACCCACCCCCAAGACCGCACAAAGCAGCGGTTGCGGCCGCAAGTCGGGCAGGACCTGCGGGAGCGTCGGGGCGAGAACCGCAGGACCTGCGGGAGCGTCGCTTGGTGCCCGGGCTTTCCCCTGCCGCCAGTACCCCCTGAACGCGACCTGGTTCCGGTCGATCCCCACGTCTCGCACAAGGTACCGGCGCAGCTCCTTGACGGTGCCCGCGTCGCCCTGGAATGGAGCGCGGTCAGCGCAGGACGATGTCCACGGGGTTCGCCTCGGAGCGCCAGGTGCCCTCCGTGCCCGGACGTGCGGCAATCACCGGAGCCGTCAGGACGCCGGAACGGTTGGTGCGCTTGTCCCGGAGGATCTCCGTCACCGAGCCGAGGTGCCGGGAGAGGTCGATGACGTTCTCCGGCGCGGCCAGCAGGAGCTGGAAGCCGAACTCATGCAGCGCCTTGATGCCCGCGCCGGCGAATTCCTCCGAGGCGAGCACGAACGCCTCGTCCATCATGACAGTGCCGTACGTGGTGAACCCCTGCTCGGCGATGCCCAGCTGGTAGCTCAGCGCCGCCGCCATGATGAACGCGGTGAAGCGCTGCCGCTCGCCACCGGACATGGAGCCGGTGTCCGCGTGCATGTAGACCTCGGTCTTCTTCGCGCCCTTCGCCGCCCCCTTGGCACCGGCGCCCTTGGAACCGGCACCCTGGACTTCGCGGTGTTCCTTGCACTGGATGAACAGGTGGCCGCGGACGTCCAGCACTTCGGCCCGCCAGCGGCGGTCCTCTGGGGTCTGCGAGCCGAGCCGCTTCACGAGCGTTTCGAGTGACTTATAGCGGGTGGTGAGCTCGGCGTCGTCGTCCCTCTCCGCCCCGGACGCAGCGGCGGACGTTGCAGCGGACGTTGCAGCGGACGCTGCAGTAACGGTCTTGCCGGGCCGGGTGTGCCGGACCTTGAGCGCGTTCTGGATGGCGTCCTTGAACTGCTTCGCCGTCGCCGGCAGCGTCTGCTTGATGTCGAGTTCCAGGAAGCTGCCCTCGTGGAAGTTGACCTCGGACAGGATCCCGTTCAGCGGCAGGATGCGGCTCGTGATGGCGCGGCGCTCCTCGTCGAGCAGGTGCAGCAGGGTGGAAAAGGATTCGTGCGTCCGCTGGTTGAAGAACTGCCGGAACTCGGCCTCCTGGGCGGGCAGCCCGTCGCTGACAATCGCGTGGTAGCGGGATTCGAACTCCCCCGCGGCGCCGATCGAGGTGCCGTGGTCCGCGGAAATCGCCGTGCCCCACTCCCGGACGAAGCCCTCGAAAATGCGGGTGAGGCGCTCCGAGGTGGCCTGCCCGCGGGACTCGGCGACGTGCAGTTCGGCCAGGAGCCTGGTGCGGACCTGGTTGGCGAGGTTGTCTAGTTCGTGCATCTCCAGGACGTCACCGAAGCCGGTGAAGTACGGTTCCAGCGCGGCGACGCCGGCGTCCGACGGCGGTGCCTGCGCCAGCCGGGTGCGTGCGGCATCGAGCAGCGCACCAGCGGCGGTCATGCGCGCATCGAGGGCCTTGTACTCGCTTTGCAGCACGGCCGCGGATTCGGTGCTGGACTGGTGCTTGTGCCGCGCGGCTTCGATGCTGGCGCGAAGCGGTTCGAGGTCGGCCTGTGCGGCGAGGGCGTCCTTGAGGCGCTGCTCGATCCGGGCGAGCTCCTCGCCGGCCACGGCAGCCGAGACCTGTTCCCAGGGCCGGTGGTCCTCGGCCACCCGGCGCAAGGCTTCAAGCTGCCGGGTCATGCCCTGGTGCGACTCTTCCCGGCTTTGCGCCAGCTCGGCGGCTTTGGCCAGCTCCTGCTGCAGGTCCTCAACCTGGGCCGCCACCAGTTCGAGCTTGGCGGCATTGTCGAACCCGAGGACGTAGTCCTGGCGGGACGTGAAGCGGTCATCCTTTTCCACCGTGTGGCGGTTGCGCTTGACCACACCGCCCAGGCTCAGGCCCTTGTCCAGGCCGGCGAGCTCGTCCGGGTTTTCCACACACGGGTAGGCGAAGTCGAGGGCAATCCGTTCGCGGAGCCAGGCGCTGGACTGCGCAAGCGCCTGGGCGTGTGGCCCGGCGGGCAGCCCGGCATCGGTGAGGAAACTGAGCTTGGTCAGCAGGTCGCGATCGGCCACGTCCTCGACGGCCAGCGCACCGCCGGCCAGGGGCCGGGAGACGTCCACGGCACGCAGCGCTCCGCGCACGGAATGGTCGTTGAGGTAACGGGTGACTGCCGCGAAGTGCTCGCCCGGGACCAGCAGCGTAGTGGCCAGGCTCCGCAGCGCGCGCTCAGCAGCCGGGCGCCAGTGTTCCTGGCCTTCGGCAAGGTCGATCAGCTCGCCGCCGAAGGGCATCTGCTCCTCGGGCACGCCCGTGGCAGCGGCAATGGCGCTCCGGTTTTCAATGCTCGACGGCGGCAGCAACGATTTGCGCGTCTTCAGCGAGACGAGCTCCTGCTGGGCCGCGGCGAGTTCGCGCTTCCGGGTGGCGTGGCCATCAAAGGCCTCGAAGCGCAGTTCCTTGAGCGCTTCGGAATCGTCCTGGAGCTCAGCCGAGCGTGCCGCGGCGTGCTCGTGGGCCTGATCCCAGCCGGCGGCCGACCACTGCAGTTCCAGCCCGGCGTCGGTCAGCGCCTTGCGGGTCGATGCCTCGACTTCCTGCCGGAGCTTGAGTCCCACCCGGGCGTTCTCCAGGGACTGCTCGATCGCGGAAATCGCGTTGCCGCCCTGGTTGTTGTACTCGCCCTCCAGCTGGCGCAGTTCCTTGGCGAAGCCGTCACGGACAGCGCGTTCGGCGGCCAGGCCCGTGGCCTTCGCCTGGGCCAGCTCCTTCAGCCGGGCCAGGGTCTTCTCGTGGATTGTGACCGCGAGCTGCTGCTTGTAGGCCTCGAATTCCTCACCTGTTAGGTCCCGCAGCCGGTTCGCGTCCAGGAGCGCCTGCGCGTATTCCTTGTTCAGCCCGGGGACGGGGGCCAGCTGGTCGCGCTGCTGCCGGACGTCCTCGAGGCGCTGCCGGATGGACATGAGGTTGCTGAATTCCTCGACGACGTCATCCGCCGCGGCCAGCGTGGCAGGGGCATCGAGGACCTGGTCGCGGAAGAAGGTGTTGACGCTGCCGCCGAGTCCCTTGCCGGCCTGGATGACGCGCAGCAGCGGAAGGGCCTGATCCGAGTTGATGCCGAGGAGACGGCGGAATCGTTCGGCGAAGGCCTTGTGGACGTCGAAGATCTGGGCGTCCGGGAAGATCGCGTCCAGCGCCGACTTGGTGAACCGCTTCTCCGCGATGCCCTCGATCGCCGCGAGGTCCAGCGGCTTGTTGTCGATCACGTAGTACCGGCCGACGCTGGATTCCGTGCCGTTCTTGGGCAGGTCGAAAAGCGCCGAAACCGTCACCCGCGTGCCGGCCGCGTTGTCGAACGTCAGCGCGACGGCGGACCAGGTCGCGCCGGGGCGCTGGAACGCACTCGCCGAGCCCTCCCCCACGGCCTTGTCGCCTACCTTGCCGCGCATGTACGTGAACGTGGTGCGCTTGTCCTCGACGGCGCCGCCTGCCCGCTGTGCCGCCGCTTCGTTGGAGCGGGGACGGGCGTCGAAGACCCGAAGCATGGCATCGAACAGCGTGGACTTTCCGACGCCCGAATTGCCGGTCAGCAGCGTGCCGTTGCGGTCCACGTGCATCGTGTGGGCGCCATGGAATGTGCCCCAGTTGACCACCTGGACCAGGGCCAGGCGCATCTGGCCGGGGTTGGTGAGCTCGCCCATCGGCAGCATGGTTGCGATGCTCACTTGTTGGTCTCCGTGTTCGTGGTTGCGTCGGGCGACGACGGCGATGCCGCTCCCGGGGCGGCATCGCCGTCGTCGCTGGTCGGGTCACCGACGGTGGCGGCATCGGCGTCGTCGTCCGGGTCGTCCTCCGCGTTTGCCGAGGTGTCGGTGTCGAGCTCCAGGAGCGGCTCCGTTCCCGACTGGTCTGTGCTGGCTGCCACCAGGGCTTCGATTTGGGCCGGGATGTCGCCGATGTTTTCGAACGGCAGGGCCAGCGGGAGGGCGTTGGAGATGGTGTAGACCTCGTCCAGGCCCGTGGCGAGCAGGAGCTGACGGGCCAGGAGCTTGGTGATAGCGCGATTGACGACGTCGGCATCGCGCAGGGCGTCCTGCTGGCCGGTGGGCTGGTAGTGGGCGACGAGTTCGGCGATTTCCTCGCGCGTGATCGTCGGGTCCGTCTGGGCGGTGACGTGCCGGTCCAGGAGCAGGCGCAGGCGGAGCAGGACGATGGTCTCGACCCGACTCAGGGCACGCTGCTGGCGCAGGATACTGGACCGCGTACTGCCGCCGATCGCCTCGGGGTCAACCGGGCGCAGGACGGCGACCTTGCGCTCGTGGTCCAGTTGCAGCGTCAGGAAGAGTTCGGAGAGGCGGCTGCGCAGGATCAGCCGGTTGTCCAGGAGCGTGGTCCACAGTTTTTCGTCGCGGCCGCCGTCGATGTAGGGGCCTTTGAGCAGCTTCACGAGCGCCTGCCGCACCTTCATGGGCAGCACGCCGGTGTCGCCCGGGAAGAGCGCGGCGCCGTCGACGAACGTGTCCCGGGGGGTGACGGTGAAGGGGTCGCTGCGGACGTGGGCGCCATCGCTGTCCGCGGGCAAAGACTCGGGCGCGGACTGCAGGTCCGCCGCCGCGGTCTCGGTCACAGCCTCGGTCGCGGTCTCGGTCAGGGTCTCGGTCAGGGTCTCGGTCACAGTCTCTTCAGTCATGGTCAATCCTTCGCGAGCGTGACGACGGGCAGGTAAGCGGTGCGGGTGGTGCCGTCGATTTGTTCGAATTCGATGGGTCCCCAGGTCCCCCGGTCGAAGCCGGCGCCTTCATGGAGGGTCTGCGACAACAGGGCCCGGATGGAGTTGATGTGGCGTTCCTCTGCCGGCAGCTGCGCCCAGGCCTCGGTGAGGGTTGAGGCCCCCGCGAGCGCGGCGCGGATGGCCTCCGGCTTGGCCTTGGCGGTCCGGGGCGAGCGCGCCCGGTCCGAGTCGGAGAACGCGATGGGGTCGGCCAGCTTGGGTGGAGCCGCGAATTCGTCAGGGTCGAAGAGCTTGACCATGGCCAGGGACTCGAAACCGGCGCTGAACAGCACCGGGCCGCGGACAAGGCCGGGCCGTTCGCGCTCGTACGGCAGGGTGCGGATCGCCTGCTCAGCCTCGCGCAGGACCTTCCGGAGCCGGACCGACTGCCGGAAGTCGTCACTTTGGACGTAGGTGTTGAGGCTCTCGCTGAGCTTGCCGTAGATCCGCTGGATCTGGCTGTGCTGGGTGCGGAGTTCCGCCACAAGGTTCTTCAGCGTCTCGCGTTCATCGTGGCTGAGCTCGTCCGCGAACTGCCGGCTCAGGACTTCGCCGATCGCCGACCGGAACCTCAACTGCTGTTGCGGGTCCTCCAGGAACGCGGTGAAGGAGCGGAACGTCCGGCCTTCGGGGCTCTGCCGCAGCCGCTTGTCGGCCTCGAGCACCTGGGCCATGGTGGCGCCCTTGCTGAGCGATTCCTCGATGATCTGGTTGCGCAGCTCCCCCACGAGCTCTTCGATCCGGTCACGCATCTTCTTGTAGTCCGCGGGCAGGCTGGCCGCAAGATCGAGGATGTTGCCTGCCGCCTCCACGGCCTCGTCGTCGTCGAGCAGCCCGTCGAAATCGCCGGAGCTGATGTCTTCCATCAGCTGGCGGCGCTCGTCGATCTCCTCTTCGAGGGATTCAATGCGTGCGCTCTGGTCCGGATTGGTCTCGTTGGCGAGCTTCTCGACGTCGCCCAGCAGTGTGCCGAGCCGGGAGCCGTTCAGCGTGGACCGCTCACTGGAGAGGCTGTCCAGGAAAGCCAGGACGCGGGCAGCAGGCTCCGTGACTTCGTAAACGATCTGGCCCGACTGGTTCCGGCGGGTCAGGAAGTTCTTGCGGGTCCATTCGTCCGCGTATTTCTTTCCGGAAAGTGTGCCGTTGGCCGAGCCGCCGTGCTGCTCTCCCGTGCCGGGGGCCTGCCGACGAAGCTGCTCGAGGAAGGCGTCGACGTCGGCGTGGAACTGTTCCAGCGGCAGCTGCGCGCGCGTGCGGGTGAAGGAAGCCTGTAGCACGGCGATCACCCAAGGCGCCGAACGCGTCAGCGCCCAGGCAGGTCCCTTGGTAAGGAGCTCAAGGTCCCGGAGCCGGGTGCTGATGGCGTCGGCTGATGACACGGCGGAACGGGACACGCGCTCTCCTTCGGCTGCCAGGGGATGGATTGGGGTGGCGTTGCGGGGCAGCGGATTCGAAAAACTGCCAGCTACAAGGTTAACGCAGGGCCCCGTCCGCATTTATCGTTGTCTGCTCCCCTATGTCGGCGCACACTGGAATGACCAGCCGAAGGGAGACGATCATGCGCAAGAGAATGATCTGGATCACCGGGGCGGCCTCTGCAGCGGTGGTGCTGGGGGGAGCGTCAATTGCGGTCGGGGCCACCCAGGCCAGGGATGTCTGGTCCGGAAGTGCGGGCACCCTCACCGCCAGGATCGGGAACTTTGAGATCGGTGACGATTCCGATGGACCGGCGCTCAGTGACGCCGACCGTGCCATGGCAACCCAGGCCGCGTTGGCGAAGGTGGGCCAGGGCAGCGTCACCGAAGTGGAGCGGGATGACGACTCCGGCGCGGCCTACGAGGTCGAGGTACGCCTCAACGACGGGTCCCAGGTCGAAGTCGCCCTCGGCGCGGACTTCCAGGTCATGAGCCAGAGCGCCCCTGAACACGACGAAGACTGACACCGGGCAGCCTCCCGGCACTGACAAGAGGTGCGACCCCCGCGATCGGTGAGGGGGCCGCAACACCGCCGTGACCTACGCCCCGGTAGCATTTCGATCCCGTATCAAGAGGCCGCCAATGTCCAAAGGACCCTAGTTCAGCACGCCCACGGCACCCTACGCTCGGGCTACTGGTTCAACCGGAGCAATGGTGCAGGGGGAAGAATGCAGTTCGACCTAAGCGCAGTGGAAACCGGCACGATGGTGGTCATTGGAACCCTCGTGTTTGCCGTGATGATCGGCGCCTTCATGATGATGTCCGCGTTCGCGGCCATGGTTTTGGTCGGTGTCGGCCGGCTCGCCTGGTACCTCGTGGCCGGCGCGCTGGTGGGCCTGGTCCACGGCATCAACCACGGTTGGGACCGGCTGGTCCACCACGCCTCAACGGTGGAGATGCCCGCCGATTTCCAGGTCGACTTCGGCACGGACTTCCGGTCCGACTTTCCGGGCCAGGCCTCCCCTGGCACAGGCACTTACCCGCGAGTAGTATTGCGGGACAGCTGAAGGGTCCTCCACCCGCGGCGGATCCAGGGCTCAAGCCGGTCACCCGGTTAGAGGAGATGCCCCGTGAGCTCCGCCATCGAAGACCCCGCCACCACACCCGGTACTCCAGCGTCAGATTCTCCAACATCAGGCATTCCAATTCCGGCGGCCGCCGGGGCCCCTGAGCACGTCGGCCCCGACGCGACGGCCGCCGACGCCCGCGCCATTGCCGAGGCCGCCCGCGAAACCAGCTGGACCCAGCCCAGCTTCGCGAAGGGCCTCTACCTTGGCAGCTTCGATTTGTCGCTGATTCACCCGTGGCCCGAGGCTCCCGCCGACGACGTCGAACGCGGCGAGGCGTTCATGGCCCGGCTGGCCGCCTACTGCCGCACGATGTCCGGGCGCACCATCGAACGCGACGACCGGATCCCGGACGACTATCTCAAGGGGCTCGCGGAGCTCGGTGTGTTCGGAATGAAGATTCCCCGCGAATACGGCGGTCTGGGCCTCACGCTCGTGTATTACGGCCGCGCCCTGGCCCTGCTGGGCTCGGTGCACCCAAGCCTCGGCGCCCTGCTCTCCGCGCACCAGTCGATCGGCGTCCCGGAGCCCGTCAAGGTCTTTGGCACTCCGGCCCAGAAGCGTGAATACCTGCCCCGCTGCGCCGCCGGCGCCGTCACCGCTTTCCTGCTCACCGAGCCCGACGTCGGCAGCGACCCCGCCCGGATGGGCAGCACTGCCGTCCTCTCCGGCGACGGCGAGTCGTACCTCCTGGACGGCGTCAAGCTCTGGACCACCAACGGTGTTATCGCCGAGCTCGTCGTGGTCATGGCCCTCGTGCCGCCGCACACCGATGCGGACGGGACCGCCCACAAAGGCGGCATCAGCGCGTTCGTGGTCGAAATGGACACCCCCGGCATTACCGTGGAAAACCGCAACACCTTCATGGGGCTCCGCGGGATCGAAAACGGGGTCACCCGCTTCCACCAGGTCAGGGTCCCGGCCGCCAACCGGCTGGGCCGGGAAGGCCAGGGCCTGAAGATCGCCCTCACCACGCTGAACACGGGCCGGCTCTCCATCCCCGCGCTGTGCGTCGCCACCGGCCGGTGGAGCCTGAAGATCGCCCGCGAATGGTCCGACGCCCGCACCCAGTGGGGCCGGCCGATCGGCCAGCATGAGGCAGTGGGCAAGAAAATCGCCTTCATCGCCGCCAGCGCCTTCGCCCTGGACGCCGTGTTTGAACTCTCCGCGGAAATGGCCGACGCCGGGCAGAAAGACATCCGGATCGAGGCGGCCCTGGCCAAGCTGTGGTCCACGGAGATCAGCTGCCTCATCGCGGACGAGCTCGTGCAGATCCGCGGCGGCCGGGGCTTTGAAACGGCGGACTCCCTCGAAGCCCGCGGCGAGCGCGCCGTCGCCGCGGAACAGCAGCTCCGCGACATGAGAATCAACCGGATCTTCGAGGGATCCTCGGAAATCATGAGGCTGCTGATCGCCCGTGAAGCCGTGGACGCGCACCTGGCGGCCGCGGGAGACCTCGCCTCGGAGGACGCCCGCCTCTCCGACAAGGCGAAGGCCGCCGTCGGAGCCTCCGGCTTCTACGCGAAGTGGCTGCCCAAACTCGTGGCCGGCGCCGGCATGGACCCGCGCTCCTACAGCGACTTCGGCCGGCTCGCGAAACAGCTGCGCTACGTGGAGCGTTCCTCCCGGCGCCTGGCCCGGCAGACCTTCTACGGGATGGGCCGGTGGCAGGCCAAACTTGAGCACAAGCAGGCGTTCCTGGGCCGGATCGTGGACATCGGTGCGGAGCTGTTTGCCATGGCCGCCTGCTGTTCGCGCGCCGAGATGCTGCTGCGGACGCAGCCGGAACGCGGCGCTTCCGCGTACGAACTCGCCGAGGCGTACTGCGAACAGGCCCGCGTTCGCGTCGACGAATATTTCGACCGGCTGTGGCGGAACACCGACGACGCCGACCATGCCCTGGCCCGCAAGACACTGGCCGGGGACTACACCTGGCTGGAGGCCGGGATCCTCGACCAGTCCGAAGGGACCGGTCCGTGGATCGCGGACGCCAGCCGGCGTGCCTCCGTCCGGGAGGACTTGCACCGCAAGTACCGCTGACGGGCCGCCGCCACGGATAGTAAGCATCCTTGCTAACCGGATTCCGCCGTGGTTAGGTTGACGCCAGACCGGCACCTCCAGGGTGCCCGGTCATTCAGCGAAAGTGAGCAGCCCTCATGAGCAGCACCGCAGGCCCCGACGACAAGACAACACGCCACGCCGCGCAGGACGACGCCACAACCCGTCCGGTGACAGCAGTCCGCCACGACGACCCCGTCCGCGACGCACCGGTCCGCGAAACTGTTCACGACACCGTCGTGGACGAGATCCCCACGCGCGAGACGGTCGTGGCCCGCGAGAAGGAAGAGTTCGGCGGCATCAAAGTCGGCTCGGCATTCTTCGGCTGGCTGACGGCCACGGGCACGGCCGTGCTGCTCACCGCGCTGGTCGCTGCCGGCGGTACCGCCGTCGGACTGGCCACCAACACCGATGTGAATGACGCCGTCGACCAGGCCTCCAGCAACCAGACGGTCGGGCTGACAGGCATCATCGTGCTGCTCGTGATCCTCCTGGGCGCCTACTACTGCGGCGGATACGTCGCCGGGCGGATGGCCCGCTTCAACGGCGCCAGGCAGGGCTTCATGGTCTGGATCTGGGCCCTGATCGCCGCGATCGTCGTCGCCGTGCTGGGCCTGGTCGCCGGGCAGCGCTTCAACATCCTGGCCAGCCTGAACAGCTTCCCGCGGATCCCGATCAACGAGGGCGAATTGAACACCCTGAGCATCATCGCGGCGATCGTCGTGGCCGCGGTGGCTTTGGTGGGCGCAGTGCTGGGCGGCCTCGCGGGAATGCGTTTCCACCGCAGGGTGGACCGGGCCGGCTTCAGCCCGGCAGCAACGGTTGAGAACCAGACCGTCAGGGACAACTCAGCCGGAGACAACTCAGCCGGGCGCCCCTAGCCGCAACGGCGTCAGCCCCGGAAGGCTCAGCCGGCAACGACGCCATCTACGTAGTACCAGCGCCGGTCCACCCGCACAAAGCGGCTGCTTTCGCGGTGCAAGCCCCGTTCGCCCTCGTGCCGGTAGTGTGCCGCGAATTCCACCGTGCCTTCGCTGTCAAGCGGGCCGCCGCGGCTGGTGGAGAGGATGTCCAGGCGTCGCCACTGCATGCCGGAGTCAAACTCCAGCTCAGCGGGCCGAGTGTCCGGGTGCCAGGTCCGGAGCAGGTACCCCGCGTCCCGGACCACGAAGGCGCTGTACCGGGAGCGCATGAGCTGCTCCGCCGTTGGCGCCTCGGCGTCCCCGCGATGGAACCGGCCGCAGCAGTGCACATACGCCTCGCCCGACAGGCACGGGCAGTTCCCCTCATACGACGCGGAATATGCCGCTTCCGGAATACTCACGGACCGGTCCGTGCCGGATGCTCCGGCGGGCTCGGAATCGGCTGCTGCGGCGTGCGTCACAAGATGTCCTTCCGGCGGGCCGGACGACGCCGGCGAGGCTGTCTCCGACTATAGACGCCCGGCCGGCGGGGCCCGTGCCCCGCCCCGCGGATAACGGCTTTGACACATATTCGCCACGACTGCCGCGGGCGGCACGGGGCCAGCGAAAAGTACGTATTGTTAAGGGGGCTCCTGCCCGCCGCGTGCTTGCGGCAGGGACCACGCTGAAGCAGGCCGGCAAGGAGAGGTGACATGGAAGATCCAACGACCATTGCGCTGAACCTGACTTTTTTCGGGACCCTCGGCGTGGCGTTCTTCATGTTCCTCGGCCTCTTCCTGGTCTTCGCCGCCACCCTCGTGCTCGCAGGGATCGGCCGGCTGGCGGCAGTCGTTGTCCTGGCCGTCGCCGGGCTCGTCCGCGGAACCCCGGTATCACGGGAAAATGGGGCTGCGGAAGAGCCGGCGCCGCACCGGCCGGCCAAGGCCGTGAAGCCCGCACGCCCCGCCCGGAATGCAGCCAAAAAGGAACCCGCGCTGTCCCCGGGGTGGGCGGCCGCCGTGGCCCGGGCAGATGCCCGCGCCGCCGCGAGGGCCAGGGCCGAGGCCGGACCCGCCGTCCGGGTCACCGTCCGGGACCTGCCCGACCCCCTGGCACCGGCACAGGACATCACGGAAGTCTCTGCCCTCGTGCAGTCGGCCACAGACACCAATGGAACACTTGGCGCCGTCCCGCGGGCGTTCAAAAAGCCGCCCATGCCCGCAGCGAAGTCCCTGCTGGACACCGGATCGCTCGTGGCGCTGCGTGGCACTCCGCCGGCCGGGAAGGCCAAACAGCCGGTCCAGGAACGCAAGGCCGGCTGAGCCCTTACCCCGGGCAGGCAAGTCCGCTACGTTGGAACCCATGGAATTCAGATACCTCGGAAACAGCGGCTTCAAGATTTCAGAAATCACGTTTGGCAACTGGCTGACCCATGGCTCCCAAGTGGAGAACGACGTCGCCACCCAGTGCGTCCGGGCCGCGCTCGACGCCGGTATCAGCACCTTCGACACGGCCGACGTGTACGCCAACACAGCGGCGGAGACGGTCCTCGGAGCAGCCTTGAAGGACGAGCGCCGCGAATCGCTGGAAATCTTCACGAAGGTCTTCGGCCCCACCGGGCCCAAGGGCCACAACGATCTTGGCCTGTCCCGCAAGCACATCATGGAATCCATCAACGGCTCCCTCACCCGGCTGCAGACCGACTACGTGGACCTCTACCAGGCCCACCGCTACGACTACGAGACGCCGCTGGAAGAGACCATGCAGGCCTTCGCGGACATCGTGCGGCAGGGCAAGGCCCTGTACATCGGGGTCAGCGAGTGGACGGCCAACCAGATCCGCGACGGCCATGCCCTCGCCAAGGAACTGGGCTTCCAACTGATCTCCAACCAGCCTCAGTACTCCATGCTGTGGAGGGTGATCGAGGCCGAGGTGATTCCGGCGTCGGAAGAACTGGGCCTGTCCCAGATTGTCTGGTCCCCGATTGCCCAGGGCGTGCTGAGCGGCAAGTACCACCCCGGCAAGCCTGCCCCTGAGGGCAGCCGCGCCACGGACTCCAAGGGCGGCTCGCGGATGATCGAGCGCTGGATGTCCGACGAGGTCCTCACCGGCGTCCAGCAGCTCAAGCCGATCGCGGAGGAGGCCGGGCTGACCATGGCGCAGCTCAGCATCGCCTGGGTGCTGCAGAACAAGAACGTGGCCTCCGCGATCATGGGCGCGTCCCGGCCGGAGCAGATCGAGAAGAACGTCGCGGCAGCCGGCGTGAAGCTGGACGCGGTGATCATGGACAAGATCGACGCCGTCATCGGCTCACTGGCCGAACGCGACCCCGCGCAGACCAAGTCGCCCGCCTCCCGCGAGGCCTAGGCCATGACCAACGCTCCCGAGCTTGCCGTCACCGGGTCCACCGGCCAGCTGGGCGCCCTGGTGGCCAGGCAGCTGTCCCAGGCCGGCAGCCAGCAACGGCTCCTGGTGCGGGACGCTGCCCGGGCACCTGAGCTCGAAGGCGCCGTCCCCTTCGTCACCACCTACGCCGAGCCGGAGCGGACGAAGACGGCGCTTTCCGGGGCGAAAACGTTGTTCATGGTCTCCGCAGCCGAGGCCGAGGACCGGCTGCAGCAGCACTATGCCTTCGTCGATGCCGCGGCCGCAGCGGGCGTCCAGCACATCGTGTACACCTCGTTCTTCGGCGCGGCGCCGGACTCCACGTTCACGCTGGGCCGGGACCACTTCGCGACGGAGGAGCGCATCAAGGCCTCCGGCATGGACTACACGTTCCTGCGGGACAACTTCTACCTGGACTTCCTGCCGCTGCTGGCCGGCGAGGACGGCGTGATCCGCGGCCCCGCCGGAGACGGCGTCATGGCTGCCGTGGCGCGGTCAGACATTGCCCGATCGGCCGTCACCGTGCTGCGGGACCCGTCCCTGCATGTGGGACGGACCTATGACCTGACCGGCCCGGAAGACATCTCGCTGGCCCGCGCCGCCGAACTCCTGACCGCCGGAACCGACCGGGCCATCACCTTCCACAACGAGACCCTGGCGGAGGCCTACGGGTCCCGCGCCTCCTACGGCGCCCCGCCATGGCAGGTGGACGCCTGGGTGAGCACCTACACGGCCATCGCCGCCGGCGAACTCGCCGGTCCGACGTCGGCGGTGCATGAGCTGACGGGCCGGGAACCGCTGAGCCTGGCGCAGTTCCTGGCCGAGGCGCACACGCTGTAGCCCCTGGACCGGAAGGGGCGGGACCGGTGCGTCCCGGTGTTGACGGTTTCCGGGCTGCGGCGTAGACCTGAGACCAGGTGATACCTACTAAACCGGCGGGTCCTTCACAGGACCGGGACCGGGCTGGTCCGGAAAGAATCGCGGCATGCCATGCCAAAGCAAATGTCCAGACACTCTTCTGTCCTGAAAAGTCCGCGCCGGCAGGCCGGACAACCCCGGGCGCATCCCGGCGAACCGAGCCACGGCCCGCTGACGGCGGAGGAACTCCAGCTCGCCGTGCGGAACCATTCCATGCCGCTCGAGGCCCTGCGGAGCGACACCACACCGCCCGGACTGCACTACGTGCTCACGCACTTCGACATCCCGTTCATCGACGCCGAGCACTGGCATCTGTGGATCGGCGGCGCCGTGCAGCGGTCCTTCGAACTGAGCCTGCGGGCGTTGCTCCGGGCACCGAGCATCACCCTCCCGGTCACCTTGGAGTGCGCCGGCAACGGCCGGTCCCTCCTGCGGCCCCGCCCGCTGAGCCAGCCGTGGGTACTCGAGGGCGTGGGGACCGCCGTGTGGACCGGTGTCCCGCTCGCCTACCTGCTGACGCGGGCCGGAGTGGAGGACGACGCCGTGGAGGTGCTCTTCACCGGGGCCGACGCCGGCAGCCAGGGCGGCGTCGCCCAGCAGTTCGCGCGCAGCCTGCCGATCGAGGAGGCCCTGCGTCCCGACGTCGTGCTCGCCTACCGGATGAACGGCGCGGACCTGCCGCCGCAGCACGGCTATCCGCTGCGGCTTGTGGTGCCGGGCTGGTACGGCATGGCGAGCGTGAAGTGGCTGACCTCGATCAAGGTTCTGACCAAGCCCTATGACGGTTTCCAGCAGGCGGTGGCGTACCGCTACCAGCAGGATGCCGAGGATCCCGGAATCCCGGTCACCTGGATCAAGGTCCGCTCGCTCATGATGCCCCCGGGTGTCCCGGATTTCTTCACCCGGAGCCGGATCCTGCCCCCGGGACCGGTGATGCTCACCGGCCGGGCCTGGTCCGGGCAGGGCGCCGTGCAGCGCGTCGACGTCGGGATCGACGGAAAGTGGGCCGCGGCCCATCTGGAGCCCCCGGCTGCGCCGTTCGCGTGGTGTGCGTGGTCGATGCCGTGGGTGGCCGATCCGGGCGAACACGAGCTCTCCTGCCGTGCCACGGATGCCAGTGGCGCGGTCCAGCCGCTGGAACCGGAATGGAACTACCAGGGCATGGGTAACAATGTGGTGCAGCGGATCAAGGTCAGCGTGGCATAGCGCCCCACCCGGGGCGCGGGGACTTAGCGGCCGCGCCGCAGGTGCTCCGCATTCAGTTCCTCGAGCTGGGAATCCGTGAGCTCGTCAAAGCCGCGGGCCTCGCGTTTGTCGCTGCGGGAGAGGCGGATGAACATCAGGATGATCAGGGGCAAGTCGACAATTTCGCAGATGAACCACAGGACGTCCCCCGCCAGCTGCTGGTCACGCAGGGCGTTGGGGAACCAGCCCAGCGCAGACGGCGTCGATGCGACGTGATCCAGCACCTGGCCGTTGAGGCGCAGCAGGATCCCGGGCACGGCATCGACCAGCAACTCGATGAAAACAAACACGAACTCCATGATGAAGAACGCGCTGGAGCGGCGGAAGTCCGCGTCCTCGATGATCGGCAGGGCCATCATCATGCCAAGCAGCGGGACCCCGACCGTCAGGAGCGCCTCGGCCCAAGCGGCTGTGCGGAGGGTGTAGAACGCCGGAGTCAGGAAAGTGGAGAAGAGGGCAAGGCCCAGGAGCGGGGCGGCCATGGAGTTGCCGGCCAACCGCACCGCACTGTGGGCGAGCGCCCTGTTCAGCCGGCCGACGCCGCGCGGCGGCAGGGCCGCACGGGCGAGGGAGATGGGTTTTCCCAGGCCGATCAGCAGCGGCACCACGAAGAGCAGCAGGGAAATCTTGAGCGTGAAGGCCCACCGGAGCTGCGCGCTGTAGACGCCAGGGAACCCGCACGTCAGCACTGTCAGGGACCCAAGGCCCAGAAGATAGAACGCCAGCGTCCGCCACACGGGATGGCGGTGCCCGCGCGCCGCCGCGGCCCTCAGGCCCAGCGCATACAGCAACGCCGAGCCGCCGATCAGGGCGGCGGCGGCCCAGTCGATCTGCCAGGCGGTGAGGACTACATCAAGGGGCGGCACGGGCCCATGATAGATACCATTTCTTGGAAGACGCCGGGCCCGTGCCTGGCCGGGCGGCCCGGGGCAGGCCTCAGCATCCCTCGTAGCCGGTCAGCACCTTGACCTTGTCCGCCGAGGCGGACGAGGGATCGAAGGTGTAGCCGATCCACTCCCGCGCGAGCCGCCGTGCCAGTTCCAGTCCCACCACGCGCTGGCCCATCGTGAGGACCTGGCAGTCGTTGGAGAGTACGGACCGCTCCACGCTAAAGGAGTCATGGGCGGTCGCGGCCCGGATGCCGTCCACCTTGTTGGCGGCAATGGCGACCCCGATCCCCGTGCCGCAGAACAGGATGGCCCGGTCCGCCTGCCCGTCCCGGATCAATTCGCCCGCGGCGATGCCCACGTACGGGTAGGGCTTGGCGAACTCCTCCGGGGCGTCGCCGCGGTTGACGCCGATATCGATGACCTCGGCCACCCGCGCGTCCGTCCGGAGGTCCGCCAGGATCTGGTCTTTGTAGTCCACTCCGGCTTCGTCCGCACCCACAATGAGCCGGATCCCTGCTCCCGGGCTCACGGGCGTGCCCCTGCAGCCTGCCGCACACCGGCAAGGTGCGGACCGAACACAGTGAACACCATCGCCAGGGACGTGGCTCCGGGGTCGGGTGTGCCCACGCTCTTTTCCGCCAGGGGCCGCGCCCGGCCCTTCAGCGGGCGCAGGGCCGCGGTGGCCTGGGCCGCGGAGGCAGCCTCCCGCGCAGCTTCCGCCCACCCGGCATCCGCCCCGGCCCCTGCGCTGGTGAGCCGGCTGAAGGTCTCGGCAAACGGGACCAGCGCGTCCACCATGGTCTTGTCGCCGACGTCGGCCTTGCCGAGCTCGGTGATCCGGGCGGCAAAGGCTGCCACCGCTGCCGCAAGTTCGGTTGCACTGGGTGCGTGGTGGTTGCCGAGCGCCTCGCCAAAGGCCCGCAGGCCGGCGCCCCACAGCACCCCGGAGGTGCCGCCGGCGTTGTCCGCCCACGCATCGCCGGCGGCGCCCAGGGCGGCCCCGGCACCGGCACCGCGGGACGCAGCGCCTGCCGCAGCGGCACTTGCTGCATCAATCCCGCGGACCATGCCCCGGCCGTGGTCTCCGTCACCGGCAATGGCATCGAGGTCGCCAAGGAACTTCTCGGCGTCGTGGATGGCCTCGCGGGCTGCCGCCAGGGCGGCAACGCACTGCTGTGCATAGTCGCGTGAAGCTTCTGCCGCGGCGAAGGCTTCCGGCGCCTCGGTGTCCTCGGCCGGGGTCGTCTCGTCCGCCTCGCCGCCGGGGAGCGCGGCATTCCCGCGCCGGTAGGCGGGGGTCTCGGCGGGAGCGGTCCAGAGCGGCTCGAGTTCGTCATCGAGCCACGTCACGGTCAGGGACACACCGGCCATATCCAGGCTTGTGACCAGTTCGCCGACTTCCGGCATCACCAGTGTGTAGCCGGCGGCGCGAAGCAGCGGTGCGACGCTGAGCCAGAGGACGAAGAGTTCTTCGTGCTTAGTGGAACCGAGTCCATTGAGAATGACGGCGATGCGGTCTCCCGCACCATGCGGCGTCTCGGCCAGCAGCCGGGACACGAACTCCTGGCCCAGCTCCTTCGCGGGCGTCAGATCCGTGTCGAACAGGCCGGGTTCGCCGTGAATGCCCAGGCCGAGGCCCATCTGCCGGTCCTCGAGGGTGAACAGCGGCGCCTCGGCGCCGGGGAAGGTGCAGCCGTGGAAGGCACTGCCGATGGTGCGGGTCAGGTCGTTGGCCTTCCGGCCCAGGCGCACCACCTCGGCGAGGTCGGCGCCGGCTTCGGCGGCCGCGCCCATGATCTTGAAGACCGTGAAATCACCGGCAATGCCGCGCCGTTTTTCCGACTCCGACGGCGGCGCGCTGGCGACGTCGTCGGTAACCAGGACGTTCTCCACTTCGATCCCCTCGGCGGCGAGCCGTTCGCTGGCCATGCCGAAGTTCATGACGTCGCCCGCGTAATTGCCATAGGTGAAGACCACCCCGGCCCCGGAATCCGCTGCCTTGGCCACGGAGTACGCCTGCTGGGCCGACGGCGAAGTAAAGATATTCCCGACGACGGCGCCGTCGGCCAGTCCAGCGCCGATCAGCCCGGCGAAGGCCGGGTAGTGCCCCGAGCCGCCGCCGGCCAGCACGGCCACCTTCGGTTGGCGGGGCCGGTGCCGGCGGACGGCGCCGCCGGGCACCTGGCGCACCAGGTTCGCATGGACGTCGCAGAAGCCGGCGAGGGCTTCCTCGGCGAAATCGGACGGGTTGTTAAATATTCTGGTCATCGTGGGCTCTTTCAGCTGCTCGCGGTCTTCTCAACGGCGGGACTGCTAGTGGATGTGGCTTCCGCCGTTGATATCGATGGTGGTTCCGGTGAGGTAGGCGGACTCCTCGGAGGACAGGAAGGTGATGACGGCCGCGATTTCCTCGGTGCTGGCGTTGCGCCCCAGCGGAATTCCGGCGTTGATGGCCGCTTCCTGCTCTTCGGTGCTGCCCACGCGGATATTCGTGTCCACGGCGCCGGGGGTGATGGCGTTGACGGTCACGCCGGTGCTGCCGATTTCGCGGGCCAGGGCCTTGGTGAAGCCCAGGATGGCCGCCTTGGCCGCGGAATAGGGCACCTTGCCGAAGACGCCGCCGCCGCGCTGGGCAGAGACGGAGGACATGTTCACGATCCGGCCCCAGCCGCTGGCGATCATGTCCGGCAGGAAGGCGCGGGTGACAAGGTAGGTTCCCGTCGCGTTCACGGCCATGACCTTGTTCCAGAGCTCCAGGGTGGTCTCGAGGAACGGCACCGGAGAGGTGATGCCGGCGATGTTGGCGAGGGCCCCGACGGCGGGAAGGCTGCCGGAGCGGACTTCGGCGGCCACGGCGTTGTACGCGGCTGCCACGGAGTCCTCGCTGGCGACGTCGACCTCGTAGCCAAAGGCGGGAACGGTGAACTCGTTGCCGATCTCCGCTGCGACCTTGGCGGACTTCTCGCCGTCCAGGTCCAGGATCACCACGGCCCAGCCCTGGCTGGCGTAGCGGCGTGCGGTGGTGATGCCGATGCCCCGGTCCGAGGTTGCCCCGGTGAGGACGGCGGTGCGCTGGATGGTGCTCATGATGCTCCTTGGGTTGTTCGTTGGTGTGGCAAGTCAGATGAGGTCTGTGATGAAGCTCGCGGCCTTGGCGGCCGCCGCGGGGCGCTCCCCGTGGGTCACGTCCCGGGTCTCCAGCTCCAGGGAGAAGTGGCCGGTGTAGCCGTCGGCCGCGAGGGCCTCCAGGCCGGCGGCGAAATCGGCCTGGCCGTTGCCGATGCTGAGGTTGATGTTCCCCGGCACGGCATCGCGCAAGTGAACATGGGCGATGCGGCCCTGATGGCGCCTGAGGTAGTCCAACGGATCCTCGCCGGCGGCCACGATATGGCTGAAGTCCATGACGATCCCGACCCCGGAACCGGCCAGCCGCCCGGCCAGCAATTCCGCGCGCTCGAGGTTCCAGCAGAACCGCAGGAAGTGCAGGGACTCGGTCCAGAGCTCGACGCCGAACACGTCGGCCCGCCGCTTGGCGGCGGTGAGTTGCGCGGCAATGGTGTCCAGGTCCTCGTCGAGGCTGCGGACCGGGTCGCGGCCGAGGGCGCCGCAGGGCAGGACCAGCGCCTTGGCGCCCGTGCCGGCTGCCAAGCTGAGCAGCGCGTCAAGGTGCCGGTTCCGTGCTGCCTGTGCGTCGGCGTCGAGCAAGGCGTTCAGGTCCCCGATGTCCCCGTTGACCGACCGGACCCGCAGCCCGGAGGTAACCACCCCGGCCGTGACGGCGGCGACGGCATCGGCGTCGAGGTCGTAGGGAACGTGGTCGCACACTCCGGGTAGCGCACCGAGATCCAGTTCATCGAAGCCGAGGCCCTCGATGGTGCGCAGGGCCTCTGCCAGGCTCTGGTGGCGGAAGCTGATGGACGAGCAGCCGAGTCGGGAATTGAACATCGTCGTTGTTCCTCTGGTTGCGCCCGGAGGCGGTGGTGATACGGACCACACTATAGAATTCGACTGTCAACAGTCAACCTTTGAAGTTGACTGTTGACATTGCTTATGGCGCGGGTCACACTGGCGTATCATCTGTTAACAGTCGACAGTGTCGGTGCGGAAGCGTCGGCAGCTCTCTTCGAAAGGGATTGACATGAGCAACGAAGCTCTCACCATGCGGGGCCCGGTGCACGGCACCAGGGAAGCGAAACGGGTCGCGATCGGCTCCAGCGTCGGCGCCGTCATCGAAACCTATGACTTCATCGGCTTCGGCACAGCGGCTGCCCTGTACTTCGGTACGGCCTTCTTCCCCACCGGCGATCCTGTGACCGGAACCCTGGCTGCCTTCGCCACCCTGGGTGTCGGATTCGCGGCGCGCCCGATCGGCGGCATCATTGGCGGGCACCTTGGGGACAAGGTCGGCCGCAAGCCGGTCCTGGTGGCCTCCCTGATCCTCATGGGCATCGCCACTTTCGTCATAGGCCTGCTCCCCACCTACGCCCAGGTGGGTCTGCTGGCTCCGGCTCTGCTGGTGTTTGTCCGCATCGTCCAGGGTCTGGCCTTCGGCGCGGAGTGGGGCGGCGCCATCCTCATGAGCTACGAACACGCACCCTGGAAATCGAAGGGAAAGTACACCGGCATGGTCCAGGCCGGCTTCCCGGTCGGGCTGCTGCTGGCCAACCTCGTGTTCCTCTTCAGCGTCCAGCTCGGCGGCGAACTCGCCTGGCGCATTCCCTTCCTGGCGAGCATCGTGCTGGTCGTCGTCGGACTGATCATCCGCTCCAAGGTCCCCGAATCCCCCGTCTTCGACGAGGTCAAGGACAGCGGCGACATCGTCAAGTCGCCCATCAAGGAGGTCCTGAAGACCGACTGGCGCAACATCGTCAAGGGCATCGGCCTGCGCATCGCCGAGACCGCCGGCTACGCCGTGTCCATCACTTACATGATTTCCTACCTGAACAGCCAGCACCTGGCCGACAAGTCGCAGACGCTCGTGGCCTTGTGCATCGCCTCCGCAATCGGCATCTTCGCCACCCAGGCCTGGGCACGGCTGACGGACAGGATCGGCCGGCGCCCGCTATATATCTGGTCCTGCGCCTTCGCCGTGGCCTTCGCGGTGCCGATGTTCCTGCTGGTCAACACCGGACTGTTCATCTTCATCATCGCCACCCTCGTGATCTCCTACGCCGTCTGCCAGAACTCCCTGGCCGGCGCCCAGGGCCCGTGGTTCCCGGAGCTGTTCCAGGCCAAGACCCGCGCCTCCGGCGCCTCGCTGGCCTACCAGATCTCGGCCATGGTCTCAGGGTTCACCCCGTTCATCACCACATTGCTCTTCGTCAGCTTCGGCTGGATGGGACCGGCACTGCTCTTCGGCACCTACGCCGCCATCGGCCTGTGGGCCGCCGTCGCCACCCGTGAAACCTGGGGCAAGCGCGAACGGGAATTCGCGGATCAGGCTACCAAAAGCACCCCCACCCACGTGAGCGCGTAGATACGCACCGCCCGGAAGCCGTCGAAGGCCTCCCGAAGCAGCTCGCCACGTCATATCTGAAAGGAAGAATCGTGGTTTCAACACAGGAAATAACCACCCGAGGCAACGCCTCCGACGCCGAGGCAGAACGCCTGGCACGGGTCGAAGGGGCCGCCTACCGGATCCGCCACCATGCCCTGAACATGGGCGAAGTCCAAGGCCAAGGCTACGTTGGCCAGGCCCTCGGCGCGGCCGACATGCTTGCCGCGGTCTACGCGGACCAGCTCCGTTTCCGCGCCGACGATCCTGAGTGGGAGGACCGCGACCGGTTCCTGCTCTCCACCGGCCACTACGCGATCGGCCACTACGCGGCCCTCGCCGAGGCCGGAATCATCCCCGTCAAGGAACTGGAGACCTACGGCTCGGACGACTCCCGGCTGCCGATGTCCGGGATGTCCACCTACACCCCCGGCATGGAGATTTCCGGCGGCTCCCTCGGCCACGGGCTCTCCATCGCCGTCGGCGCCGCCCTCGGCCTGCGCTACCAGGGTTCGGGTTCCCGGGTCTATAACTTCCTCTCCGACGGCGAACTTGACGAGGGCTCCACGTGGGAGGCCGCGATGGGCGCCCACCACCACCGCCTCGGCAACCTCACCGCCATGGTGGACATCAACGCCCTACAGGCCGACGGCAAGACCGACACCGTGCTGCGCACCGAGCCCGTCACCGAAAAGTGGCAGGCGTTTGGCTGGTACGCCCAGCGCGTGAACGGGAACGACGTCGGCGCGCTGCTGGCCGCGTTCGACAACGCGGCCGCCCAGGCCGCCGCCGTCGGACGTCCCTCCGTGATCCTGTGTGACACGAAGGTGGGCCGCGGCGTGCCGCTGCTCGAGGACCGCGAAAAAGCCCACTTCATGCGCATCGAAGAACACGAATGGCAGCTCTGCCGCGAGCAGCTGACCGCAGGTTTCGAAGGAAAGGCTGCACGATGAGTACCGCAACAACACCCAAGCTGAAGACCTCTGCCATGATCGCCTCCTTCGCGGACCCGGGCCAGAAGACCGCGTCCGCGCCGTTCGGGCACGCCCTGGTCAAGGCCGCGCAGGAGAACGACAAGATCGTGGGACTGACCGCGGACCTGGGCAAGTACACGGACATGCACATTTTCGCCCAGGCATTCCCGGAACGCTTCTTCCAGATGGGCATGGCCGAACAGCTGCTCTTCGGCGCCGCGGCGGGCCTGGCTGAGACCGGTCTGGTCCCGTTCGCCTCGACGTACTCGGTGTTCGCTGCCCGGCGCGCCTACGATTTCCTGTGCCTGGATGCCGCCGAGCCAAACCTCAACGTCAATATCGTGGGCGGGCTCCCGGGGCTGACCACCGGGTACGGTCCAAGCCACCAGGCGACCGAGGACATGGCGATCTTCCGCGGCATGCCCAATCTGACCATCGTGGACCCGTGCGACTCGCTGGACATCGAGCAGGCCGTCCCCCAACTGGCCGCCAGTGAGGGCCCCACGTACCTACGACTGCTGCGCGGCAACGTCCCCACCGTGCTGGACGAGTACGACTACACGTTCGAACTCGGCAAGGCGAAAGTCCTGCGTGGCGGCCGTGACGTCGTCTTCGTCTCCAGCGGGCTGATGACCATGCGGGCCCTTCAGGCGGCCGAGGCGCTGGCTGCGCACCACGTGGATGTCGCCGTCGTCCACGCCCCCACCATCAAGCCGTTCGACGCCGCGACGGTCCTCGCCGAGCTGAACACCGACCGCCTCGCGGTCACGCTGGAGAACCACAGTGTGGTGGGCGGGTTGTTCGAGACCGTGGCTTCGGCCGTGGTCACCGCAGGGCTGGGTAAACGGGTGGTGCCGGTAGCGCTGCCGGACGAATTCCTGGACGCGGGCGCGCTGCCCACCCTGCACGAACGCTACGGCCTTTCGGTGCAGAGAGTCGTTGCCAAGGTGCTCGCCGAACTCGGCTGAGGATGGGAGGGATCGGCAGTCGCCGGCCCCGCCCATGCCGTACCATCAATTGTTAACACACCAACTGTAAACAGTTGACCACTGACAAACAGTTGACCGCTGAGCGTGAGGACTAACGATGGCCGGAGCAACAGCCCCACTTCTCGGACTGGAAAAGAAGAGCCTCCGCGAGCAGGCGCTATCCGCCCTGCGCACGGCCATCACGAGCGGAGAGCTGGAGCCGGGGCGGCATCTGGTGGAGACCGAACTCTCCGACATGCTCCAGATCAGCCGCGGTACACTGCGCGAGGCCCTGCGTCAGTTGGAGCAAGAAGGACTGCTGTCCGCCGGACCGCGCGGCAGGCTGTCCGTGCGGCACCTGGACGGCAAGGAAATCCGGGACATCTTCGCTGTCCGGGCTGCGCTCGAATCGCTTGCGGTCCGGACACTGTGTGAGTTGCCGGACCGGGCCTCCGTGATTACATCCCTGCGCTCGGCCGTCGATGCCATGGCCGCGGCCGCCGAGGCCAGCCTGGAGGAACGGATTGAATCCGATCTGGAGTTCCACCGGACACTGTGCAGGCTCACCGGAAACGAGACCCTGCTGCACTCCTGGGAGTCGCTTGAGGGCTCCATTCGGATGTCCATCATGTTTGCCGGGATCGAGAGGGCCGTCAAGAACATGAGCGTGGACCGGCACCACGACATCGTCGCCGCGATCGAGACCGGCAACGCGACACTGGCCCGCACGACGGTCCTCGAACACATGGACGTCGCCGCAGCCAACCTGGTGGCCTGACCGGCGTCAGTAGTCCACGATCGCGCCGGCGGAGATGTTGACGGTCGCGTCCGTGATGGCCGCCGCCTTGTCCGAGACGATGAAGGAGGCCACGTTACCGACGTCCGCCAGCGTGGCCGTCCGGTTCAAATGCGCGGCCCTGGCAATCTCCACCACGATCTCATCGCGGCCCTCGGCCTGCCACGGGATGGTTTCGATAATGCCGCCGGTGACCATGGTGACCACCCTGATGCCGTGTTTTCCCAGTTCCAGGGCCCATTGCCGGCGCAGTCCTTCCATCGCGTCGAGCGCCACCTTGAAACCGCCCAGGCCGGGGATCGTCTGCGGGCCCGAGCCGCCGAACATGAGCACGACGCCGGAGCGTTGCTTGACCATGTAGGCGGCGGCCGCGCGGGTGGTCAGGAAGTGCGTCCGCGCGGCCAGGGTGATGGGCTGGGTGAAGTCATCCACATCAATCTCCATGAGTGGCTGCTGGACGTCGCCGAATGAGATCACGTTGAAGGAGATATCAATCCTCTTGCTCTTCTTCGCCACCCGGTTTACGAAGGCATCCACCTGCTCTTCGTCCAGGGCGTCGACGACGGCAGTTTCGGCTGTGCCGCCTGCCTCGCGAATGTCATTGGCTACTTTTTCCAGCCGCGATTCCGTCCTTCCGGCAATGTGCACCGTGGCGCCGTCGGCCGCGAAAGCCCTTGCCACCGCCCCGCCGACCGCCCCGCCGCCGCCGTAGATCAGGGCGGTCTTGCCGTGAAGCACGCCGTTTTCCGGAATCCCGATGTTCACCATGGTCGCCTGCCTAGTGCCGCGGAGTACGTGAATTCCCTCAACTATGTTCTTGCGGAGCGCGGGTGGCAAGAGGACCGGGCGCAGCGCGGCATTAGCTTCTGGGCAGCCCTCCGGGTCCGGTGGCTGGTCCTCCGGTTCCGGGCGCGGGCCCGGTGGCTGGTCCGGCGGAGGGTCTGGGGCCGGCCGCGGGTCCGGGCCCGACCGCGGGTCCGGTGGCTGGTCCAGGCCCGACGGGTCCGGCGGCGGGTCCTCCGGTTCCGAGCGCGGGTCCGGCGTATGCAGGCACCGGCAGCTCGCCCGGATCGACCGGACCCATATCAAGGTGGAATGGCGGATATTCGTCCCGCATGAGGGCAACGTAGGCGATAACGCGGTAGATCCAGCGGTTCAGGCCAAGCAGGAGGTCGAAGAGCCCCCGCCGGTATTGGCCCGTGAACAATAGGATCACGCCGGCGATCAGGACCAGCAGCCCCAGGAGGGAGATGCCCACACCTTGCTGCACCCACTCGCCGTCCCGGTACTCCCACGTCCTCGCGGTCCCCGTCAGCAGACTGATAAGCAGCAGATGTGGAATGGCCAGCAGCCAGGATTTGACCAGCACCAGGCCGCGGGACAGCCGTTCGGGATAGTCGACGTCGAAGTCCGCCGGGTAATCGGTGCGGGCCAGGGTGAAGGGGGGATAGACATCCGTGCCGATAGCGCTGAAGGCGTAGAAGGCCACACGCCAGTTCCAGCGGATCACGCCGACACTGAAATTGAACAGCGAGCGCGGGTAGCGCGCCGTGAACAGGATCGCGAACCACGCCACGATCGTGACCACTCCGAAGGCGAACCAGAGGATAAACAGGACGATGAAGTGCGGGATGGCCAGGAACCACTTCACGAGCCACATCCACCGTGACAGGTTCGGGTCGAGGTAGCCGTGGAGACGGGCGGGGTACACATATGCGGTCGTAGCACCCGGCGCCACCGGATACGGAGTCCCCGGCGGAGCAGCGTAGGCCGCAACGGCACCCGGCGGGGCCGCACTGTTCTGCTGGCCGGGGGTGGCCCTGGGCGGGTAGGGACCCGCGGGATACGGCTGGCCGGGCTGGGCCGGCAAGCGGCCGGGAGGGACACCGCTGCCCGTCCCGCCTTGGCCCGGGCCGCCGCGGCCGAGTCCAACGGCGCCCAGCACTATCAGCGGCACGCCGATCAGCAGCATCACGAGTCCGCCGATCAGCAGGCCGATGAACACCGGCAGGAGCAGGTCTGTGCGTGCCCCTGCCTGCAGATTCACGCTCACCGGAGACGTCGCGTCGGCATTCATGACCACCACTGCCCAGGATCCGGAGCGGAGGTCCCAGGTCAGTTCCTGTTCCCCCGGGCCTGTGGCAGTCGCGGCCCAGAAGGTCTGCTGCGCCGGATTGGACGGGACCTGGGAGCCGGCCACTTCGCGGTACCGCGCGCGGAAGGGGTTGAACCTGACGTCGACGATTTCGGTGCGCCGGACACCAGCCAGGTACGTCGCGACGTCGGCCCGCGGGGCAATTCCAATGAAGATTTCCTTGCCGGGATCGGTGGAGGAACCGCGGAGCAGCACGCTGCCCGCAATGTCCACCGGAACGCCGTCGTCCACGCCGCCGCCTGTCATGAGGTCCAGCCGGGGGGTCGTCAGCGCGTAGGAATTGCCCGAGAAAGGCGCCGACGGCGTGATGAAGTACCTGCCGTCACGTTGCTGGTAGTTGACCCAGCCCGCAAAGCCGGCGCCCGCCAACAGTCCCAAACCGACCAGCGCGCACAGCGAGCCGATCACCAGCATGACAATCCGGCCTGCTTTCATGGCCGCCGTCCTTTCAGATGGTCCGTTTGCCACGCCCGGCCGGGCGTGGCTTCCGGAAGCTGGCGGCCCGGGCCGCTACCGCCCGAGCGAGATCACGAACGGCTTGGCTTCGTCGATCGCGCCGGCACCGCCGGAGTGGAGGACAACGAGCGCTTTCATGCCGTGATCACGACTTTGAGGGCCTTCGTCTCCGCGGCGCGGGCAAAAGTGTCGTACGCCTCCATGAACTCGTCAAAGGTGAAGTGGTGGGTGGCGAAACTGTCCGCGGGGATCTTTTGCTGTGCCACGAGCTTGAGCAGCATGGGGGTGGTGTTGGTGTTCACCAGGCCCATGCTGATGTTGATGTTCCGGATCCAGAGGTCTTCGACGTGCAGTTCCACGGCTTTGCCGTGCACGCCCACGTTGGCCACGGTGCCGCCAGGACGCACGATGTCGGTGCACATCGTGAAGGTCGCCGGGACGCCCACGGCCTCGATCGCCACGTCCACGCCCTGCCCGTCGGTCAGGAGCATGAGCTGCTCCTTCCAGTCGGCATCGGATGAGAGGACCACATCGGTGGCTCCGAATTCGCGGGATTTCTCGAGCCGGTTCGCGTCGAGGTCGACGGCGATGATCGTGGCGGCGCCGTAGAGGCCGGCGGTGGAGATCGCGGCAAGTCCCACGGGGCCCGCGCCGATGACGGCGACCGTGTCGCCGGGCTTGACCCGGCCGTACTGCACGCCGATCTCAAAGCCGGTGGGGAGGATGTCGGAGAGCATGACGGCCTGCTGGTCGCTGACTCCCTCAGGCAGGAGGTGCAGGGAGTTCTCTGCGTAGGGGACGCGGACGAACTCGGCCTGCGTGCCGTCGATCAGATGTCCGAAAACCCAACCGATGCCGGAGGTTCCCTCCTCCCCCAGGCAATGGGAGTACAGGCCGGTCTTGCAGTTGGCGCAGTGCCCGCAGGACTTGATGCATGAAATGATGACGCGGTCCCCGACCTTGAGGCTGGTCACGGAGGCGCCGATCTCCGTGATGGTGCCGACCCCTTCGTGGCCCAGGATGCGGCCCTTGGCCACCGCGGGGACGTCGCCTTTGAGGATGTGCAGATCGGTCCCGCAGATGGTGGTGGTGTCCACTTTGACGATCACATCGCTGGGATTCTGGATGGTGGGATCGGGGACCTCGGTCCACGATTTCTCCCCGGGACCGCCATAGACGAGGGCTTTCATACGTGCTCCTTGGTTTTGAGGATGACCAGCGGGTCCACGAGGCGCAGACGGCACGGAGTCTCCGTGCCATCGATCCCCGAATACAGCAAAGAGGCGCGGGCACGCTCACGGAGTTCCTCGATCGCGGCGGCCGACACCCGGGCATGGGCGAGGTCGAGCACGAGTTCAAACCCGGGAAGCTTGCTTGTGACGCGGCGGCAAACGACGTACAGCGCCCGCACGTTGGCCACGGTCACCACACCATGCACGTCGATCCGCGCTGTTTCGGCGTCGGCGTTCAGGCGGATGAGCACCTTGAGTTTAGGGTCCCCCGAATGGTGATGGATACTCATGTGGCCGTGGTCTCCTGCCTTTTCCTGCTGAAGCCGGAAAGTGCAAACGCCATTTCCTTCCCCAATTCGCGGTGAGACCCGTGCCGTATTTACGTGAAGTGGTTCTTCGCTCGACACGTCCCCCCAACTGGCCGTGCAGCAACCTCCCCACACATTCAGCTTGGGGGGCGCTCGTGGCAGAGGTAAGGGGCGAAAGTCCCGTGTGCGCCTGTTGGGTCCTGCGGCGTCGCCCGCCTAGCCTGTTCCTATGTCTGATCCGCTCGATCCCTGCCGACCCCCGGATCTCGTGCTGGCCTCCGCGCGGCACCCCGGGGAGGAAATATGCTTCGACGTTCATCTTCGTGCCGGGGCCGTGTCGGCAATCATCCCGTCGCGCCCGGGCTCGGGGGCGCTCCCCGCTGCCACCCGGGTGGTGGATCTGGAGGGCCGCTACGCCATTCCTGGGCTGTGGGATGAGCACGTTCATATGACGCAGTGGGCGCTGGCCTCCAACCGGCTTGACCTCTCCAGTGCCGGCTCGGCGCGCGAGGCGGCCGCCGTCGTCGGGGCCCATATCGCCGGGGACACTAGCACCGGGACCGGAAGCGGCGCCGGAGCTCCGGGTCCCGTCCAGACGCTGGTGGGCGTCGGTTTCCGCGATGCCATCTGGCATGACCTGCCCAGTCTGGACCTCCTGGACGGCGTGACGCGCGGCCGGCCTACGGCGCTGATCAGCCACGACCTCCACTGTGTCTGGCTCAACTCCGCAGCGGCCCAACAGTACGGAATGCCGGTGGATGCGGGCGGCCTGCTCCGGGAAGAACCGGCGTTCGCCCTGACCCGGGAGCTTGGCCAGCTGCCGGACGCGGTGGTGGATCCGTGGGTGCGGCAGGCAGGTCAGGCTGCGGCCGCGCGGGGCGTGGTCGGGATTGTGGACTTCGAGATGACGTGGAACCGCGACGCCTGGCTGCGGAGGATCTCCGGCGGCTTCGCTGCCCTGCGGGTTGAAGCGGGGGTCTATCCGCAGGACCTGGACCGGGCCGTGGCAGAGGGGCTGCGGACAGGTTTGGCGGTGGCCGGCAGTGGCGGGCTGCTCAGCGTGGGCCCCCTGAAAGTGCTGATCGACGGCTCGCTCAATACCCGCACAGCGTATTGCGTGGACCCGTATCCGAACGGCGGCCACGGGCTGCTGACCGTGAGCGAGGCGGAGCTGCTCGCCCTGTTGGTCCGGGCCCGGCAGGCGGGTTTTGTGCCGGCGGTCCACGCAATCGGCGACGCGGCCAACCAAGTCGCCTTGGATGCGTTTGAGGCGGCGGGCCTCGCCGGACGGGTGGAGCATGCCCAGTTTGTCCGGAGCGAGGATTTCGCCCGCTTCGGCCGGTTGGGCGTGACCGCGAGCGTCCAGCCTGCGCATGCCCTCGATGACCGGGACGCCGCCGAGGCGAACTGGCCGGGGCGCACGGACCGGTCCTTCCCGCTCCGTTCATTGCTGGCCGCCGGGGCGACTCTCGCCTTGGGCTCGGACGCTCCGGTGGCCCCCCTGGATCCGTGGATTGCCATGTCCGCTGCCACGGCGCGGGCCCGGCTGGATGGCCGCGGGCCGTGGCATGCCGAGCAGGCCCTCACGCGGCAGGAGGCCCTCACGGCCTCGACCCGCGGTCGCGGCCGTCTCCGGGTCGGGGACCCCGCCGATATTGCAGTGCTCGACGGCGACCCAGTGACCGTGTCGGATGCGGAGTTTGCGGCCATGCCGGTGGCCGCCACGTTAGTGGCGGGACGGTTCACGTACGGCGGCTAGGCACCTTTGACGCGCGCCTGGACTAAGTTGGCGTACGGCAGGCGGCCGTATTCTTCGATGAATGCGGCATGGCACCGGGCTTCGGCCGCGTTGAGTTGCTCAACGGGCAACTCTTTCCACGCGATGATCAGGGACCCGGGCACGGCGAGCTGCCAGATGAGCCGCCCGTCCCAGTGGCCCGGCGGCTTGCCTTCGCCGAAGTCGACGAATTCCTGGATTTGCCGGCGCAGTCCGCGGTTGCCCTTGCTTCCGGGGCCGGCTTTGCCCAGGAAAAGAACATCGGCACCGTCCACCCATTCGGCGTCGAGAGCGTCCGTCTTGAGGGTGGGGTTCTTCTTCTTGAAGATGCCGGCGGTGCTCCTGGCCAGGAACTGGGGCCGGAAGCCCTCTGGCCGCAGTACCGCGAAGATCCCGGGCTTCTGCGGGATCCGGTTGATGTCAAGGTCCTGGAGCGGCCGGAAACCGGTGAAGCCGTCCTGTTTCAGCGATTGTGTGTTGATGGGCATGGGTTCCTTGGATCGGGGCTCGTGGCGTTCCTTTGAAGCTTACGGAAGAAGCTCACTCACTGAAGTCCGGGCTCAGCCGCGGGTGAAGGTGCCCAGCCCGGTCTGATCGTAGAAATCGAGCCTGACGCTCGAAGCCGTGCCGCCTCCGGCTGCGGCGTCCGCACCAGGGGCCGCGTCCGCGCCGGAGGCCGCGTCCGCGCCGGGGGCGAAGATTGCCCCGGCAAGACCGTTGGCGTTCTCGCCGATTGACTCAAAGCTGAAGGTGTCGCCGTCGAAATGGGTGAGCGGGAACTTGGTGGTCCTGCCGGCCGGGCCCAGCTCAAGGGTCAGCACGCCGTTCTCCACCGCGACGGTGAGCGGGCCGTAGTAGGAGTTCACGTAACTGCCGATGTAGAAATCGTTGCCCTGCGCCGGTTTGGCCTGGGCCGGTGCCTTGGAATAGTCAACTTTTGGCTTCTCCGACTCATCGATCTTCTGGAAGACGCCCGACGTGAATCCGATCCAGTCCACTGTCGGGGCGCCGTTCTGGGCCGTGTCCAGGAATGCGGCGCAGATGGCTTCGGGGATGCCCTGCGGCCGGCCATTGGTCAGGGCCACAATGCCCAACTGCTCGCCGGGGAGCAGTGAGACGGCGGTCGCGGCACCAAGGTTGAAGGCCCCCGAGTGCCCGAGCATGAGGCGGGCGTGGTCGTCGTAGGAGACGTTCCAGCCCAAGCCGTAGAAGCGGGTGCGGGCGCCCGGCGTCGCCGGTGGGCCCGAGACGGCGTGCGGGACATGCGTGACACCAAGCGCGTCCGGATCGATGACCTCGCTTCCCTCAAAGCTGCCGTTGGCGAGCTGCAGGCGGATCCAGCGCGCCAGGTCGCGCACGGAGGAACTGGCCCCGCCGGCGGGTGCTTCGGCGTCGGCATCCCGGGTGTATTTGGCAACCCAGGTCTTGTTACCGGCTGGGACGTGGATCAGAGCCTTGTTCGTCGCCTTTTGGTAGTCCGCGTGGCGATAGCTCGTGGATGACATGCCCAGGGGCTTGAACAAGACTTCTTCGGCGAGGTCTGCCCAGGGCTTGTTCATGGCATCGGCGACAGCCTGTGCACCAGCCGTGTAGCCGAAGTTGCTGTAGTTGTAGCTCGACCGGAAGGAGTCCAGCGGCTGCTGGTTGAGGTGGCTGAGAATATAGGGCTGGTCGAATCCGAGGTCTTCCAACAGATCGCCCGCCCCCGTACTGAGGCCGCCTTGATGTGACAACAGGTCCGCCGCCGTGGCGTTCCGCGTGACGTAGAGGTCTTTCAGGGCAAAGCCGGGGGTGTGGTTGATCACCGGTTCCGTCCAGGAGATGGCCTTGCGGCCCACGGCCACGGCCGCCACCGTGGAGGCCAAGGGTTTGGAGACCGAGGCCAATTGAAAAACGGTATCCGTGTCCACTGTCTCCGGCCGGCCCGATTCCCGTACGCCGAAGCCCTTGGCGTACACCATTTGGTCCTGGTAGACCACGGCCACGGCGACTCCCGGAACACCGGTACTCTCCATCACGCCCTGGACCATCCCGTCCAGCTTTGCCAAGGCGGCGTTGACCTTCTGTTGGTCCAGGAGCGGTTCGACCTGCGGTTCCGGCGCCGGAAGCACAGACGCCGACGGCGTACCGGAGGCGCCAGAGGCACTGCTTCCGGCACCGGCGGGGGCACTTTGGGCAGTGCAGGCGGCCAGCAGCGGCATGCCCGCTATCCCCGCGGCGCCGACGCCGACCGCTTTAAGTAACGAGCGGCGGTCCGAAGGCAGCGAGCTGATCCTCGTCCCTATAGATTCCCTCTGGTTCATGGACAATCCTCCGCCCGGTTCCGCCTGGGGCGCAGAGCTAACGCCCCCTCCCATGATGGACCCGTGCCCGTGTTTGAGACAGGGGCGGGGCGCTCGGGTGGGGGGTCCTCGGACGCCGGGAACTCGCGGCCGCACCTCCACAACCGCCAGCGCATCCCACCAATCCCGCTAACCTCGCGGCCTCCTTCTGGTTACCCCTAATTAATGTCCGATCCCCGAAGGAGACTGGATTCATGGACGGCAATCAGGGGTCCGAAGTGGTTCCGGCGGGAGACGGCGACGGCGGCTTCGGCCGCGCCGGGCGCGGTGACGACGGCGGCCGGGATTTGCTCGCATTTTGCGCCCGCGTGCTCCGGGACGTGCGTCAGGCCGAGGATCCCGACGGAACGATCGAACAGTACCGACGGCTTGACGAGTTGCACTCTGCGCTCGACGCGTTACGGACGCGTCTTCAGCTCGACGTTTTCCTGGGCAGCGTCTCGGGAGTGACTTTGGGCCCTGGAAGGTCGCCGATGGCTTCCGAGGCGGTGGAACGGTTGCGGAGGGCCATAAATGTCATAGCCCGCAGGGACACTTAATTCATGGACGGCAATGAAGGGCCCGAAGTGGTTCCGGCAGGACACGGCGACGGCGGCTTTGGTTGCGCCTGGAGCGGCGCGGCCGCCGGACCGATGGGTTCCGTGAGCATGGCCACGGACAGTGCCGGGATCATTGACCGGATCCGGGAACTGGAGGACTGGAAGTCCGCCGCTTCCGCGGAACAGGCCCGACTCGCCGTGGCCTTCGACCTGCTCCAACGCCGCGAACAAGCCCGGCTCGGGGTCCCGGCCGAGAAGCTCGGCGCCGGGATCGGCGCGCAGATCGCCCTGGCCCGGCGCGAATCCCCGGCCAGGGGCGGCCGGCTCCTCGGCCTGGCCAACGCCCTGATCACCGAGATGCCGCACACGCTCGCCGCCCTGCAGACCGGTCAGCTCAAYGAATGGCGCGCCACCCTGCTCGTMCGCGAAACCGCGTGCCTGAGCGCCGCGGACCGGGCCGCCGTCGACGCCGAACTCGCCGCCGATTCGGGCGCGCTGGCGGGCAAGGGCGACCGGGCCATTGTGGCCGCGGCCCGCACCGCCGCGTACCGGCGTGACCCCCGCTCCGTCACCGAACGCGCCGCGCACGCCGYMWCCGAGCGGCACGTCAGCCTGCGCCCGGCCCCCGACACCATGTGCCATCTGACCGCCCTGCTGCCCGTCGCCCAAGGCGTCGCCGTCTACAAGGCGCTGAGCGGGCACGCCGACACCCTCCGCGCCGCCGCGGACCCGAGGGGCCGCGGGCAGCTCATGGCCGACGCGCTGGTCGAACGCACCACCGGAACCCCGGGCGGGATCAGCGGCGTCGAGATCCAGCTCGTCATCACCGACCGCACCCTCTTCCAGGCCGGCTCCGAACCCGCCCGGCTGCCCGGCTACGGCACCGTCCCCGCCGCCTGGGCCCGCACCCTTATCAACCCGTCGCCGGGCGGTAGCACCGGCAGTCCCCGTGGACCGGGTGGCGCCGCCGGGAGCGGCGACAACCCCGCGTTCAACCTCTGGCTCCGGCGGCTCTACACCCACCCCGGCACCGGCGAGCTCGTGGGGATGGACTCCCGCGCCCGGCTCTTCCCGCCCGGGCACCGCCGCTTCATCCAAACCAGAGACGACACGTGCCGCACCCCCTACTGCGACGCCCCCATCCGTCATCTGGACCACATCGTCCCCCACCACACCGGCGGCCCGACCACTACGGACAACGCCGCCGGCCTCTGCGAAGCCTGCAACCACACCAAAGAAACCCCCGGCTGGAAAGCACGCCCCGCACCCGGCACCCGCCACACGCTCAAGCTGACGACACCGACAGGCCACAGCTACTACTCCACCGCGCCACCCCTGCCGGGAACTCCGCTCCGGCCATCAGCCACGGACCAGACGGGGTCCCAGCCGGGCTCCCGACACCGGCGCCAGCTCCGGCACCAAGCCAAAACGCTCAGGCGTGGAAAGCCCAAAGTTGGGGCTGCGGCATAGGGACAGTCCGGTGGCTGCCGTGCAGGACCGAACTAACATTGGCTCGGCCTCGGGGCACAGTTGTCGGGCGACGGGCCGCTATTCGAAGCACTCGATTCGCGGCTCTTGCCCTCGGCTCCGCCCCGCTTCATCGCATCCGGCAGGCCGGCGGCAAAGAAAAGCGCCCGACCACCTGAGCGGCGGCGGACGTCAGGCCTGCAGGTACCTTCGCGATCTCGCTAAGAGACGGCTCGGACACTTCAATGTCCCGAACAACCCGGAGTCATCAGATGGTTACCTGCAGGCGCTTTAAGCCTACGCCCGCCTCACTGCCGTCACCAGAGGGCCGTTGACCCAGGGCAAACCCCTGCGCAGCCCCGGCCGAATAGGTCCGGCCGAAACACCCCCTGCCGCGAAAGCGTAGAGTGGAGGAAGCCGCCTGATTCTGGACGCCAAGTGCTGAGGGAGAAATCGTGACGATTGACTGGGACGAAAAGAAGACCCTGCTGCAGGAGCCGAACATCGCCGCGGTGACGCAGCTGTGCGACGAACTCATGGAAAAGAAGCCTGGATCCGTGGTCCCGTACATCGACCCCATCCATGACGAGGACGAATGCCGGATCGTCAGCCTGCATATCAGCCCGGGCAAGGGCACCGAATCAGGCTTTGTCTCGCACTTCAACGACGATGAAGCCGCCCGCCGCGCGACCTCCATCTACGAGGCCGCAGAGCTGGACCCCCGCTATGTGATGCCGTGGAACGCCTACCCGTGGATCCGCGATCCGGAGGCATCCTCCGCCCTGAACGTCCAGGAGAAGACGGACGGCCTCCGGCCCTTCCGCCAGTTCCTCAAGATCAACAAGCGCGTCTCGGCGGTTATTGCGCACGGCGCGGACGCCCACTCCTTCCTGACGCTTTTCGAGAAGACCTACCATTCCTCGCTGAAGAATCATGGTGTCAAGATCTACAAGGCCACCGCACTTGGCGGCCGCGCCTTCGCGGTATCTCCGGCCAAGCAGGAAGAGCTCCTCGCCAAGAACGTTGAGGTCTACAAAGACGCCATGCAGCGGGCGGGCATCCAGCACCTCTGAGGCTCCACGCAACGGCATCCGTCAGCGGCATCCGGCGCAAGCCAAGCCGGCGCCGGCGGCATCACCCGGCCAGCAGCCTGCGCCGGTGTTTGAGTTCCTTGCCCCAGTCGCGGGTGACCATCGCTGAAAACGGCGAGGCGCCGTCGTCGGTCATGGAGCGGAACGCCGTGCCCGCCTGAAGGTCCGCCAGCAGCGGATCCGAGGCCTTCAGCGCCAGTTCCAGCACCTGGACGGCAGCACGTTCAGTCAGCCCCATCCCCGCGGCCCAGCCCAGGAAGTGCTTCCGGGAAATCCCTGTGCGCTTGCCGTCCAGGGTCAGGGCGAGTGTCTTGTCCCCGTAGACGACCGTGGACGGGATGTCGTATACCGGCGCGATGGACCATTCCCCGGCCGGCTGCTGCACCATGGAAACGTTCTTCGCGTGCAGGTCGCCGTTGCCCGTCAGCCACGCAAATGCCGCCTGGAGGGCCAAATTCCGCACCGCGGGCAGCGGAGCCGCGCAATAAGCCGCAAGCGCACGGCACACCTGCCCGTATCCCACGTTGTACTTGTCCGCAGGGTAGAGGCCCAGCACCTGCGCGCCGTCCTCGACGGCGAGCCGCTGCACCGCCCGCGGCGACCTGGCCGCCGCCTTGGGCCCCGACCCGCCGGCGACAGGCCCACCGGATACAGTGCCACTGGCTACAGGCACCCGGTCGAAGCGTTCCACGAGGAGCCCGGGCCGGCCGGCGACGTCGCGGATCAGCTGGACCCGGCTCAATGGGATCCGCAGCCGCGCCGCGTACCGGAACATCGCGTACTCGTTTTCGACGACGTGCGGGAACTCGGGGGCGTTGAGTTTGAGGATGTAGCGCCGGCCGGCGCTGGCCACCGGCATGGAGATCATTCCAGCGGACAGCTTGTCCTGCACCCCCGCCAGGGCCACCGGGTCGATCAGCCCGGAGTCGCCCAGCAGGGCCTCGAAATCCACGGGCGTTGCGGGGTCAAGCTCGACGGCGTGCTCGTCCGGGTCCAGCTTCTCGCCATGGCCAACGATTTGCACATCACCCACCGGGTTGGCACCGGCCGCGATGAGCAAGGACAGCTCATCATCCACGCTGGTCTTGATGGAACGGCGCAACGCATTCAGCCGCCGGCCCTCCGGCAGAAGCCCGGTGAAATACGGCGGGGCCGCCCCCGCCGCGGACAGCACGGGTTCCGGAGTTAGCGGCAGGGAGCTCGCGACGGCGGGGCCCCCGGACGCCAGATAGGCCGGCAGATAGCTGAACCGGGTGCCGCCGTCGTGCCGTTCCAGCCGGGCCGCCAGCACACCGGCCTTATAGATATCCGCGATGCGGTGCCTCATGGCCGGGCTTCCGGCCCGTCCCGCAGTTCACCGTCGGCCCGCAGGCCGGCCACCGGGCCGGCGAGGGCCCGGGCTGCGGCGCTGGTCCGGGTCTGGACCCGGAGTTCCAGCCCCAGCGTGTCCAGGAGCGCCAGCAGGGAGTCCAGCTGCACCGTGCGTTTACCCTGTTCGACGAACCGGACGAAGCGTTCTGAGACTCCGGCCAGTTCGGCCAGCTCGCGCTGGCTCAGGCGGAGCGACCCGCGCCGGGCCCGGGCCTCGGCAGCGAGTTCGCCCGGAAATGCGTTCCCCATGGCAGCCTCCCGTTAGTCAACACACGTCCGAGGGTCCGGCGTTCGTGCGTACGAACCCTGTGGGTTCGAACCCTGTGGGTTCGAACCCTGGCGGTACGAACGTGCCGCTTTGCAGGCATTTCCAGTATAGGACGGGCCAGGATGCCTGCACAGAGCTATAACGGCACGTACGTACCGGCGAACTGGGCAGGCGGGGGCAACCGCCGGCGATCGAAGACACCCGCCGTCATAGCCGGCTGGCGCAGCCCGGCCGGCACAGATTGGGCGGTTCAGCCGCGCGCGGACGTGGCGGTTCACAATGGCCCGTAGGATTTAAGGGACTTAAGCGACAACCAGACCCCACGGAATCCGGAAAGGACTGCACACGATGACGCGCGCTTCCTTCCGGCTGTTCCGCACCGGCCTGATCGGATCCATCATCGTGGCGCTGGCAGCCGGCGGGCACCTGGCCGGCGGCGGACGGCTGCCCGAGCCGGCGATCGTGACGGCGTTGTGTGCCGTGGCGATGGTCCCCGTGGCCGTACTTACCCGCGTCCGCCTGTCCTTTCCGGCCCTGGCCGGCCTGCTCGGCGTAGGGCAACTGTGGCTGCACTGGTCCTTCGGCGCCTTGTCCTCAGGGGCGCCCGCGGCCCTCCAGGCCCGGATGGCTGCGGGTCATCCGGGCCATCCGGGCCATTCAGCGGCTGCCATTGCCCCGGCGATGCCCGAGCCTTCCATGGCGGTTTCGGCGGCCGACATGGGCGGAGCCATGTTCGCCGCACACGCGATTGCGACGCTCGGCACGGCACTTTTGCTCGCACGCAGCGAGCGGGCCCTGTCCGCACTTGCTTCCTGGCTGCGCCCGCTCGTGCAACTGCCCCAGCCCTCCGCCGCCACGCCCCTGCGCGTCCCCGGCCCCTGCGCGGTCAACCTGGTCTTCCCCAAAGCCCGGGCTGGCCTCCGCCTGCCGACCAGGCGCGGACCTCCGGCGCTGTCGCCCGCCGCCTGACTTCAATCCCTTTCACCTACGGACGGGGACAGCAGGCGGCCACCCCACTGCTACCGCCGGAAGGACAACGCACCGGACGGCTCCCCACTTGATATCCGTTAGTGAAAGGCACCCTTGCCATGAAATCCTCCCTTCTCCGTACCCTCAAAACCGCCGCTGCCGCCACGATGACCGCGGGCCTGCTCGCCGCCGGCGCAGCAGCCGCCTCCGCCCACGTCCACGTCGACACCGATGATCCGGCCGCGGGCGGCTACAGCCACCTGACGTTCAATGTCCCCAGCGAGTCGGAATCGGCCAAGACCAGCAAACTCGAAGTCACGCTGCCCACGGACACCCCGTTCACTTCGGTGTCGGTGAAGCCTGTCGAGGGCTGGAAGGCCGTCATCACCACGAGCGAGCTGCCGAAGCCGATCACGGTCGCCGGCGCCACGATCACCAAGGCCCCGAGTTCCGTGGTCTGGACCGCTGACGAGGCCCACCAGATCGGACCGGACGAGTACCAGGCCTTCTCACTGTCCGTCGGCGTCCTGCCGGACGCGGGAACTACGGTGACGCTGCCGACGGCCCAGACCTACACCGATGGAACCGTCGTGAAGTGGGACGAGAAGACAGTCGAGGGCCAGGCCGAACCCGGGCACCCGGCACCCTCCTTCGTGACCACGGCCAAGGACGCCGAGGCCCACGGCGCAGCCGTCCCCGCCGCAGCCACGACGACCGCACCCTCGGCGGCCCCGGCAGCGGCAGCGGGCACGTCCAGTGACGGCGGATCCGCCGCCGTCTGGATCGGCCTGGCTGCAGGGCTGATCGGCCTGGCCGCGGGCGTCACCGCGCTGGTCCGCACCCGCCCGTCCAAGGTCCAGTAGTCCCGGCCAGCAGCCCGGACGCAAACCCAGGCTAGTAGGCCGCCGCCGGAACTCCGGCCCGAGCGGCGACGGCGGCCCCGAACCCCCGGGGCCGCCGTCATACTTGACACGCCGATGTGATCTCTGCCATGTTTTAAAGCGTGAACCTGTCAGACAGCCGGACAGCAGGACAGCCTTTGGCTCGCCTCAGTGCCGCCGAAGCCGTTTTCAACGTCCTCCGCACCGAGATCGAATCCGGCAAGCTCGGCGTCGGCGCCAAGCTGAGCTCCGAGGCCACTCTTGCCCAGCAGTACGGCGTGAGCCGCTCCGTGGTCCGCGAGGCCTTGCGCTCCTGCACCGCCCTGGGCTTGACGGTCACCAAGACCGGGCGGGGCACTTTCGTCGTCGCCAACCGCGTGGCAAAGGACCTGGTCCTGGGCCAATACTCGGCCCGCGACCTCACGGAGGCGCGTCCCCATATCGAGGTTCCTGCCGCCGGACTGGCTGCAGAACGCCGTTCGGCCGAGGAGCTGGCAACGCTGCGCGACATCGTTGCCGCGATGAGCGGCGAGGACGACCCCGAAGTGTGGGTGGGCCTGGACTCCAGCTTCCACGCGTTGATCGCGCGGGCCAGCCGAAACAAGGTCTTCGAGAACGTCGTCGCGGACATCCGGGACGCCCTCGCCCACCAGTCCGAGACCCTGAACATGGTGGCGGACCGCCAGCACGCGTCCGACGAGGAGCACCGGCGCATCCTGGCCGCGATCGAAGCCGGCGACGCGGCGACGGCGCGCATCGCCATGAGCCAGCATCTGCACGCCGTTGGCATTGCCCTCGACTCGATTCTCAACGCCTGAGGTCAGGCGCCTGGTGCCTGGTGCCTGGTGCCGTCAACGATGCCGTAAGCAATCTGGTCAGCACCGGCAAAACCAGCACCAACACAGTGACCAGCCACCACAACCGCATCAACCGCCACCGCCAAAGGACGCAATGACTTCCCCTGCTCTCGCCAACACCCCGACCCCGCTCGCCCCGGAGTGGCTGCCGCAGCACGTCCCGCTTGCGGTCCAGACCCGGGACGGGCTGGTCGAGAGTGTCCACTACGGCTCGGTCATCGCCACCGCAGCGGACGGCCAGATCCTCCTCACTGCCGGGGAGCCCCTCGCCCCGTTCTACCCGCGGTCCGCCCTGAAGCCCCTGCAGGCCGTCGCCATGGTCCGCGCCGGGCTGGACCTCCCGGACGAACTCCTCGCCCTCGCCGCCGCCAGCCATTCTGGCGCAGCCAGCCACCGTGACGGCGCCGGGCGCATCCTGGAGCTGCACGGGCTGACGCCCGCGGACCTCGAGAACAGCACCGATCTCCCCTACGGCGTCCGCGAGCGCGAAGACTGGCTCGGCGGCGGGGGCCAGGCCACCCAACTGACGCAGAACTGTTCCGGAAAGCATGCCGCCATGGCGGCCACCTGCGTTATCAATGGCTGGCCGGTTCAGGGCTACTTGGACCCGGCGCACCCGCTACAGCAGCTGGTGGCCCGGACCGTGGCGGACCTGACCGGTGAAGACCCCCAGCGCACCACCACTGACGGCTGCGGCACCCCGCTCTTTGCGCTCACGCTGCGCGGCATGGCCCGCGCCTTCGGCCGCCTCGCCGCGGCCGCCGCGGCCGGATCCGGCGAAACAGAAGTCGGCGAAGCGGAAGCCGCCGTCGGCCGCGCCATGCGCCGCCACCCCGAGATGGTTGCGGGCGAGGACCGGGATGTCACCGAGCTGATGCGCCTGGTCCCCGGCCTGCTTGCCAAGGACGGTTTCGAGGGCGTCCAGCTGGTGGGCCTCCCGGATGGCCGTGCCCTCGCCGTGAAGGTTTCCGACGGCGGAGACCGCGCCCGGATGCCCGTCACCGTCCGGGTCCTGGCCGCGCTCGACGTCGACACCTCCCCCTTGGCGCGCCTTGCCGCTACCCCTGTGCTGGGCGGCGGCCGGCCCGTCGGGCTGCTGCAGGCCACCGATTTCCTCGCTGACCCCAAGTTCTCCCACGCCCCCAAAAACCTGTAAGGGACCGCCATGACCTCGCACGACGAACGCGCAGAATTCCGCTCCGAACACGATCTCCTGGGTGACCGGGATGTTCCCGCCGGCGCCTACTGGGGCGTCCACACCCTCCGGGCCGTGGAGAACTTCCCCATCACCGGCCAGCCGCTGTCCTCCAACATGCACCTGGTCCGCGGGCTGGCCGCCGTGAARCTCGCCGCCGCCCGCACCAACCACGAGCTCGGACTGCTCGACGCCGGGCGTGCCGCCGCCATCGGGGAAGCCTGCACCGAGGTCATGAACGGCAAACTCAGCGAGCAATTCGTCGTCGACGTCATCCAGGGCGGCGCCGGGACCTCCTCGAACATGAACGCCAACGAGGTCATCGCCAACCGGGCCCTGGAAATCCTCGGGCACCCGAAGGGCGACTACGCCCGGCTGCACCCCAACGACCACGTCAACCTCAGCCAGTCCACCAACGACGTCTACCCCACCGCGGTCAAGCTCGGCACGATCTTCGCGGCCCGGGAACTGCTCCAGGCCCTCACCGAGCTCGAAGACGCCTTCGCCGCAAAGGCCCTCGAGTTCCGCACGGTGGTGAAGATGGGCCGCACCCAGCTCCAGGACGCCGTCCCCATGACCCTCGGCCAGGAGTTCGGCACCTACGCCGTCACGATCGGCGAGGACCGGCTCCGCCTGGCCGAAGCCGACCTGCTGATCCACGAAATCAACCTCGGCGCCACCGCGATCGGCACCGGCCTGAACGCCCCCGCCGGGTATGCCGAAGCGGCCTGCCGGCACCTGGCCGAAATCACCGGCCTGCCGCTGATYACGGCCGTGGACCTGATCGAGGCCACCCAGGACGTCGGCGCCTTCGTSCACCTCTCCGGSGTGCTSAAGCGGGTYGCCGTGAAACTYTCCAARATCTGCAACGACCTCCGGCTGCTCTCCTCCGGCCCGCGCGCCGGCTTCGGCGAGATCAACCTCCCCGCGGTGCAGTCCGGCTCCTCGATCATGCCCGGCAAGATCAACCCGGTCATCCCGGAAGTGGTCAGCCAGGTCGCCTACGAGGTGATCGGCAACGACGTCACCATCACCATGGCCGCCGAGGCCGGCCAGCTCCAGCTCAACGCCTTCGAACCCATCATCGTCCACAGCCTCCACAAGAGCATCTCCCACCTGGAAGCCGCCTGCCGCACCCTCACGGCCCGCTGCGTCCGGGGCATCACCGCCAACACCGAAYACCTCCGCCTCACCGTGGAACAATCCATCGGCCTCGTCACCGCCCTGAACCCGCAACTCGGCTACGCCACAGCCACGGCCATCGCCCAGGAAGCCCTCGCCACCGGCAAGGGCGTCGCGGAACTAGTGCTCGAACACGGCCTGCTCACCGACGAGCAGCTCACCGAGCTCCTCAGCCCGCACCGCCTGGCCAACCTGAGCAAGTAGCGCCCCTCCGAACCCCGAAGGACCCCCATGACTTCTCCTGACACTGCCCGCGCCCAAAAACTGCCCGCTCGACAGCAGACCCAGCAACAATCCGCCGTCACCGACCACACCATTCCGGCTCATGCCCACGCCTCGGGAGCTGCGCTCCACGCCGAGGACCAGGGCTACCACAAAGGCCTGAAACCCCGGCAGGTCCAGATGATCGCGATCGGCGGCGCCATCGGCACCGGCCTGTTCATGGGCGCCGGCGGCCGGCTCGCCACCGCCGGTCCGGCCCTGATCATCAGCTATGCCGTCTGCGGGTTCTTCGCCTTCATGATCCTGCGCGCGCTCGGCGAACTCGTGATGCACCGGCCCTCGTCCGGCTCGTTCGTGTCCTACGCCCGCGAATTCTTCGGCGAGAAGGCCGCGTTCGTCACCGGCTGGCTGTACTGGCTGAACTGGGCCATGACCGCGATCGTGGACATCACCGCCGTCGCGCTGTACATGAACTTCTTCAAGAAATACTGGGCGCCCATCGCCGACGTGCCGCAGTGGACCTGGGCCCTGGCGGCCCTGATCCTGGTCCTGGGCCTGAACCTGATCAGCGTCAAGGTGTTCGGCGAGCTGGAATTCTGGTTCGCGCTCATCAAGGTCGTGGCGCTCGTGTCCTTCCTGCTCGTCGGCATCTACTTCGTCATCTTCGGCACGCCCGTGGCCGGGCAGGAAGTCGGCTTCAGCCTCATCGCGGACAACGGCGGCATGTTCCCCAATGGCCTGCTGCCGGCCATCGTGGTGATGCAGGGCGTCGTGTTCGCCTACGCCTCGATCGAACTGATCGGCACCGCCGCCGGCGAGACCGAAAACCCCGAAAAGATCATGCCGCGGGCCATCAACACGGTGATCGTGCGCATCGCGGTGTTTTACGTCGGCTCGCTCGTGCTGCTCTCCCTGCTGCTGCCCTACAGCTCCTACAAGGCCGGCGAAAGCCCCTTCGTGACATTCTTCGGCTCCATCGGGGTCGACGGCGTGGACGCCATCATGAACCTCGTGGTTCTTACCGCGGCGCTGTCCTCGCTCAACGCAGGCCTTTACTCCACCGGCCGGATCATGCGCTCGATGTCCATTTCCGGTTCCGCGCCGAAATTCGCAGGCCGGATGAATAAGTCCGGTGTCCCCTACGGCGGCATCGCCCTCACTGCCGCAGTGGCTGTCCTGGGCGTGATCCTGAACGCCGTGGTCCCGGCCGAGGCCTTCGAGATCGTCCTGAACGTCGCATCGCTGGGCATCATCAGCACCTGGGCCATGATCGTCCTCTGCCAGATGCAGCTCGCCCGGCTCGCAGCCCGCGGGGAACTGCTCCGGCCCGCGTTCCGCATGCCGGGCGCACCCGTCACGGGCTGGATCACCCTGGCCTTCCTCCTGGCGGTGCTGGTCCTCATGGCCTTCGACTCGCCAGTCGGAACGTGGACCATCGCCTCCCTCGCGGTCATCATCCCGCTGCTGATGCTCGGCTGGCGCCTCTGCCGGCACCGCATCCTGGAGATCGCCGCCGTCCGCGACGGGTTCACCGGCCCGTATCCGCTCGTGGCCAACCGACCCGTGCGTGGGACCGGCGGGGATTCGGAGTAACATCCCGGCAGTCCGCCTCCGCGTAACGCAACGTCCCCGCAACCTCTCCTGCGGCCGGTTCGCATATGCTCAGCGGACAGACTCAACATGGCTCAGCGACGAACCACCCGGGAGACAGCTCATGACCAATTGGCGGATCAGGGATTTCCATTCGGCCGACCTCGACGGCATCCTGCACCTCTGGGAGTCCCTCAAGGAATCAAATGTCGAGCCCGTCTACGCCCTCTCCGAGGTGCTCGCCTCCTGCGAGAAGGACCACGCCGTCGTCGCGGTGCAGGGCGAGCAGGTGGTGGGTGCCGCCGTCGGACGGGCCGCCCATGACCAGGGCTGGATCGTCTTCCTGGCCACGTTGCCCGAATTCCGGGGCCGCGGAATCGGCACCTCGCTGCTGGCCGCGGTCGAGAACCGGATGGCACCGCACGGGCTCAACAAGCTCTCGGCCCTGATGCCGGAATCCGAAACCCGGGTGGAGGCGTTCCTGGGCCGCGGCTTCGCGCTGAAGAAGAACCTGCGCTACTTCGAACGGAAGATCCCGGTCCAGCGCCAGGAACTGGAACCCCTCAGCCTGCTTGGCGGCCGCATCCTGGCCCGTGACCTGTGGGAGAACGTCGCAGGCATGCGCCTGGAAAAGGAACTCCTGGAGCGCCGGCTGGTCCTTCCGCTCGCGGAGGCAGACCTCGCCGACGAATACGGTGTGGTGCCGCCGCGCGCCGTGGTCCTCTTCGGCCCTCCCGGTACCGGCAAAACGACGTTTGCGAAGGCGATCGCGTCCCGGCTGGAGTGGCCGTTCGTGGAGGTCTTCCCCTCCCGGCTGGCCGCCGATCCGAAGGGGCTGGCCGGGGCGCTGCGCGAGACGTTCCTGGAAATCGCCGAACTGGAGCACGCGGTGGTCTTCATCGACGAGGTCGAGGAGATCGCCGCGCAGCGCTCGGGCGAACCGCCCTCTCCCCTGCAGGGCGTCACGAACGAGCTCCTGAAGATCATCCCCGCCTTCCGCGAGCAGCCCGGCCGGCTCCTGGTCTGCGCCACCAACTTCATCCGCGCCCTGGATTCGGCGTTCCTGCGGCACGGCCGGTTCGATTACGTCATCCCGATCGGCCTGCCGGACCGGCAGGCCCGGGAGGCCATGTGGCAGCGCTTCATCCCCGTTGCCGTGGTGGACGACGTCGACGTCGAGCTCCTGGTGGACCGTACCGAGGGCTTCTCCCCCGCGGACATCGAGTACGCGGCCCGCAGCGCCTCCCAGCGGGCGCTGGAAAAGGCGGTGTACGACGACGGCGGCGCGGCGTCCAGCGGCAGCGCCTCAGTCCGCGAGGCGGTCCGGAAGGGCCCCTCGACCCAGGACTACCTCGACGCGATCGCGGACACCCGGACAACGGTCAGCGATGAAGTGCACCAGCAGTTCCTCGAGGACATCGACGCCCTGGGACGCGTCTAGATGGACTCCGCCAGCAGTTTGTGATGGGGCCAGGCCGCGATCAAGGCACACAGCGGCGGTATCCTTGTGATTGGGGCCACTTGGACCCCACTCCTGTTTGTCGACACTGGAGCCACCGTGCGTAGTCCCCGGTCGCTATCCCCAAACCCGGCGACCGAGCCGGCGCAATCTGCTGCCAGGCGTGTCACAGCATCGATGCAGCTCAGCATCAGGTCCGGGACGGGTCCGCTTCGCAGAATCATTGAAGAATCCTGGAAGCGTTCGCTCCGGCTGCAGGCCAACCCTGACATGCCGCCGTCCTCGGTACTCCTCGATGGAGAAGCCCTTGAGGAGTACCGTCGCGGCCATCCGCTGGCGTCGATCATGCCGGTGATTAACAAGCTGCTGATTCAGCCCAGTTCCGACCAAGGGTTGCTCGTGGCTGTCGGGGATGAGCTGGGCCGGCTCCTGTGGGTCGACGGGGACGCTGCCCTGCGCCGGCGTGCCGAGGGCATGATGTTCGTTGAGGGCGCGGACTGGTCCGAGGCCAGCGTGGGCACGAGCGCTCCTGGAACCGCCCTGGCACTGGGCCGCAGCCTCCAGGTCTCCGGTCCCGAGCATTTCAACCGGGCTGTTCACGCGTGGAGCTGCACGGCCGTGCCGTTCCGTGATCCAGACACCGGCGCCGTGATCGGAGTCCTGGATATCACCGGCACCGAGATGGCAGTCGCCCCGCACACGCTTTCCCTCGTAGAGGCTGCGGTCGCGGCCGCGCAGGCGCAGCTGCACGTGGAGCGTCTCCTGCTGGCCGCTGCGCAACGCGACCGGCTCGCACGGCGGCGAGAGCCCGCGTCCGCCGCAAGGCCCAGAACCGTTCCCGGCAGCCCGGCCCGGAGCCTCTATCGCAACAGCCTGCAACTGCTCGGCCGCGACCACGCGCTGCTCAGCATCGAAGGAAGAACAGTATCGCTGTCTCCACGGCACAGTGAGATTCTGGCCCTGCTGAGCATCCATCCGGATGGTCTCAGCGGCGAAGAGCTGGGCGGCATGCTGTTCGGGGAAGTCCCAGCCATGACACTTCGGGCGGAGATGGTCCGGTTGAGAAAAGTCCTGCAGCAGTTCAATCCTGCCGCCGTACCGGAATCCCGGCCCTACAGACTCATCGTGGACGTGCTGCCGGACGCCGGACAGGTTCTCAGTTGCCTCCAGCGCGGGGCACACCGAGTCGCCCTGGAGATTTATCGCGGACCGGTGTTGCCTCGCTCCGAGGCTCCGGGTGTGGTGACGCTGCGCAGGCGCGTCTCCACACTCCTTCGGGAGGCGGTCCTAACGGACGGCAGCGCGGAAGCCCTGCTCCAGTATGCGGAACTTCCCGAAGCGAGCGATGACATTGCCGTCCGGATGGCGGCGCTGAAGCTGCTGCCGCCCCGCTCCCCTAAGAGGGCTGGGGTGGTGGCCGACATCGAGCGCCTGGAAGCCGAACTCGGAACTCACCAGCCAAGGTGACCTGACTCACAAGACTGCAACCTCGTCGCAACCCTCCCTTCCCTAGGCTTTAGGCAGCGGCCATCATCCTGCTCAGCACAAGTGCCAGCGATGGTTGGGTTATCCACACCCTGACAATCCGCGGGCCTCACCCGCACCCCCGGTGAGGCTTTCGGCGGACAACGGGCATCACGCCCGGCTTCTGGAGTGACGTTCAAACTCATGCCTGCGCATTATTTGCTGCGGCTACAAACGACGAAGGAATATCGACAATGACGACGATGAGAGCAGCTGTAGTTACCGAATTCGGCAAGGATCTTCAGATCCAGGACCTGCCCGTTCCCGTGCCGGGACGCGGAGAGGCCCTGGTCAAGGTCCTCACCACCGGCGTATGCCACACCGACCTGCACGCCGCGGAGGGAGACTGGCCGGTCAAGCCGTCACCGCCCTTCATTCCCGGCCACGAAGGCGTGGGCGAGGTCGTCGCCGTCGGCGAGGGCGTCACCGATCTGGCCATCGGCGATTTGGTCGGCAACGCGTGGCTCTGGTCCGCTTGCGGCGACTGCCAGTACTGCCGCACTGGCTGGGAAACCCTGTGCGAGGCGCAGCAGAACGCCGGTTACAGCGTCGACGGCTCCTTCGGCGAGTACATGCTGGTCGACAGCCGGTTTGCCGCCCGCATTCCGGCCGGTTCGGACCCGGTGGAAATCGCACCCGTGCTCTGCGCCGGCGTGACCGTCTACAAGGGCCTGAAGATGACCGAGGCCAAGCCGGGCCAGTGGGTCACCATCTCCGGGATCGGCGGACTCGGGCACATCGCTGTCCAGTACGCCGTCGCCATGGGGCTGCGGGTCGCTGCGGTGGACATTGCCGATGACAAGTTGGCCCTGGCCAAGAAGCACGGCGCCGAACTGACCGTCAACGCCCTGCACGAAGACCCCGTCGAAGTTATCCAGCGCGAAACCGGAGGATGTCATGGAGTCCTGGTCACGGCAGTGCACCCGTCAGCGTTCGGGCAGGCCATCGGGATGGCCCGGCGCGGCGGAACGATCGTTTTCAACGGGCTGCCGCCGGGGGACTTCCCGGCGCCGATCTTCGAGATTGTGCTCAAGGGCCTGACGGTCCGCGGCTCAATTGTCGGAACCCGGCAGGACCTGGAAGAAGCACTCGACTTCTACGCCCAGGGCAAGATCCACCCCACGGTCTCCACGAGGGAGCTCTCCGAAGTGAATGCTGTCCTCGACGAAATGAAGCATGCCAAGATCGACGGCCGCGTGGTCATCAAGTACTGATCAACAAGTACTGATCAACCCGGCTGGCTGCGACGGCGGCGTATCCCCAGGCACCCTGGGGATACGCCGCTGCCGCACACACGCAATTTTCACTGCAGAATATGTAAGAAAGAACAGGGGTTTCCCATGTCCAACGCCCGCACCGCGGTACCACCCGGCTCCATGGCCACGCAGATGCCCCAGGGCGACGCGTTCGAAAACCTGTCGCAGGAGAACCGCCGTTTCGCGCCGTCCGCCGAGTTCGCCGCGAACGCAGTGGTCACCGCCGCCGATTACGCCGAGGCCGACGCCGACCGTCCCGCCTTCTGGGCGAAGCAGGCCCGGGAGCTGCTGAGCTGGTCCAGGGACTTCACCCAGGCGCTGGACTGGTCCGACCCGCCGTTCGCTAAGTGGTTCGTCGGCGGCGAGGTCAACGCGGCCTACAAC